>CAYWNY010000015.1:0-41032 GCA_964459765.1 uncultured Hyphomicrobiales bacterium | reverse complement strand
GGGCCGCGAGATACGTCGACCCCCCTTGGTCGGGATGCAGTTTCTTCATGAGGGAGTGGTGGGCGCGGCCAATCTCGTCGGCGCTCGCTCCGGGCTGAAGGCCAAGGACCTGATAAGCCTCCTCATCCGTCATTTTTCCGGAGGGCGAGCCGCCGCTCCCCCGCCCCGCTGCCGCATCGTACTGCGAGTCCTGACGCCAGCGGGGCTCCCTGCGATCAAGATAAGCCATCAATAAACGGCGGCTGTCGTCGTCGATGTCGCCGAAGAAGCCGACCAATGTCGGCACGTCGAGCGCATCAAGCGGAGCGCCCTCATAGCGGCCGGCGAGGATGCGGCCCGTCATCGCGCCGCTGTTGGGATCAAGCTCCATCTCGAGAAACGCCGAACGCACGCGCGACTTTTGGCCCGCACCCCTTTGCGCCCAGCCGGCAAGGCTCGCGGGCCAGGGCAAAGACCAGCCGAGCAAGCCCAGCCCAACGGCGCCAAGCGGAATGGCGAGCCCGATCTGACCCCGAAAAAGCAAAAACACTGCGAATAACAGCGCGCCGCCGCCGCCGATGGACCGCAATGCCTTCGCCGCTTGCTTCGGATCGGCTTTGGAAAAACCGTTCGCCGCCCACAACAGCAGGAGAAGAACGACGACGCCGAGAATAATGGGCATGGTTATTTGAGCTGCTCGAGCAGCCTCACCGCGCCCGACGAATGCCGCGCCTTGAGGTCCGTAAGCGCTTCGCGGCCGCCGGCAGCGTACGCCGCAACCGCACGCAGGAGTTCGCGCAATTCGTCGGCGGCGCCCGGCGCGAAGCGGCAATACGCGCCATGCGTCAGGCGTGCGACCGTGCGGAACGCTTGTTCGCAGGCCGGGTCGTTGCCCTCCTGGAACATGAAGGCCGGAACGGCGCGCAAGCCGAGATCGCCGGCGCCGGCGGATAATCGATCGAGCGATTCCTCCATGGCGTCGCCGACAAATACCAGGGCTGCGACCTTGGCCTCATCGCTCTCTCGACAGGCATGCGCCAAAATCTTGCCGATCTGGGTTTCGCCGCTGCGGCATTCGACGCGCGACATGAGTTCGCCGAGCCGCTGCGGCTCCGCGATCCACGGCGAAGCGCGGCATTCGCCAAACCCGCGATAGTAGACCAGCTGGACATCGAGACCGCCGCCGGCCGCCGCCGCTTCGCGAAACATATCGGCCTGCAACACACACGCCCGATCCCAAGTCGGCTGCCGGCTCATGGTAGCGTCGAGGGCAAAAACGAGCCGGCCGCGACCATCCGCCGTGGCAGCCGGACCAAGCGCATCGACCTGTCTGAGAAAGGCGTCGAGCTCCGCGCGCGGCGAGGGCGCAGGAGCACGATCCGGCGCCTGCGGTTGGGCCGGCTCGATATTCGAAGCCGGTGTTTGGCCAGACCGTTCGTTGCTCATCGCCGGACGCCTTACGGGCCGAGGTTGAAACCTCGCCCTAAGGTGGCCTCCGGCAAGAGCCGGCGCAATGGGCTGGGTAAGCCCGCACTAATCGGCAAGCAGACCGTGGGTATCGAGCGGTTTATCGGCCGAAGCCGCCCATTCGGCGCGCGCCGCGGCGCGCCGTTTGCCCCGTTCGTCGATCGGCAGTTTGAGCGACTCGATAAGGTTCTTGACTTCATCGCGCGCGGTCAAGTGCGACGGGTTGGAGCGCAAGTTCGGTGCAATGTCCTCGATCTCGTCGAGCGCGGTGAGACCGCGCGGAAAATACTCACGATACACCACGCGCTCCGCAAAACCGTCGACGGCCCGGAAACCAAGCTGCCGGGACAGCGCTTCGACGCCAGCGCCGACCAGGCGCTTGTTGCGCGAGCCGAGCGTCGACAGCCGATTACGCACGATCACCCAGTCAGTCAGGCCGCCGTCGACCAGGCGGCGCTGACGGCGCGCTTCGCGGACCATTTCCGCATAATGGCTGACGCCGGTCAGTTCGAAGGTGGTGGGATCGACGATGCCGAGCACGTCGAAATCGACGAAGCTGTCGTTGAGCGGCGTTATCAATGTGTCCGCCATCGAATGGGCAAGCCGCATCAGATATGAATCGGTGCCCGGCGTATCGATGACGACGAAATCGTGGGTTTGCTCGACCGCACCGACGGCGTCGGCGAAAGCGGCAAATTCCTGGGATTCAATTTCATCGAGCCGCAAGCCAAACCCGCGGGCGACGCAGTAATGACGGGAATGCGCGAGTTTGATGCCGGCGCGCGCCGCCCAATCGCGGCGGTTTTCGACATAGTGCGTAAAGCTGCGCTGGCGCGAGTCGAGATCGATGGTGGCAACGCGCTGACCGGCCTGTAACAGCGCGACAGCAACGTGCATAGCCGTGGTCGACTTACCAGAACCGCCCTTTTCGTTGCCAAGGACGATGACATGTGCCGAGAACGGCTTGCCAATGTCCGCCTGCATTAACATGGGTTACGCAACCTCTGCGTGGCGATCCCTTCTCTGGCTTGCAGCGCTTACCGTCAAGATACAGCATCGACTCTGATAAGTTAATCATTAACCACGCGGGCGACGCCGAATGCGCTGCGTGTGTGCTTGCGTTGCAACGCCGGAACCGGCCCGAGCAAAAAGCATGATAGGAAAATCAAAAGGCTCAAAGCGCCGCCGCCCGGTGGTGATACGCACACAGCCGACGCTCGAGCGCATGCTTACAAAATGGCGCGCAAGACAGGAAAAGGTCGCGCTCGTACCGACCATGGGGGCGCTGCATGCCGGCCACCTTGCCTTGGTGCGCCTGGCGCAACGCCACGCCGACCGGGTCATCGTTTCGATTTTCGTCAATCCGACACAATTCGCCCCGCATGAGGATTTAGCGGCTTACCCCCGCACTTTCGCAACGGACGTCGGCGCGCTTGCATCGCTGAAGGCCGACGCAATCTGGGCCCCGTCGGTCGAGGCTATGTATCCGGAAGGCTTTGCAACCCGTATCGTTCCGTTGGGCGCAGCGATGGTAGGTCTGGAGGATGCCTTCCGCCCGCATTTCTTTGCCGGCGTTGCGACCGTTGTCGCCAAGCTCCTCATCCAGTGCACGCCGGATATCGCGCTATTCGGCGAGAAGGACTATCAGCAACTAAAAGTAGTCACGAGGCTTGCTCGCGATCTTGACCTGAAAACGCACATTGTCGGCGCGCCGACCAAGCGGGAGCCCGACGGCTTGGCACTGTCGTCGCGCAACGCCTATCTCTCGGCCGGCGAGCGCGCCGCCGCGCCGACGCTCTACCGCGTACTGAAGGAATGCGCTTCTAGGATCGCTGCCGGTAGACCCATTGCGCCGACGCTCGAAGACGGCCGCGCTTCCATCGCCAAGGCCGGTTTCGTGCTTGATTACTTGGAAGCGCGTCACGCGCAAACGCTGGCGCCGATCGCTTCGGTAAAGGATGGTCCGCTTCGGCTTCTCGTCGCGGCGCGCCTTGGCAAGACCCGGCTTATCGACAACATCACCGTTTAGCCAACGACGCGGTCAATTAGCCGGCTTCTTCATCGGGTCCTTTACCGCTTCGAAGGTCGCAAACTCGACGCTGTAGAGCTGGCCATTCACCTTCTCGACCTTGCGGATGTAGATGTTTTGGACGATGTCGCGGGTCTGCGGATCGATCGAAATCGGTCCACGCGGACTTTCCCACGCCATACCCTTCATCGCCGCGAGCAAACCATCGCCGTCTGCGTTGCCACCGGTTTTCTTCAACGCCTCGTAGACCATATGCAGGCCGTCATAAGCGCCGACGGAAACGAAATCGGGACGAAAACCATTGGCCTGCTCAAACGCGGCGACATAGGCCTTGTTGAGCGGGGAATCGTGTGCGGCCGAATAGGAGCCCGAGGTGATCATGCCGAGCATCTGGTCGCCCATGGTGTTGAGATCGTCGTCGTCAGTGAGGTCGCCGGGCCCGATGATCTTGATCCCGGAACTACCGAGCCCGCGCTCGGCGAATTGCTTGGCGAAGATGCTGGCCTGCGTGCCGGGAAAATAGATAAAGGCGGTGTCGGGATTGATGTCGCGGACACGCTGCAAAAACGGCGCAAAATCTGGATTGGCAAGCGGAATGCGGATCGACTCGATGATTTCGCCGCCCATCTGCTGGAAGCGGGTCTTAAAAGCCGTCTCGGATTCGATTCCGGGCGCCCAGTCGTTGACGAGAGTAACGACGCGCTTGCTACCGTTTTTGGCCGCCCACTCGGCCATGACCCACGCTTGCTGGCCCTGCAGGAATCCGGCCCGCACCATGTATGGCGATTTAGTCACCGTGACGGACGCCCCCGAACTCATCACCAGCGTGGGAATCCTGGCCTCGGTCACGAGCGGTGCGATCGCCAACGCGGTCGGCGTAATACCGATGCCGATAAGGCCGACCCTGTCGTTGACGATCATTTCCTGAATGATACGGCGCGCGTTGTCCGCGACACCGCCGTCGTCGCGGACCGTGATCTCGAGCTTTCGCCCGGCAACGACATTGCCGTGCTGGGCCACGTAAAGCTTGAGTCCGGCCGCGAGTTGCCGGCCGACGGCGTTAAACCCGGCCCCGGTCAAGGGGATGCTGACCCCCATCTTGAGAGCTTCTTCGGCCGCGCCGCACCCCGTCCCGAAACCGATGGCGGCGGTTGCCGCCATGCCCTTGAGCAAAGTCCTGCGCAGCATATTCCGCCCTCCCCCATTTTTTTCGATTTTATGGACGGCGTTGGCGTCGCCGGTAATCAGGCCAGCTCGAGATGAGGAATTTCCGGCCGGTCACCTTCGGCTTTGCCGGTGATCGGCGCGCGTGGCAAGCGCGCAACACCGGTCTCCACGACGAAATTATGAGTCAGCGAATACCACGGCGGGGTGACGTCAGCGGCCGGGGCCGGCCCTTGATCATGACGCACGAAATTACCGAGCAAATGCCGCGTGACGCCAAACTGGACATCGGTGTCGATATATTTGTCGTCGGGCGGATAGACCTGCGACACCAGCGTCTTGAAGCCGGGCTTATAGGCGAGGAAATGCAAATGCGCCGGGCGCATATTGTGCCGGCCTTGCGCGCGCAACAGGTCGCCGACGGGGCCGTCGACTGGAATGGGGTAACCGGCAGGCTTGACGCTGCGGAAGCTGAAATGACCGCTGGCATCGGTGGTGAACTTGCCGCGCAAGTTCATGTCGGCCTGTGCCGGATCCTGGTTCTCGTAAAAGCCCTCCGGCGAGGAGTGCCAGACGTCAACCTCGACGCCCGCGATCGGCTTGCCGTGGACGTCCCGATAATAGGCATCGACAAAAAGAGCCGGCCCCGGCGTCGGTGAGCGCACGATCGAGTCGCCGCTTTTCGTCGGCGGCGAATGCATGCGCCAGAATGGGCCGAGCTGGCTTGCGTCGGTTTCGGTCTGGCCGTTATCGCCGTTGTTGAGCAGGCAGACCAGCGCGGAAAAACCCAGCGTCCCCGACATCAGCACGGCTTCATTGTGGTTCTCATTGGTATGCTGGCCGAGCGCATTGATGTAAGCGACGGCGGTTTGAAATTCTTGTTCGGTCAGCCGGGTTTCGCGGGCGAAATCGTGCAAATGGCGGATAAAGGCCGACATAATTTGGCGGAAGCGCGGGTCCGGCGCGCGCTCAAGCTCGCTTAGGACCGCTTTGGTAACGTCCGCCTGTGTCGCAATAATCATAATCTTGCTCCGCTTTGCCCTAAGGTTTTTTGCGTTCTGCCTTTTGGCTGGAACGGACTTTAGGTGATCGATCCCGGCTGCGCTATGCGGCTTGGCGCGTGGAAGGATTGCCGGCCTCACATAAGGCCGAGTTCGCGTAACTCGCGCCTAAGCTTTTCGGGCATCGCAGCCGCGCCGGGCGCCGCCGCGTCGAGATCCAGCGGCGCGTCCTTGGCCGCCAGGTAGCGCCAGCCCTGAAAGGCGCGAAACGGCCGTGGCGCGACCAGGACCACCTTGGGATCGAGCACCAGGCCGCAGCGGCCGATACCATCCTTATCGCGATAAGGCCGTACGTCGCGGATGCGCTGCCGGCAGGCAATTTCGCCGCGGATTACCCAAAAGAGGGAACCGCCGTCAACGAGCTCATCGGCGCGCTTGGGCACCATGCGGGTGCGATGAATGTGTTCGGGTTTTTCGCCGCGTTTGCGCTTTTCCTTGAGTCTTTGCTTGATCCAATCCTCGAGGTCGCGGACCGAATCCTCGCCAACGCACAGCTTGATCAGGTGGAGAGCCATCGCACCACACTATCCGACCGTGGCGTGCTCGATCACCATAATCCGCCCGCCTTCCACAACTTGCACGCCCGCCCCGACGGCGATCTCGGCGACGACGCCCGCAAACGGCGCACGCAACGTGTGTTCCATCTTCATCGCCTCAATAACGGCAACGCGTTGACCGCCGGCGACGCTATCGCCGGCGCCGACGAAAAGCTCGAGCACTTTGCCGTGCATGGGCGCCTTGATCACGCCGTCGCTTGAACCGGCTTGCGCCGCGGCGGTGGAAACGTCCTTGAGCTGAATCCGGGTTTGCCGGCCGTGGCGCAGAACGTAGGCGTCCGCGTGGGCAACGAAGACCTTGGCAGCCGCTGCCGGTGCCGCGCCATCGACCACGACGGTCGCGCCCTCTTTGTCGTACGAGACGACTGCCGCGGCGTCTTGCCCATCAACCAGGACTGGGACGGTAACCGAACGCGTCCCGCCAAGCTGGAAACCATCGCGCGCCGCCCATGGCGAGCGCGCTTCAGTTGGCCCTTCGCCCATCGCGTCGACGTCGGCGCTTTCGCCGGCGATGAGCTGCGCAACGCCAGACGCCGCAGCCGCATGGTCGGGCGCGTGCGGCATGGCGCCGAGCTCGGCGAGATTGCGGTCGATAAAGGCGGTATCGACTTTACCCGCGCGAAATGTTTCCGCGCGGCAGAGCGCGCCGAGAAAAGCGACATTGCTGCGGACGCCGGCGACGAATGTGTGATCGAGCGCTCTCGCCATGCGTTCAAGCGCGCTTTGCCGCGACGGCGCATGCACGACGAGCTTGGCAATCATGGGATCGTAGAACGGCGTGACCTCGCCGCCGGCCTCGACGCCGCTTTCCACCCGAACATCCGCCGGCAATTCAAGTCCCACGATCGGTCCGGTCGACGGCAGGAAGCCGCTTTCCGGATCTTCGGCATAGACGCGAGCCTCGATGGCGTGGCCGTCGAAGCGGACTTGCGGCTGCGTCAACGGCAGTTTCTGGCCCGCCGCCACTTGGAACTGCCAGGCGACGAGATCGAGGCCGGTGATTTCCTCGGTCACCGGATGCTCGACCTGGAGCCGCGTATTCATTTCGATGAACCAGAACCCGCCCGGGCGCAGTCCTTGGCTGCCGTCGGCGACAAACTCCACGGTTCCGGCGCCGACATAACCGACGGCTCTGGCAGCTTCGACCGCGGCTGTGCCCATTTGCGCGCGCAGTTCTTCGGTCATGCCTGGCGCGGGCGCCTCTTCGATTACTTTCTGGTGGCGGCGTTGCAGCGAACAATCGCGTTCGCCGAGATGAATGACATTGCCGTGCTTGTCGGCGAAGACCTGAATTTCAACATGGCGCGGCGCGGCGACATACTTTTCGATCAAGACACGGCCGGAGCCGAACGCTGCCGCCACCTCACGGACTGCGCCCTCAAGTTCCCGCGTGAAATCGGCGGCATCGTCGATGCGGCGCAATCCGCGGCCGCCGCCGCCGGCAGCCGGCTTGATCAAAACCGGATAGCCGATCGCGTCGGCGCGCTCTTTGAGGAACGCCGCCTCCTGCCGCTCGCCGTGGTATCCCGGCACGATCGGCACGCTGGCTTTTTCCATGAGCGCCTTGGCGCGGTCCTTTAGGCCCATGGCGCGGATCGCGTGCGGCGGCGGACCGACAAATTCGATGCCGGCCTCCGCACAAGCTTCGGCGAAATCGCCGTTCTCCGACAAAAATCCATAGCCAGGGTGAATACATTCGGCGCCCGCGGCTTTGGCGGTCTCGATCAAGCGATCGATGCGCAAATAGCTTTCTCGCGGCTCGGCGGGGCCGATCAGGTACGCTTCATCGCAGACGCGGCGATGCAGCGCCTGCGCGTCGGCTGCCGAATAGACGGCGATGGTACGCATGCCCAACCGCCTGGCGGTGCGCGCAATGCGGCAGGCAATTTCGCCGCGGTTGGCAATAAGAACGGAACTGAACATGCGGGATTGCCAGAGTGCTTAGGCCTGCTGCGTCATTGTGTGCGGGCAGCAGCACCAGCGCTGGCGTTCGAGGGAGTAAGCTGAACCGGCGCGGCAGGTGCGGGTCCAGAGACAGCTTGCGGGCTTGGTGTTGACGGCGGGGACGGCGGTACTGGCTCCGGCCAGATGGGCTCGACTGCGGAACTGCTCGAAACGGCGGCCGGCGCAGCCATAGGCGCAGCATTGCTCGGCGCCTGCTTTCGCGCGTGTCGCTGCGAGGAGCCGGTGCCGGCGGCCGGCGGGTTGGGGCTGGCGGCAGCAGCGGCAGCGGCGCCCGGCAAGACCGGCCCGGTAGGCTCGGGGTTCATGATATTGACCGGCGGGATCGAGGCGGCGGTCGGGAAATCGATATTGACGGGCTTGTGGCTCGGCTGCGGCGTTGCTTCAGCCACCTCGGCCCCGGCGCTCCAAGCCGCGGCATAATGCTCAAGATAGCGGCCGAGCCTGTCGGCACCCAAGTTGGCGCGGACCTGTGTCGCATCCTTTAGCAGCGCCAGCGGCTTGCAATGTTCGCTCGTGCAGTGGTCACGGACCGCCAGCACATGCGCCACAAAACCGAAGCGGTCCGCTTCAAGCGACCGGCGCAATTGGGCCAAGAGGTCGTCAACGTCGGCGCCGCCGCGTTGAATATAGGCGCCCACCCCGGTCAGCAGTGTTAGCTTCGCGGCGGTGTACGACGTTGCCGAGGCTACACTTGCCGCCGAGACAAACAGCGACTTTTCGCACGCTGCCTCCACACTCTCGCCGACCAAAGCGTCAAGGCAGGCGAGCGGCGAGCCCGGCGCCAGCGCTTGCGCGCCCAGTTGTTCGGTGCGCAGTTCAAACGCGCGCCGTTCGGCGGCGCGATCCCCCGAAACCGGACGGTCGAGAAAGCCCCAAGTTATGACGGCGCCGAGGATGGCGCCGACGACGACAAAACCGACGCGCCGCGCCGGGCTCGATATCAGGCGCGATTGTGTCTGGAACATCGCAAGGACGCAAAAGAGGACGAGTAAAATCGCCGAGCCCGCCGCCAGCCATAAGCGGAAAATCGACGCACCAAACTCGGAATCAACGCCCAGCATCAACGCACTCCGCCACGGGTAAAACGCTGACTGCGGCAAAGTATGGCCTAGCCGCCGAAGTCACACCAGCCCGGAAGCCTTGGTTGGTCAGTTCGCGACGGCGGCGCGCGCAAATTCGCGGCGTTTAGTGCTCGAGGTCGAGTTGACTCTCTTTCGCCACGCGCTCAAACGCCTCGCCGGAGTTTTTGATCCGGTACTGGTAGTCATCGCCGTCCGACGGCAAAAGCTTCACGACCTTGTAGGTTCCGCTGGCACCCGGACGGCTGACTGGGCTCGACGTGTACAAGACCGTTTGACCGATGCGGAACTTGTGCGCGCGCAACATCGGCCGCACCGCCGCCTGCTGTGAAGCGACGGCGGCGACTGCGGCGACCGCAATGGTGGAGGTGCCCGCCTCCGGTTGAGCCGAAAGCGGACGCGGCTCTCGCTTGCCCGGCAATTGCCGCGAAGCGGCCTTTCGAACAACTTGATTACGGCTGGCTTTTGCCGGCCGCTTTTTCACTGAATGCTTATTCATAGTAGCGACACTATATAGCCTCTCTGCTCCCGGAGCAAAAATATATTGTCGCGAAATAGTCCGCCAAGCCCCCTCTTTCTAATTCATGCTTAAGACGTAAAACTACTTATATTCAATGAGATACAACAAAATTCTAAGACGAGACTGAGCCCGCTCGCTCAAGCCTTGCGCTGCCAGCCCCCTCTGTCGTCCGTCTGCCAATATGTGACCTCAAAACCGGCCGATTTGGCCTCGCTCCAGCGCGAGCGCGCGGCTTCAACCGCGTCGGGGTCTTCACCGTTAAACAGCAAGACGACACGGTCGTAGGACGCTACGTCGGAGGGCATCGTCGCCCCCTCAACGAGAAAACGCACCACGGCGCCATTCGGGTTGTCGTCGCCGACGGTTAGCACAATGGGCTGGTGCGCCGCTTCCGCTTCACGCCAGGTGCCGTGCGGCAAAAAGGAATCGTCGCGCCATGTCCACAAATGCGCATCGAGCGCTTCGACACGTTCTTCAGTGGACGCCTGCACGACCGCCCGCCAACCCCGGTCGAGCGACTTCTGCAACAACGCCGGCAAGACTTGCTCGGGTGACTGCCCTTTCAGGTGATAGAACAAGATTTCGGTCATCTCGCGCAGCGCGGCTTTGGTCGTGACGGCACTGCGCCCATGCTAAACGATCACCAACGGCCAACAAGGGCGGACGCGACATGAGCGGTGAAATCAACCACCAAATCCGACTGGCGGCGCGGCCCGTCGGCTTGCCGAAGCGCGGCGACTGGCAATTCACCGAAAATCCGATGCCGGTGCTGCGCGATGGCGAAGTCCTCGTGCGCGTGCTCTGCATTTCGCTGGATCCGGCGATGCGCGGATGGATGAATGAGGGCAAGTCCTACATCGCCCCGGTGGCCGTCGGCGACGTCATGCGCGCTGGCGCGGTCGGCCAGGTGGTCGAATCGAAGCACCCGAAGTTTGCGGCCGGCGAGTACGTTGTCGGCGGCCTCGGCGTACAAGAATTCGCCGCGCTGGACGGCGCGCAGCTCACGAAGGTCGATCCGCGACTGGCACCGCTGCCGAAATTTCTCAACACGCTCGGCATGCCCGGCATGACTGCCTATTTCGGGCTCCTCGACGTCGGCGAGCCGAAGGAGGGCGACACTGTGGTCGTCTCGGCCGCTTCCGGAGCCGTTGGCGCGACCGTCGGCCAAATCGCTAAAATCAAAGGATGCCGCGCGGTCGGGCTCGCCGGGGGAGCTGCAAAATGCCGCTACGTCAGGGACGACCTCGGTTTCGACGTCGCGATCGACTACAAGGCCGAGGACGTCCGCAAGAGCTTGCGCACCCATTGTCCGAACGGCGTGAACGTCTACTTCGACAATGTCGGCGGCGATATTCTCGACATCGTGCTTGCCCAATTGGCGCGACACGCGCGCGTCGTGATCTGCGGCGCGATCTCGCAATACAACAATACGACGGCGATCAAAGGTCCAAGCAATTATCTTTCGCTGCTCGTCAACCGCGCCCGGATGGAAGGCATGGTCGTATTCGATTACGCCTCCCGTTACCCGCAAGCGATCGGCGACATCGGCGGCTGGATCACCGCCGGTAAACTCAAATCGCGCGAGGATATCGTCGAAGGCTTGGAGAATTTTCCGGAAACGCTCTTGAAATTGTTCAACGGCGAAAACTTCGGCAAGCTCGTGCTCAAAGTGGCGGACGCTTGATTTGAGGCGACGCTAGGGCTCGATCCTCGATCAGCGCTCGTAATGGTCCTCGACCAGGCGGTCGAGCAAGCGAACGCCCCAGCCCGAGCTCCAGCTTTTGTTGATGTCGGTCTGCGGCGAGCCGAGCGCGGTGCCGGCGATGTCAAGGTGCGCCCACGACGTCTTGCCGACGAACCGCTGCAGGAATTGCGCCGCTGTGATCGACCCGGCGTTGCGGCCGGCGCTGTTTTTCACGTCAGCGAATTTTGAATCGATGATCTTGTCGTATTCCGGCCCAAGCGGCATGCGCCACACCCGCTCGCTGACCGCCTCGCCGGATTTGGCCAGCCGCTCGACGAGTTTGTCATCGTTGGAAAAAAGGCCGGCGTATTCCTGGCCGAGCGCCACGATGATGGCGCCGGTCAGCGTCGCCAGATCGACCATGAAGCGCGGTTTGAAGCGCTTATTCGTGTAGTAGAGGAGGTCGGCAAGCACCAGCCGCCCTTCGGCGTCGGTGTTGATGATTTCGATCGTCTGTCCCGACATCGAGGTAACGATATCGCCCGGTCGCTGCGCTTTGCCGTCAGGCATGTTCTCGACCAGCCCGATGACGCCGACGACGTTGGCCTTGGCCTTGCGCGAGGCAAGGGCATGCATGAGGCCGACGACGCACGCCGCGCCCGCCATGTCGCCCTTCATGTCTTCCATTCCCTGCGCCGGCTTGATCGAAATGCCGCCGGTATCGAAGCAAACGCCCTTGCCGATGAACGCGATCGGATCGGCGGCACGCTTGCCGCCGTTCCACCGCATGACCACAAGCCGCGACTCATGGGCCGAACCCTGGCCGACACCAAGCAGCGCACCCATGCCGAGCTTGCGCATCGCCGGCACATCGAGGATTTCGACAATCACTCCAAGCTTGCGCAATGCCGACGCCCGCCGCGCGAATTCGCCGGGAAAAAGCACGTTGGCCGGCTCGTTGACCAAATCGCGCGCCCACACGACGCCCTCGGCGGTGCCCGCAACCTTGCTCCATGCCCTCTCCGCCGCGGCCACGTTTGCGCAGGCGAAGTTTACGTCCACCTTGCCGGCCTGCTCGTCCCCTTCCTTGCGTTTGGTCTTGTAGCGGTCAAAGCGGTAGGCGCGCAGCCACGCTCCGAGCACAAGTTCGGCAATTTGGTCGCCCTTGAGCGCCCCGCCGCCGAATTCCGCCAGGATGGTCGCTTGAGTTGCCGCGGCCGGAATTTTCCCCATCGCGATGCCGCCGAGCTTGACCAGATCGCGATCCTTCAGATCGCTCTCCTTGCCGGTGCCGATCACAACGAGACGCGGTACGTTAAGCCCTGCGGGGGCGATGATCTCAAGCGCCGATCCAGATTTTCCCGTGAAACGATCCGCTCCGGCGGCGCGGCGGAAAAGCTCGCCAGTAGGCGCCAGCGCCTTCTGTGTCGCGGGACCGAGTTTGAGGCCCTCCGCGCAGAACACAACAAGAACTCCGCGCAGACGATCGTATGAAACGAAACCGATTTTGTTGGCGTCAGCCATGGGCGATCCTTCCCGGGTCGGTCTTTATCTGGGCCGCACGCTCCTGCAAAGCCCCTGCACCAAGACCTAAAGCGATAGCCGCCAGCGCTCCTTGGTAATAGCCTGTTAACCCTCACAAATCCTAAGCCGAGCATGCCTGTGCCCTTTGCCTTGGCGAGGCCATTTTGTGGAAGCATTGCATTGTCGGTATTGGGGAATCTCGGCTCGGGGGCCGAGAGGTTCCATGGGAACCAGGGCGGCCGAGTGACTCCGCCAGGTGGGGAAGTTGAGTCCGATGGGGTCGATCGGTCGATACATGTTTCGCACCACTATGGTTGCGTTCGTGATCACCTGCGTCAGCCTGACCATCGTAATGTGGTTTACGCAGGCGATCCGCGAGTTTGACCTGATCACCAGCCAGCGGCAGACAGTCTTCGTCTTCGTCGGCATCACCGGCCTGCTCATTCCCCTGCTAGTGATGATGATCGCGCCGATCTCGCTCGTGCTGGCAGCGGCGCACGTCCTAAACAAGCTCAGTACCGATTCCGAAATCATCGTGATGAACGCGGCCGGCGTCTCGCCGTGGCGGCTGGTCCGCCCGTTCATCGCCGCGGCCTTGGTGGTCTCGCTCCTGGTCACTTTAATCGCGGCGTATCTCTCGCCGCTTGCATTGCGCGAGCTGCGCGATTGGGCGACGCAAGTCCGCACCGATATCCTTACCAATATCGTCCAACCCGGCCGTTTCACCACCGTCGGCGGCAATCTCACCTTCCACATCGCCGACCGGCGCCCGAACGGACTGTTGGTTGGCATATTCCTTGACGATCGGCGCGATCCGAACGAGCACGCCACTTACCTGGCCGAACAAGGCGAGATCATCAAGAACGACACCGGCTCGTTCCTGGTGCTCGAAAAGGGCAGCGTGCAGCGCCTTGAACTCGGCCAGCGCGATCCTCGGATTGTCACCTTCGACCGATATGCATTCGATCTGTCGAAGTTCACCAGCGGCCCGCAGAATGTGCACTACAATACCCGCGAAAACTACATTTGGGAGCTGTGGGCGCAGCTCGACGATCCGGAGTCGGCAGAGTATCGATCGGAACTGCACGATCGCTTCGCGACGCCGCTCTACCCAATTGCGTTCGTCGTCCTCGCCTTTGCTTTTCTCGGACCGCCGCAAACGACCCGGCAAAGCCGCACATTGTCGCTGCTCGGGCTGATCGGCGCGGTGGCGATGCTGCGGCTTATCGGCTTCCTCAGCGTCATCGTCGGCGTCAAGCTGCCCGCGGTGCTCGCGCTCCAATATGTCGCGTTATTCGGCGCCATTGCCGCCGGGGGCTGGCAGATTTCGCGCGGCCAGGCGATCGAACCGGCCTCCGTGGTTTCCAAGATCGCGACGCTCATCGGTGAACGCCTCGCGAAAGTGACGGCGAGCTAAAGGACATGCCGATGATCGCCGGGACGCTGTCGCGTTATTTCGGATTGCTGTTTCTCAAGTCCGTTACCGGCACCTTTTTCGGCATCGTCGCGCTGGCGGCGATGATCGATTACGTCGAGCTCCTGAGGCGCAGCTCCGATTGGCCGAAGGCGACTGCGCTCATCCTCGCCGAGATTTCCGTTTTCCGCGTGCCGCAACTTTCCGAGCGCATCATGCCGTTCGCGGTGCTGGTCGGCGCCATGTCTTGCTATCTGACGCTGTCGCGCCGGCTTGAACTCGTCGTCGCCCGTGCCGCCGGCGTCTCCGCCTGGCAGTTCATCGCGCCGTCGATGGTCGCGGCATTCCTGTTCGGCGTCGTCGCCACCGCCATTTACAATCCGCTCGCGGCGGTCATGCATGAACATTCCAAGCTGCTCGAAGCCGAGATGATGGGCGAACTTCCGTCCTCGGCGGTGCGTGAAGGCTCCGGCGGTTTCTGGGTGCGCCAGCGCAGCGCCGACGGAGCGGCGGTGATCAACGCCAAATCGAGCCGCGAGCAAGGCGCACAACTCGGCGGCGTCAGCGTCTTCACCTTCGATAACGACGGCGAGTTTCGCGAGCGGATCGAGGCCAAGACCGCAACACTCGAACAAGGTTATTGGCGCTTCGACGACGTGCGCATTTATGCGAGCGGCAACCCGCCGGTGATTGAAAATACCTATCGACTCGCCACCAACCTGACGCCCGAGCAAGTGCGCGAAAGCTTCGCCACTCCAGAGACCGTGCCGTTTTGGCAGCTCCCCGCCTACATCGAACTTGCCGATCGCGCCGGATTGGTCGCCGCCGGTTATCGGCTGCAATATCAGGAACTGTTGTCGCGTCCGTTTTTGCTCACCGCCATGGTGTTGCTTGCCGCCTCAGTGAGCTTGCGATTTTTCCGTTTCGGCGGCGTGCAGAAAATGGTTCTGGGCGGAATTTCCGCCGGGTTTTTGTTGTTCGTCCTGTCGAAGTTCACGGAAGACATGAGCAAATCGGAGCTGCTGTCGCCGGCAATGGCGGCGTGGATTCCGGTCGTGGTCGGCAGTCTCACCGGCTTCGTCGTGCTGTTGCACCAGGAGGACGGTTAGTGGCGTGTGCGTTCCGCCCTGTTTGCGGCAGCCCGCGTAGCCTGGTCCGGACGAGCATAGCGATCCTCATCGCGCTGCTCGTCGTCGGCGCGTTTTCGCTCGCGAGCGAACCGGCGTCGGCGCAAGGCGTCGGCAACCTGTTGCATTTTCCGCCGCGACCGCCGCTGCCAAAGCCGCCAGCGCAGCCGACGGATGCGCCCATGCTCGTGCAGGCCACCGAGATCCGATACGACTATACCAACAACACCGTCGCCGCGATCGGCAGCGTGCAAATCTATTTCAACGGATCAACGGTCGAAGCCGATGAAGTGATCTACGATCAGAAAAGCAAGCGGCTGCAGGCGCGCGGCAACGTCAGGATGACGGAAGCCGACGGCAAGATCACCTACGGCCAATTCATCGACCTTACCGACGATTACCGCGACGGCTTTGTCGACTCGCTGCGACTGGAAACCGCCGATGATACCCGTTTTGCCGCAACGCGCGCCGACCGGGTCAAAACCTTCAACGTCATGCAAAACGGCGTCTACACCGCCTGCGAGCCGTGCAAAGACGATCCGAAGAAACCACCGCTCTGGCAGATCGAGGCCGCTCGAATCGTCCACGATACCAGCGAGAAGATGGTCTATTTCGAAGACGCCCGCGTTGAATTTTTCGGCCTGCCGCTGGCCTATTTTCCGTTTATGTCCGCGCCCGACCCTTCGGTTGTACGCAAAAGCGGCTTTCTGTTTCCGAACATATCCTACGGAACCGCTTACGGCGTCGGCGTCGAGATTCCCTATTATTGGTCATTCTCGCCGAGTTACGATCTGGCCACTTCCGCGATGTTCGCGTCGAACGGCGCCGAAATGCTGCAGGCGACGTGGCGGCAACGGCTCATGGACGGCGCCTACACCATCAAAGCGGCCGGCGTTTTTCAACAAGACACCAGCTACTTCGCCAATCGTGACGGCGTCGACAGCCCGACCGACCGCCCGTTTCGTGGCGCGGTTCAAACTACTGGCCAGTTCGCAATCAACGACAAATGGGTGTGGGGATGGACCGGGCTGCTTCTGACCGACCGTTATGTCCTCACCGACTACAATCTTGGTGCATGGGTTGGCCAGCTCGACCCGTTCCACGGCGTGGTGACGGAAGGCATTTCGCAGGTCTACCTGACCGGTGCCGGCGATCGCAGTTACTTCGACATTCGCACGATTTACTACAACAGCTTGTCGGCATCCGAACTTCAGGCGCAAAATCCGGTCATTCACCCCGTGCTCGACTATTCCAACGTATTGGGGCAGTCAGTGCTCGGCGGCGAGCTCAGCTACAAGTTCAATCTGACCAGCCTGACGCGGCAACAGGCCGATTTCAATGCCATCAATCAAAACGCCGCCAACAACAACTTGTGTACGTCCAACAATCCGGCGGTGATGAACGCCTCCAACTGCCTGCTGCGCGGCATCGCCGGGACCTATTCGCGCACCTCCGCCGAAGTGGACTGGCGCCGCACTTTCGTCACCGACGGCGGCCAAATGCTGACGCCGTTTTTCGGCGTGCGCGGCGATGTCGCCGCTCTCCAGGTGCAGGACCAAGTGGGAACGTCAAACTTCATTACGCCCGGTCAAACCGAAGTCGCACGCGCCATGCCCGACGCCGGCGTGGAATACCGTTACCCGTTCATCGACGTGGAGCCGTGGGGTACGCAGACCATTCAACCCATTGCGCAGCTGATCTTGCGTCCGAATGAAACGCAAATTGGCAAATTTCCCAACGAAGACGCACAAAGCCTGGTGTTCAGCGACGCCAATCTGTTCTCAATCAACAAATTTTCCGGTTGGGATCGCGTCGAAGGCGGTGGTCGAGTCAACGCCGGCATCGAATATACCGCACAATTCAATCGGGCAGGATCGGTCGACGTGCTGTTCGGCCAGTCCTATCAGATCTACGGCTTGAACTCGTATGCGGCAGCCGACCTCACTAACACCGGGTTGCAGAGCGGTCTTGACAAAACCCTCTCTGATTATGTCGGACGCGTCACGTATTCGCCCAACCAGATTTATTCGTTTATTGCGCGCGGCCGGTTTGACGAAGCGACCTTCACGCCAAAGCTGCTTGAGTTCGAGACGCGGGCCAATTTCGATCGCTGGACCTTCCAGTTGTTATACGGCGATTATGCCGCGCAGCCCGATATCGGCTTTCTCAATCAACGCGAGGAGATTCTCGTCGGCGCCTCCTTCAAGGTCACGCAGAACTGGGTTCTACTCGGTTCCGTTCGCTACGACCTCGTAGTCCACGAGTTTGATCAGACTCGGTTCGGCATCGCCTACACGGACGACTGCCTGCTGCTTTCGCTGAACCTGCTTACCGGCTATCTTTACAATGGGGCAACGCCGACCCCGGTCAATTCGGTCATGCTTCAAATGAGTTTGCGCACGCTCGGACCCGACGCTTTGGCGCCGGTCAGCACGGTTTACTAATGCCGCCATCCATCTGGGCCATCAATCTAGGTCGATGGCGAGCCGGGATAAAGGGCTGAAGTTTTGGAGGAGTGACGAAGTGACAATTGAGGCCCTACCCTGCCGATGTCGGAACGTTTTGATCGCGATCGTCCTCGCTGCGGCGACGACGTTACCTACCGTGGGCCACGCGCAACAGGTCTTTGCGTTGGTCAACGGTCAACCCATTACCGTTCTTGACATCGAGCATCGCAGCAAGTTCCTGCAGTTGAGCACTAAAAAGGTGCCTCCGCGCCGCGAGGTGCTCGACAGCCTGATCGACGAGATTTTGGAAGTCGGCGAGGCCAAGCGATTTGGCCTCGACATATCCGATGGCGACGTTGACGCCCAGTACAAAGGCGTCGCCACCCGCATGGGGATCGACACCGACAAGCTGACGCAGCTCCTGGTCAACGGCGGGGCCAGCGCCGACACGCTCAAGCGCCGGTTGCGCGCGCAGATCGCATGGACCAACCTTATACGCGGCCGCTATAAGGCAAGCTTGGAGATCGCGGACAAAGACGTCGAGGCGCAGCTGCTGCAGCAGCAAAAGCCTGAGGCAACAGCCGGTGTGGGCTATGAATACATCATGCGCCCGGTGGTCTTTATCGTGCCGCGCGGGTCACCGGACACGGCCTACGAGACGCGCAAACATGAGGCCGAAGCGCTGCGCGGACGTTTTGTGAACTGCACTGACGGCGTGGTCTTTGCCCGCGCCCTGCCGGACGTGGCAGTGCGCGACCAGGTGTCGAAATACTCTGCCGATCTACCACAGGAACTGCGACAGATCCTCGACGGCACGGAGATCGGTCACCTGACCCCGCCGGAACAGACGGCGGAAGGCGTGCAAACGTTCGCCGTCTGCGCCAAAAAAGAGACCAAGTCCGAGACGCCGCTGATGCGGGAAGTCCGCGATCAGATGTTCCAGCAGAAATTCGGAGCCCACGCCAAGCGTTATCTCGACAATTTGCGACGCCAGGCCATGATCGAATACAAGATGCCCGAAGGAAAGTAACCGACAAGAAGCCAACTCGTGCAGCCACTGGCATTAACACTCGGCGAGCCCGCCGGCATCGGGCCCGAGCTGACGCTTATCATCTGGCAACGCCGCGCCGAGCTTGAGCTGCCGCGATTCTACATCGTGGGCGATCCGGATTTCCTGCGCCGGCGCGCCGAACGGCTGGGACTTGATGTGCCGCTCAGGGTTGTTGCACCGGAAGCGGCGGGCGCCGCGTTCGCGTCGGCGTTGCCGGTGGTGGCCCTCGATGTGGAGGCAACCGCCGAGCCCGGTCGCCCGGACCGATCGAGCGCACCGGCTGCAATCGCGTCCATTCGCCGCGCCGTGTCTGATGTCTTGACGGGAAAAGCGGCCGCCGTCGTCACCAACCCGGTGGCAAAGAACGTGCTCTATAGTTCGGGTTTTGCCGAACCCGGTCACACCGAATTTCTTGCAGGCCTGGTGCACGAAGCGACCGGCAAAGTGCTGCGCCCGGTGATGATGTTGTGGTCTCCCGAACTTGCCGTCGTGCCGGTGACCATTCACCTGCCGCTCAAAGACATCTTCCGGCAGCTTTCAACCGAACTCGTGGTCGAAACCGGGCGCGTTGTCGCGCGCGATCTGCGCACGCGGTTTCGCATCGCGCATCCGCGGCTCGCGGTCGCCGGATTAAACCCCCACGCCGGCGAAAACGGCGCGCTTGGCGAGGAAGACCGCACAATCGTCGGGCCCGCGGTGGCGCGCCTCATCGCCAACGGCATCGACGCCCGCGGCCCGCTACCGGCCGACTCGCTGTTCCACGCCAACGCGCGTGCCGGTTACGACGTCGCCTTGTGCATGTATCACGATCAGGCGTTGATCCCGATCAAGACGCTGGCCTTCGATCATGCCGTCAACGTTACGCTTGGCTTGCCTTTTGTGCGGACGTCGCCGGACCACGGTACTGCCTTCGACATCGCCGGCAAAGGCGTCGCCGATCCGACGAGCCTCGTCGCAGCGCTCAAACTTGCCGCCCAATTGGCAACCGCGGACAGTCGGGCGCCGCTTCCTGCGTCGTGAGCGCAGCGCCGGATGGGCTGCCGCCGTTGCGCGAAGTCATTCGCCGGCACGGCCTCACCGCCAAAAAGTCTCTGGGACAGAATTTCCTGCTCGACCTTAATCTCACGGCGCGGATTGCGCGAGCCGCGGGAGCGCTCGCGAACGTAACGGTTGTGGAGATCGGCTCCGGACCCGGCGGGCTGACGCGCGCGCTACTCGCGCTCGATGCCGCGCGCGTGATCGCGGTCGAGCGTGACGCGCGGGCGATCGCCGCTCTGCGAGACATCGCCGCGCACTATCCCGGCCGCGTCGAGATCGTGGCAGCGGACGCGCTCACTTTCGACCCGCGCCCCTTTCTCGGTCGCTCGCCCGTACGCATCGTTGCCAACCTGCCCTACAACGTCGCTACTGCGCTTCTCGTCTCCTGGGTCAGTACAGAGCCGTGGCCGCCCTGGTACGATACCGCCGTTCTGATGTTTCAGCGTGAAGTAGCCGAGCGCATCGTCGCCGCCCCGGGCACCAAGAGTTACGGGCGCCTGTCCATACTCGTGCAGTGGCGATGCGAAGCGCGCATCCTCTTTGACGTCAATCCTTCGGCTTTTGTTCCGCCGCCGAAGGTGACGTCCTCTCTGCTGCACCTCACGCCTCGTCCCGAGCCGCTCACCTGCGATCGCGGCCTCCTTGAAACGTTAACCCAAGCCGCGTTTGGACAGCGGCGCAAAATGTTGCGCCAAAGCCTACGCTCGCTCGGCGCCGATGTGAGCGCGCTCCTGGCCGGCGCCGGCCTCGATCCGACGGCACGTGCCGAAGAGGTGCCGGTCGCCGGCTTTGTCTCCCTGGCGCGCGCGCTCGCCGCCCAGCACGATCTCGGGCATGATGGCGCGGTCCACGCCGGGGAGAACGACACATGACGAAAATGCGCCGCCAATCGCTGGTCGGCTACGGGCAGCCGCTCTGCGAGACCGTGATCGAGCCTCCGGTCCCGCGCGGCAGCGAGGTGCTGGTGCGTATTGAACGCTGTGGCGTGTGTCATTCCGACTTGCATATCCAGGACGGCTACTTTTCCCTTGGCGGCGACAAAAAGCTCGACGTCACCGCCGGCAGGACCCTGCCCTTCACGCTCGGCCACGAGATTGCCGGCGTCATCGAAAGCGCAGGAGCGGACGCCGAAGGGGCCGCCGTCGGGCGACGTGTTGCCGTCTATCCCTGGATCGGCTGCGGTGCTTGCGCTGCCTGCCGCGCCGGCGAAGAGAACCTTTGCGATAAAAATCGCCATCTCGGCATTGTCACCGACGGTGGATTTGCCAGCCATGTGGTCGTCCCGCACCCACGTTATTTGCTCGACTATGCGCCCCTGTCGGCCGCCTTCGCCGGCATGCTGATGTGCTCAGGGCTGACGTCGTATGCCGCGCTGAAGCGGCACCTAGGCCGTCCAGAGCGCGGACCATTGCTGCTCATCGGGCTTGGCGGTGTCGGCATGATGGGACTTGCTATTGCGCGCGCCCTGTTTCGGGCGCCCCCAATCGTCGCCGATATCGATGCAGCCAAGCGCGATGCCGCGCTCGCCGCCGGTGCAGCGAAGGCCTACGACACGTCCGATCCGCAGACGCGCAAAGCGATCTTGCAAGCCACGGGCGGGGTGTTTGCTATTTGCGATTTCGTAGGCTCGGACAAGTCGCTGCAATTCGCCACCGGCTTGCTCGGCCGCGGTGGCAAGGTGGTGGTAACGGGACTGCTTGGCGGCGACTTCTCGATTGGCGCCGCCCTGTTCGGAATCAAGGCGATGACGATTGAAGGAACTTTGACCGGTACGCTCGCGGAAGCCGGCGAGCTTATCGAGCTGGTGCGATCAAAAAACATCGCGCCGATCCCTACGCGTGAGCGTCCGCTCAATGAAGCGCAAGCGGCGCTGGAGGATCTACGCGCTGGTCGGGTGGTCGGGCGAATCGTGCTGGCCGCTTAACGACCTACCGCCGCGGGCAACGAACCACCCGCGGAAGAGGACGACGAAGACGGCAGCGATCACGCCGCCGCCGGCGACAAGGGTCATGATGCGATCGGCCGTCCAACCGGCGCCGAGCAAGCCTCCAGCAACGAGCGGACCGACGATTTGGCCAAACCTCCCCATGGCCATGCCCCAACCGACGCCGGTGGATCGAATCGGCGTCGGATAAATCACGGCCGAAAGCGCGATTGCTCCCGCGGTTCCAAGCCCCATGAACAGGCCAACCAGGCCGATGAACGTTGCGGCAAGCGCCACCGAGGAGGCACCGTAACCCAACCCAATCGTCGCCAATGTCCCGAGTAGAAATGCCGGGAACAGAATGGGCATGATGCCGAAGCGCTGTATCAAGCTTCCGGCCGTCGACTGGCCGATCAGCGCGCCAAGCCCGTTAAATGCTACGACAAAGGCGGTGTTGGCGGGCGAAATGCCGTTGAGCCGCAATAGCGCCGGCGTCCACAACGTAGCCACCGTGAGAATGCCAAAGCCCATGAAAAACGGCACCCACAGGAATAGCGTGCCGGCGGCGCGGCCCTCGGTAAACAAATGCCGTACCGGGGTTCCCGGCAAACTTTCCTCGTCAACGACGAAGTGCGTCTCGGGTCCGACAGCCGGAGAGCGAAACCGGGCAACGATCCGTCGCACGGCATCGTCGTCGCCGCGGCGCGCGAGCATAAATTTGATCGACTCCGGGAGATAAAACGCAAGCACGACGGCAACGAAGAGCGGCGCGGCTCCGCCGAGGTAAAAGATCGCCTGCCAGCCGACCCGCGCCACCAGATACGAATTCAACAATCCGCCGAGCATCCCGCCGAGCGGGAAGGAAGACCACATCAGCGTGACCAAGGTCGCGCGCAGTCGCGCCGGCGCGTATTCCGAGGTCAAAGCGATAAAACACGGGGTCGCGCCACCAAGACCCAGCCCCGCGAGCACACGGAACGTCATCAGCACGGGAACGGAAGTCGCAAACGCGGTTAGAATCGTGAAAATGCCGATCAGCATGGTGGCAACGATCAGCAGCGTCTTGCGGCCGAAGCGATCTGCAAGCGGCCCGAACGTCGCAGCGCCAAGCGTCGCTCCGACCAGCGCCGAAGAAAAAATCGGCCCGAAATTGGCGATCTTGATACCGAGCCCTTCGGCAATAAAAGGCGCGGCGACGCCGATCGACTGGGTATCCATGCCGTCGAAGACATTGACCAGCGCGCAGCACAATATGATGCCGATCTGAAACCGGGTCAGCTGTCCCTCATCGATCAGGCGCGTGATGTTCACTTGGTCGGTTGAGGCGGCCACGTCGATCACTTCCTGTACTCTTTAAAGCTTCGCCTGCAGGCCGCGGACGAACGCCGACAGGCCGATTTGCCGGTCGCGCTTGAGCCGCTCGGCCGCCAGGATCGCCCGCAGTTCGGCAAAGGCGTCGCCTTTGTCGCGATTGACGATCACGTAGTCATACTCCGGCCAATGACTCATCTCGCCGGCGGCCTTTGCCATGCGCGCTCCGATAATGTCATGGCTGTCCTGGGCGCGGCGGTGAAGCCGCCGTTCGAGCTCTTTTGCCGTCGGCGGCAAGATGAAAACGCTGACCAGATCGTCGCGAGCTTTCTCGCTCAATTGTTGCGTGCCTTGCCAATCGATGTCGAACAGCACATCACGCCCCGCTTTCAAGGCCTTTTCCACCGGGCGCCGCGGCGTGCCGTAGTGATAGCCGAACACTTCCGCCCACTCCAGAAGCTGGGCCGATTTCACCATCGCTTCGAAGCGGCGAAGATCGATGAAATGATAATCGCGGCCGTCGACTTCACCGGGCCGCTGCGGCCGCGTTGTTACCGATACCGAAAGCTCGATATTGCGATCCGCCTCGAGAAGCATCCGTGACAGCGTAGTCTTGCCGGCGCCTGAGGGCGACGACAGCACCAGCATCAGGCCGCGACGGGCAATCCGCGTTCGGTTTGGCGTCCCGCGCTTCATGCCTCATTCCACATTCTGAACCTGCTCGCGGAACTGCTCGACGGCGGCTTTAAGCTCCAAACCGATATTCGTGAGCTCGACGTCGTTGGCCTTTGCACAGAGCGTGTTGGCCTCACGATTGAGTTCCTGGGCAAGAAAATCGAGCCGGCGGCCGATCGGCCCGCCGTGCTCGATAAGCTGCTGCGCTTGCGCGACGTGTGCTGCAAGGCGGTCGAGCTCTTCACGCACATCGGCCTTGGTGGCTATCAAAATCGCCTCCTGATGGAGGCGATCGGCATCGAAGCGATCTGACTGTGCAAGCAAGGCTGCCACCTGCTCGGCAAGCCGCACGCGGATTGCTTCGGGCCGCCGGCCAGGCACCAGCTCGGCACGCTGCGCCAGCGCACCGATCTGGCTAAGCCGCGTCGACAGCACGCGGCCAAGGGCAGTACCCTCCCGCTGGCGCATTTCGGTGAGAGCTCCAAGGAGTTCGATAAAGCCGGCAACGGCCGCGGTCTCCGCCACGCGTCGCTCTTCTTCCGACTCCTCAGCTTCGCTGACCTCCATCACGCCTTTGAGCGCCAACAGCCCGTCGAGCGAGGGCGCCGCGGCGTCGATGCGCGAGGACAGTTCGCGCGCGGTGGCCATGACCGCCTCGAGCACGGCGGTGTTGATGTGCACGACCGGCGCGGCACCGTTGCGCTCCACAGTCAAAGTGGCTTGGATCGAGCCGCGCGCTAAGCGTTCGGCGGCGCGGCCGCGAACCGCTGCTTCGATGGCGTCCCATCCGGACGGCAAGCGCAGGCGAAGGTCGAGACCCTTGCCGTTGACCGATTTGATCTCCCACGCCCAAGCATAGGAACCGCTGACGCCGTGGCCGCGAGCAAACCCAGTCATGCTCGACAGCGTCATGGAGAATCGTCCCGGGGCTAATTGCGAAAATTTGCGCCGAACTTAGCGGCGGATTCCCTTGGTCACAAGGACGATGCGGCGCAAGCCGCATGATCCGGAAAACCCGGGTCGTTTTTTTTGAAAGCTTCCACGCCAACCAAAGAGCCAGCTGGGCCCTAATGCGTTGTCTGCTGGGACTGGTTGCGGCGCGTGCCCGTGTGGTGCTGCGGTGCCGAGGCGGCGGGCGCCGCCGCCGCCGGCTGCGGCGGCGAAGAAACCAATTGGGCGTCGGCGGGAGCCTGGTCCTTCTGGTCGGATTCGAATGCGCGCAGCCGCGCGACATTCTTTTGATGCTGCTCGTAGGTTTCCGCAAAGGCATGGCCGCCGGTCCCGTCGGCGACAAAATAAAGTTCGCGCGTACGTGCCGGATTGGCTGCCGCCTCAAGCGACGCTCGGCCCGGATTGGCAATCGGCCCAGGCGGCAGGCCGTCGACCTGATAGGTGTTGTAGGGTGTCGCCTGATCGATATCGTTTTTGGTGAGCGACCGCCCGAGCGTCCCCTTGCCGCCGACCAGTCCGTAAATGATGGTCGGGTCCGATTGCAGCCGCATCTTCTGCTTCAACCGATTGACGAAAACCGCGGCCACCCGCGTGCGCTCTTCCGGTTTGCCGGTCTCTTTCTCGACCAACGAGGCGAGTACGACGAGTTGATCGGCATTCTTCAACGGTAAATCGGGCGAATGCCGGTCCCATATTTCCTTGACCAAGCGCTGCTGCGCTTGCTGCATGCGCTGGATCATCTGTTCGCGCGTGATCCCACGAGTGAAATTGTATGTATCGGGCAACAGGGTGCCCTCGCGCGGTATTTCTTTGATATTGCCGGTCAGCACATCGTCGTCGAGGAGGCGCGCCACGATCTGCTCGGCGGTTAGCCCCTCGGGAATCGTGATCTGATGCGGAACCACGCGACCGTCGACGATGGTTGCAACGACGTCGCGCAGGCTGGCATGCGCGTTGAATTGATATTCGCCAGCTTTGAGATCCTCACGCGCCTTGAGCACCAGCACGCCCCCGACAAACACCCAAGGCTGATCGATCACCCCATCGTGGACCAGGACGTCGGCGATGTCGCGGATGCCGGAGCCGCGCGGGATATTGACGATGCGGTCCTCCGGCAACGGCCCAGGCTCATCGAACCGTTGCTTGCCAAGGAAAAGCGCAACCCCGGCGGCGATCGCCGCCAGAACGAAAAAGCTTATGACGGCGTTGCCGACGACAACGAATGGGTGCCGAGCGCCACGGGAGCGACCGCTCGGCATCTCCACCTTGTCAGGCTCGAGCGCGGTGCGCGGACTGCGCGGCGCAATCGGTGCGGTGTTTTTTGCGGCGGCGGAGGAAGCGGCCCCAACTCCATTCACCGACAACGGCGGATAGGGCTCGCCGGCGCTTGATTGGGTTTTTGCAGCCGCCGGACGCTCACCCGTCGCCGGGCGGGTGCTTGGCGCCCCAGCCGGACGCGGCGTGGCTGTCGGCGGGGCCACACCCGCCTTGCCATTGGCGGGCGGCGCGGCGGATGGACTCTTGACGGCGGGAGCAACCGGACGCGGGCTCGATGGCGGCGAGGTATTTGGCGGCGGCTTGGCCGCGCCGGTGGCAGCAGCAACGCCGCCTACGGCATCGCGCTTTGGCGCGTTTGCCGCCGGCCCCGCCGGTTTATTCGCCGCCGGCGCCGCTCCTTGCGAACCAGGAGTCGTCGTCGTGCCGCCGACGCCGGTTTGCGCCGTTCGCGCTGGAGTTGCGGCGCGGCCGTTGCCGTTGGGCGGTTGGTCAGACCCCGTCACCACCGCGTGTCCATTCTGCTACTGCACATGATCCGCAATCGGTAGGTCCGGCAAGGTTGGTGACCAAGGCTGGTGACGCTTCGCAGACTTTACCGAATCTGCGCAAGGCGACGATCGATCGGCAATGCATCGCAGCCGAGTGCGGAGCAAATATGGCGAGGAGGTGATTGGGCTCACCTGCGTCAGTCCGGCATGCGGCGAAACACGAGGGAAGCGTTGGTGCCGCCGAACCCGAACGAGTTCGACAGCGCCACATTGACCGCGCGCTGGCGCGGCTTGCGCGGCACCAGGTCGAGCGGCGTTGTCACAGAAGGGTTATCAAGATTGATCGTCGCCGGCACGATTTGATCGCGCATGGCGAGCAGGCAGAAAATCGCTTCCACCGCGCCGGCCGCGCCAAGCAGATGACCGACCGAAGACTTGGTCGATGACATGCTGATGTTGCCGGCCGCGTTGCCGACCAGCCGTTCCACGGCCTTTAGCTCGATCTCGTCGCCAAGCGGCGTCGACGTGCCATGGGCGTTGATGTAGTCGATGTCGTCGGCCGACATATCGGCGCGGCGCAGCGCCGCCTTCATGCAGCGATAGGCTCCATCGCCGTCCTCCGCCGGCGCGGTGATGTGGAACGCATCGCCGGACATACCGTAACCGACGAGTTCCCCGTAAATCCGGGCGCCGCGGCGTTTCGCATGCTCGTATTCTTCGAGCACCACGGCGCCGGCGCCCTCCCCCATGACGAAGCCGTCGCGATCCCGGTCATATGGCCGCGACGCGCGCTCGGGCGTCTCGTTGAATCCGGTCGACAACGCGCGGCAGGCGGCAAAGCCGGCAAGCGCCAACCGGTTGATCGGCGATTCCGTCCCACCCGCGACCATGACGTCGGCGTCGCCCAGCGCCACGAGCCGTCCGGCGTCGCCGATGGCGTGCGCGCCGGTCGAACACGCGGTGACCACGGCATGATTGGGGCCCTTAAGCGAATGGGCGATCGAGACGTAACCCGATGCCAGGTTGATGATGCGGCCGGGAATGAAGAACGGCGAAATGCGCCGCGGCCCGCGGTCGCGCAATTGTAGCGCGTTCTCGGCAATTCCTTCGATACCGCCGATGCCCGAACCAATCAGTACGCCACTCGTTATCTGATCTTCGTAGCTAGTCGGATGCCAATCGGCGTCGTCGAGAGCTTGCTGCGCCGCCGCCATGCCGAAAAGGATGAAGTCGTCGACCTTGCGCTGTTCCTTCGGCTCCATCCATTGGTCGGGGTTGAAGGTTCCGTCAGAGCCATCGCCGCGCGGAATCTGGCCCGCGATTTTGCAGGTCAGATCGGAGACTTCAAAAGTCTCAACCCGCCCGATTCCGCTTTCACCGGCGAGGAGGCGCTGCCATGTCGGCTCAACCCCGCTGGCTAGCGGCGTCACCATCCCAAGACCTGTGACGACGACGCGTCGCATTAATGGCGCTCCGGAAAGACGCGGTAGCTCATGCTATCTCAGTGAGGCCCACTGCAAAACACGCCGCTCTTAACGAGCAAGCGCAGATCGCGCGCCGACGCACACGGCCTGCGGCGCCGCGGGCTCGCGCCGAGTATCAGCTCTTCGCGTTCTTTTCGAGAAACTTGATGGCGTCGCCCACGGTGAGGATGGTTTCGGCTGCGTCATCGGGGATTTCGCAACCAAACTCTTCCTCAAAAGCCATGACGAGTTCGACGGTATCAAGGCTGTCAGCGCCGAGATCGTCGATGAAACTGGCGTTCTCTGTTACTTTATCGGGCTCGACGCCGAGATGTTCTACGACGATCTTTTTTACCCGCTCGCCAATATCACTCATCGTTCCCAACCTCTTCTTTCAACGCGACCCGATCAATAACGTTGCGGCCCGCTCCAAGTCCTGACGAATCTTGGGCGACGGGCCGCAGGTCTACACCGATCAGAGGCGGACGTCTTCCCCCGCTCTCCGGCTAAACGGCGCCCCAAGCCAACTTACGGTCCGGTTACCACACTTCGATTGCGTTGGCCAGCACGGCCACATCGTCCCGTTGCAACTCGTATCATATTCAAATCATGGCCATTCCGCCATTCACATGCAATGTCTGTCCTGTCACATAGGCAGCCTCCTGGGCGGCGAGAAAAGCGACCGCCGCCGCCACCTCATCGACCGTGCCAGCGCGGTTCGCAGGTATCTTGGCGAGGATCACCTCGCGCTGCTTGTCGTTGAGCCGCTCGGTCATCGGGGTCATGATGAATCCCGGCGCGACGCAATTGGCGGTGACGCCGCGCTTTGCGTATTCCTGAGCGATGGACTTGATCATGCCGGTGATGCCGGCCTTTGCCGCGACATAGTTAGCCTGGCCTGGATTGCCGCTGGTGCCGACTACCGAAGTGATCGCAATCACCCGGCCGAAACGCCGGCGCATCATCCCGCGCACGGCGGCACGCGCGAGGCGAAACGTCGCGGACAGATTAACGGCGATGACCTGGTCCCAATCCTCGTCGCGCAATTGCACAAAAAGACTGTCCTTCGCTATTCCGGCATTGGCGACCAGGATGTCGAGCTGCCCCATGACCTCTTCGGCACGCGGCACCAGTGCCTCGGTCTCGGCGCTGTCGGCAAGGTTGCCGGGCAGCACATGAACACGTCCACCAAGATCGGCGGCAAGACGATCCAGGATGTCGCGTTTGGTGCCGGAGATGGCGACGGTTGCCCCTTGCCGATGCAGGGCGCGCGCGATGCCGCCGCCTATGGCGCCGGTGGCGCCGGTGACCAATGCAGTTTTCCCGGTGAGTTCGAACATGGGCGCTCCTCGCGAACTGCGAAGGTTATGCGATGGCTAGTGGAGCGGATTTATCATTCGCTACCCACTTGGCCGCTGGCATTGTAAAGCGAATGTTAAATCCTAAGCTCCACTGGCAACTTTATATTTTGCTAGTGGTCCTTTGATTCCAACATTCGCTCAAGGGTTGCCGCCACGGAGGGCGAATGTTGGAATCAAAGGACCACTAGCCGCGCGCCGCCTTGAAACGCGTGACGTCCTCGGGCGTGCCGATCGATGACACAGTGACGGTGTCGGCGATGCGCTTGATCAGTCCAGCGAGGACCTTGCCCGCGCCGATCTCGTAGAACGCCGTTATCCCGGCCCCCACCATGTACTGTACAGACTCCTGCCAGCGAACGGTGCCGGTCACCTGCTCGACAAGCGAGCGTACGATCTCATTTGGGTCTTGAATTGGCCGCGCCAGCACGTTTGCAACCAGTGGCACGCGCGGCGGCTTGACCGAGACTTTGGCGAGCGCCTGCGCCATTGCGTCGGCCGCAGGCTGCATCAGTGCGCAGTGAAATGGGGCGGACACCGGGAGCATCATCGCCCGTTTGATACCGCGCGCCTTGGCAATCTCGACTGCCCGTTCCACTGCCACTTTGTCGCCCGACAAAACGACTTGCCCGCCGCCGTTGTCGTTTGCCGCGGCGCAGATCCCGATCGAAGCAGCTTCGGCGGCGATCGGCTTGGCATCGTCAAGGGCGATCCCGATCAATGCCGCCATCGCGCCGGCGCCAACCGGCACCGCTTTTTGCATCGCACGTCCGCGGATGCGCAACAGCCGCGCGGCGTCGGCAAGGGTGAGCGACGACGCGGCGGCGAGCGCCGAATACTCGCCAAGCGAATGCCCTGCGACAAACGCGGCTTCGCGCGCAAGGTCGAGGCCAGCTTCCACTTCGAGAACGCGCAAAGCGGCGAGCGAGACCGCCATCAGCGCCGGCTGCGCATTCTCCGTGAGCGTCAACGCCTCCGCCGGTCCGTTCCACATTGTTTGACTAAGCGCTTCGCCGAGCGCCGCGTCGACCTCCTCGAACACCGCCCGTGCGGGCACAAAGGCCTCCGCCAAGGCCTTGCCCATGCCGACCGCTTGGCTGCCCTGGCCGGGAAAAACAAACGCAATCGCCATGACCACCCCTAAGAGGGGGCGAAAGATACCGCGATCACCGCCGTGTCAAGGGACCGGACGGCGGTAACAAAGCAACAACCGGGCGCAGGTAAGCTCTATGGAGCTGCGGCTCGTATGGTTAAGGGCCGGACCAAGAGTCCGTTACGATGAACTGGTTTTCAGCGGTGACCGACGCCGAGCTTGCGCGGGCGCGCAACGATGCCGCATTCCGCCAGAAGCTCTTACAGCAAACCCTCGATGCGCTGCTGAAAAGGCTGCAGAAAGAGCGCCAGCCGCGCACGGCCACGGCCAGCGACACGCAGATGCGGGAGGGGGTCAATCTCGCGGTGAAACTTGCCGAGCTCATTCAAGCCGCCGCCGACACCTCGCCCAAGCCCTGATCTACTTGCCTTTCGGCGCGGGCGGCGTATAACGCCCGCTTTCCGCTCGACCCCGGCCGGGGGCTGAACGGACGGCCCAGTCCCGCATATTCGGTGGCTCGGTAGGACCTTACGGTCCGGCGTCCGGTGTTCCCGCCTTCAGAGCATTCGAGCCTTCCTGAAAGGGCTCGAGGGGCTTGGCGCCGGGAGCGGGCGAAGCAGAAGGAAGGTACATCTATGTCGCTCTACGAGCATGTCTACCTTGCGCGCCAGGACGCCAGCGCGCAGCAGGTGGAAGAACTGACCGCGCACCTTAAGGGCGTGGTCGAGGGACTGGGCGGAAAAATCGCGAAAACCGAGTATTGGGGCGTCAAATCGCTTTCCTATCGGCTGCGCAAAAACCGCAAGGCGCATTTCACCCTGATGAACATCGATGGGCCGTCAGCCGCGATCAACGAAATCGAGCGGCTGGAACGGCTCAACGAAGACGTGTTGCGTTACCTGACGATCCGCGTCGACGAGCACGAGGAAGGCCCGTCGGCAATGATGCGGCGCGCCGAGCGCGATCGTGATCGCGACGACCGGCGCGGCGACAGAGGCGATCGGGGCGACAGGTTCGATCGTGACAGGGGCGACCGCGGCGACCGGCCGCCGCGAGACCGCGATCGGCGGCCGCCCGAAGGCGAAGACACCGTTGCGGCAACGGAGGAATAACCATGGCAATGTCACCGCAATCCGGCGGAGCACGCCGACCGTTCTTCCGCCGCCGCAAGAGCTGCCCGTTCTCCGGGGCGAACGCTCCCAAGATCGACTACAAGGACGTCAAACTCTTGCAGCGTTTCGTATCCGAGCGCGGCAAAATCGTCCCCAGCCGCATTACGGCGGTTTCGGCGAAGAAGCAGCGGGAACTTGCGCAAGCGATCAAGCGTGCCCGTTTCCTTGGCCTGCTTCCCTACCTGATCAAGTGAGCCAGGAGAGACTGCTATGGAAGTGATCCTGCTCGAACGGGTGCCGCGGCTCGGCCAAATGGGCGAGGTCGTGCGCGTCAAGGACGGCTTCGCACGCAATTTCCTTTTGCCGCGCGGCAAAGCGCTGCGGGCAACAACTGAAAATCGCGAACGTTTTGAGACGATGAAAGCCGAGCTTCAGACGCGCTCGCTGGCGCTCAAGGGCGAGGCCGGTCAGGTCGCCGAAAAGCTCAACGGCAAGAGCTTCACGGTTCTGCGCCAGGCTTCCGAATCCGGCCAGCTGTTCGGCTCGGTTTCGCCGCGCGATTTGGTCGGCCTTTTGGTCGCCGCTGGATTCAACGTGAATCGCAATCAGGTCGCGCTGAACGCGCCGATCAAGACGATCGGCAAGCACAGCGTCGCTATAATGCTGCATCCCGAGATCGAGACAACCGTCAGCATCATCGTTGCCCGCAACGCCGAGGAAGCCGTGCGCATCGAACGCGGCGAGGACGTCACGCAGCTGCGCCAAGAGCGGACGCCGGAAGAGGAAGCCGTGCTGGCGGCGGAAGCCTTCTTCGAGCCGGAAGCGGCGGAAACGGTGCGCGCCCGCGAAGGTGGCGAAACCGCGGACACGCCTGAACCGGCCGCCGACGAGAATTAGCCGACGATCGTTCAATCGGGAACGTTGTCGCGCGGCACCGGTTCGTTGGATTCACCCGGCGCCGGTTCCACCGGTGCCTTCGCCGACGGGGCTGGTACTTCTTCCGGTTTGGGTGTCTCGGCCTGCGCCGCCGGTTCGGTCACGGCCGGAGCGGCGGGTGCGTGCGCAATCGCGGCCGGCTCCTGAGGCGCTTCAGGGGTCACCGGCTCCTTGCGCCGATTTCGGGAGGCGACAGCCGGCTTTTCGCGCTGGCTGCCGTCCGGCTTTGCAGCCGGGCTGAAGATGCCTGGGAGCAAACCGTGACTGGCCTCTTCCTTCGGTTTTTCGTTGTCGGCCGGCTGACGCAGCTTGGCATTGGCGGTAGCGTTTTCCTCTGGCTTTGGCTTCGGCTCGCGGCGCTTCTCCGGCTTAGCCTCAGGCTTGGTTTCAGGCTTAGCCTCTTCGGTTGAGGCGCTGGCACGCTCCGGCTGCTTTTTGCCAGGGGCCGGGGTGGCAACGGTATCGCGCCCTCCCACAATATAGGCTGCAAGTGCGGCGGCCTGGGCCCGACTGGTGGTGTAGTGCTCTTGCAGGAACCCGGCGACGGCGTCGGTGCTCTTGCCTTTCGCCAATCCGTGCGGGGCTTTGTGGCACTCGGCACAGGAGCCGGCGAAAAGCTGCGAGGCCGATTTACCTTGATCAAGGTTCGTCTGCTGCGCGAGCGCCATCGTGGGCACCAGCGCTGCGAGAAGGCTTACGATGGGCAGGAAAACACGGTTCACCCCACGGACTCCTTAAAATCTTGCGGTTGGCGGCCTTTCTAGCCCAAAACCAGCCGATTGCGAGTAGCGTTTTTGGCCTGCCTTGCAACGCAAGGCGGCAATCGCCTACGCATTGCTGGTCCACGAGGATTTTGTTTTAATAACGACAGGCGGGGGCCCCAGACCTTATGACGCGCCATCGGTCGCAGTCTGGTGCGAGCTCGACGTCGAACGTGCGTGGAGACGACCTTGGACTGGTTGCTAGCGATATTCCTGCGGCGGTTTATACGACACGGTTCCCTCGAGATCACGACCGCATCAGGGCGAACCTACACTTTCGGCGACGGCACCGGACAAACTGTCGCAATACGGTTCATCGGCGCCAATACCCAGCGGCGGGTCTTGTTTAATCCCGAGCTTCGGCTCGGCGAAGCTTATATGGACGGCACGCTCGTCGTCGATCGGGGCTCGATCGCGGACGTACTCGCGATCCTGATGCGGCAGGAGCACATCGCGCCACCGCGATGGGCCTTGCCGTGGCGGCTCGGACGCTCCTTGTTCAAGTACCTGCAACAATTCAATCCGCGCTCGCGGTCGCGGCGCAACGTGGCGCATCACTACGACCTCGATGGCCGGCTTTACAAACTCTTCCTCGACGCCGACCAGCAATACAGCTGCGCCTATTTCGAGACCGCGGACCAGTCGCTCGACGACGCGCAACTCGCCAAGCGTCGGCATCTTGCCGCCAAACTTCTGGTCCAGCCCGGCGCAAACGTGCTCGATATCGGCTGCGGCTGGGGCGGGCTTGCTCTCTATCTCGCCGAAATTACCGGTGCGCACGTAACCGGCATCACGCTGTCGCAAGAGCAATATGCGCGCGCGCAACAGCGCGCGATCGAGCGCGGCCGCGCGCAGGACGCCGTCTTCCGGCTGGAAGATTACCGCGACGTCGCCGGCAGCTTCGATCGCGTTGTCTCGGTCGGCATGTTCGAACATGTCGGCGTCGTCCATTACGACACCTTCTTCCGCAAGTGCGCCAACATCGTCAGCGATGACGGCGTCTTCGTGCTGCATACGATTGGGCGCAGCGGCACGCCGAGCGTCACCAATCCGTGGATCGCCAAATACATTTTCCCCGGCGGTTATATTCCAGCGTTGTCCGAGGTACTGCCGGCAATCCAACGTGCAAGGCTCGTCGTCACGGACGTCGAGATCCTGCAGCTCCACTACGCCGAAACGCTCAAAGCCTGGCGCGAGCGCTTTCTCGCTCACCGCGAAGACGCCGAGCGGCTCTATGACGCCCGCTTCGTGCGCATGTGGGAATTCTATCTGGCGGCTTCCGAAATGGCATTTCGCGAAAGCGATATGGTCGTCTTCCAAATCCAGATGGCCAAACGCAAGGGCGTCGTGCCGCAAACCCGCGATTACATCGCGGGCGAGGAAGCGCGTTTGCGCACCGCCGAACAGGCCCATATGCCGCAACTGCGCCTAGCGGGCGAGTAGGTGGCGCCGCGCGCGCCCGAACAAGACGCAAGTCAAGGTCATTCGCGCCATGCAACGGCAGCGCGCCGGCGCGCGGTGGGTAACGGGGAAAGCCGCAATCAGCATTTCCTATTCCGCGCGGCCTCGATTATCGACGAGGTCCCCTATAGTTCGAGAGTCACGGTTGCCCGCCTGCGCGTGACGCTTTTAGTTTTCGCGATGATGTTGAGTATCGACAAATCCGCAAATCTCGCAGTGGCCGAGCTAAAATCGGCCACACGCGAATCACTTGATCGGGATCATGGCAGTATTCGATTCGACCGCACGCAAGCAGCCGCCGGCGGAACCCGTTTTCCGCGTGCCGCCGCACAATATCGAAGCCGAACAGGCGCTCCTGGGAGCGATCCTGGTCAATAACGAAGCATTTTACCGGGTCTCCGATTTTCTCGAGCCAAAGCATTTCCTCGAAACCATCCACCAGCGCATCTATGAGCTGACCGGCGGACTGATCCGCGCCGGAAAGCTGGCGACGCCGGTCACGCTCAAGACCTTTCTGCCGGGCGACCTCGACATCGCCGGGCTTAGCGTCAATCAGTATTTGGCGCGGCTTGCGGCCGAAGCGACCACCATCATCAATGCCGAGGATTACGGCCGCACCGTTTACGACCTGTCGATCCGGCGCGACCTCATCACCATCGGCGAGGATATGGTCAACCTTGCCTACGAGGCTGCGGTCGATGCAACGCCGCAAAGCCACATCGAAGACGCCGAGCGCAAACTGTTTGAGCTCGCCGAGACCGGACGTTACGAAACCGGTTTTCAGCGGTTCGCCCAGGCGCTCACCACAGCGGTCGACATGGCAGCGCAAGCCTTTCAGCGCGATGGCAGCCTATCGGGGTTAGCAACTGGACTAGTTGACCTCGACGCAAAGATGGGGGGCCTGCAACCATCCGACTTGATTATCCTCGCTGGTCGCCCGGGCATGGGGAAGACCGCGCTTGCCACCAACGTCGCCTACAATATCGCTAGGGCATACACGCAGGGCCGAACGCGTGCCGATGGCCACATAGAAACCGCCAACGGCGGTATCGTCGGATTCTTTTCGTTGGAAATGTCGGCCGAGCAACTCGCTACGCGGGTCATCGCTGAACAAACGAAGATTCCATCGAACAAGATTCGGCGAGGCGGCATCGACGAACGCGATTTTGAGAAAATCAAGGACGTCTCGATCGAACTGCAAAACTTGCCGTTCTTTGTTGACGAAACCGGCGGACTTTCCATCGGACAGCTTACCGCGCGGGCGCGCCGGCTCAAACGCCAGCGCGGGCTCGATTTGCTGGTGATCGACTATATTCAGCTGCTGCAGGGCTCGACGAAACGATCCAACGAAAACCGCGTCCAGGAAGTCACCGAGATCACTACCCGGCTCAAAGCGCTCGCCAAAGAACTGAAGATTCCCATCCTCGCTTTGTCCCAGCTTTCGCGGCAAGTTGAGCAACGTGAAGATAAGCGACCGCAGCTCGCGGATCTGCGTGAATCCGGTTCGATCGAACAAGACGCGGACGTGGTGATGTTCGTCTTCCGAGAAGAATATTATCATCAATTGCGGAAGCCATCGGAAGCAAATCGTGAAAAATTTGCCGAATGGCAAGCTGAGGGCGACCGCGTTGAGGGCAAAGCCGAGGTGATCATTGCAAAGCAACGTCATGGCCCGACAGGGACAGTCGAACTTCAGTTCGACGCCGCGGTCACACGCTTTGCTAATTTCGCGGATACCGAGCGGGTCGCAGCCTACCTCCCGCAGAGCACATCGTCTGCGCCGCAACTCCCAAAGTCGGAGCGTTGAAGGCGGCCCCAGCCGACCCGCTTTACCGCCGCCGCGGCGCCAGCCATAAGGCGCAATGGCATTTGCAGAACCGCTGCCAGACATGGCCCGGCTACTGGCGGACCCCGAGACCGGCGGCACGCTGATCATCGATCTTGGCGCCGTGGAAGCGAATTGGCGGGCGCTTGCGCACAAACTGCTCACGGTCGAATGCGCCGCCGTGGTCAAGGCCAACGCTTATGGGCTCGGCCTTGAGCCGGTCACCGTCAAGCTCGCCAAGGCCGGCTGCAAGACCTTTTTCGTGGCCGATATTGCCGAGGCGCGCCGCGTGCGCACCCGCGCCAACGACGCGACGATCTACGTGCTCAACGGATTTTCGCCCGACGCCGCAACCGCCTTTGCCGAACTCAATGTGCAGCCGGTGATCAACAGCACCGCCGAGCTTGCCGAATGGGACGCTTTCGTCGCCGGGCAAAACTGGCACGGCGGCGCCGCCATTCATGTCGACACCGGCATGAACCGGCTCGGTATTTCCGCCGAGGAGGCCGCTGCGCTCGCGCTGCGGTTGCAACGCGAGAATCACGGCATCAGCCTGTTTATGAGCCACCTCGCCTGCGCCGAAACGCCGGACCATCCGCTCAACGCCCATCAGATTAGGCTGTTTCGCGAATTGCGCATGCTCTATCACGGCGTGCCGGCGTCGCTCGCCAATTCCTCGGGCATTTTTCTCGGCGACGGCGCCCACTTCGATTTAGCGCGGCCGGGTGCGGCGCTCTACGGGATCAACCCGACACCCGGTCAGCCGAACCCGATGCGCAATGTCGCCGAGTTGACCGGGCGAATTCTGCAGATCCGCAATGTGCCGAGTGGCGAAGCCGTGGGCTACGGCGCCACCTGGACGGCAAAACGCGCGTCCCGCATCGCCGTCGCCGCCCTCGGCTACGCCGACGGGCTTTTGCGTGCGGCGAGCGGCACCGACCGCAAAGGCGGCGGCGCGGCCGTCGTCGCCGGGAAACGCTGCCCTATCGTCGGTCACATTTCGATGGACCTGATTTGTATCGACATCACCGATCTCGGCGACGCGGCGATTCACCGCGGCGACGTCGCGACTTTTATCGGCGAAGGCCTGCCGGTCGACGAGGTCGCCGCTTCCGCCGGCACCATCGGCTACGAAATCCTTGTCCGACTCGGTCCGCGTTGCCATCTCGTCTACCGAGGCGGTTAGATGGTCGCGCGCGCACAGAATTTCGTCTGTCAAAGCTGCGGTGCGGCGACGGCGCGCTGGGCCGGCCGCTGCGAGGCCTGCGGCGGCTGGAATACCTTCGTCGAGGAAGGCGCCGCCGCGCCGGCACGGTCATCGCGCAAGGGCCGCCTGTTCGTCATCGAGCCCTTGAAGGGCGAAACGCGCGATGCGCCGCGGCTTGCTTCCGGCATCGCCGAATTCGATCGGGTGACCGGCGGCGGTTTGGTCCCCGGATCGGTACTCCTGCTCGGCGGCGATCCCGGCATCGGCAAATCGACGCTGCTGATCGAAGTCGCTGCCGCCTATGCGAGGCACGGTCAACGCGCGGTCTATATCTCCGGCGAAGAGGCGGTCGCCCAGGTGCGGCTGCGTGCCGAGCGGCTGGGTTTAAGGGACGCCGCCGTCGAACTTGCGGCCGAAACATCGGTCGACGACATCGTCGCCACGCTCTCGCATGGCAAGGTGCCGCAGCTTCTGGTCATCGATTCGATCCAGACGATGTGGACGCAAACCGTGGAGTCCGCGCCGGGCACGGTCACGCAAGTGCGCGGATCGGCCGGCGAATTGATCCGCTTCGCCAAACGCAGTGGAGCCGCCGTCATCCTCGTCGGCCACGTCACCAAGGATGGCCAAATCGCCGGCCCCCGGGTGGTCGAACACATGGTCGACGCCGTCATGTCGTTCGAAGGCGAAGGCTCGCAGCAATTCCGCATTCTGCGCGCAATGAAGAACCGCTTTGGGCCCACCGACGAGATCGGCGTGTTCGAGATGACCGGCTCGGGATTGCGCGAAATCGCCAACCCCTCGGAATTGTTTCTGTCGGAGCGGGATCTGGGCAGCCCCGGCACTGCCGTCTTTGCCGGCGTCGAGGGAACGCGGCCGCTTTTGGTCGAGATTCAGGCCCTGGTCGCGCCGACATCGCTCGGCACGCCGCGCCGCGCCGTTGTCGGCTGGGACCCCAACCGGCTATCGATGGTGCTCGCCGTGCTTGAGGCCCATTGCGGCGTGCGCCTTTCCGGCCACGACGTCTACCTCAATGTCGCCGGGGGGTTGCGCATCCAGGAGCCGGCCGCGGACGTGGCCGCCGCCGCCGCACTCGTCTCCTCGCTCGCCCATGCTCCACTGCCCGCCGACGCGGTCTATTTCGGCGAGGCATCGCTTTCGGGCGCAGTGCGGCCTGTGGCTCAAACCGCGGCGCGCTTGAAGGAAGCGCAGAAGCTCGGCTTTGGGCGAGCTGTCGTGCCGGAGGCAGCACGCATCGAAGCGCCCGACGGTTTTGCCCTCTCGACCATCGGCACGCTCGCCGAACTGGTCGCCGATATCGCCCAAGACGGCACCAAAGTCGGCACCAAAGTCGGCATGCCTGCGCCGCGCCGGGTCGGCCGCCAAGAGTGACACCACGAGTAAGGTCAGCTCGGGTCATTAAGCGAAAACTGAGCATGATTTCGGCGGAGGTCAGCCCCTTCGCCAGCGGCCGAGAAGCCGGGGTGACGGCGCGCAATGGTCCGGCTATACACGCGGCGGGCCACTATCTCCGATCAACCTGCCGACGGCCGCCTTAGGGCACAAAGATCACCGAGCGGACCAGCAGAATATGCCGATTACGCTGCTCGATATCATGCTGATCGTCGTGATGCTGGTTTCGGGGCTGCTCGCCATGGTGCGCGGCTTCATGCGCGAGGTGCTTTCGATCCTGGCCTGGATCCTCGCCGCCGGCGCTACTCTTTACGCCTATGCCAAGCTTCTGCCTTACGCCAAACAATACTTTAACAATGACATCGTCGCCGCCGCCGTGGTCATCGGCGGCGTGTTCCTGCTGACGCTTGTGGTCGTGTCGGTGATCACGGTGCGCATTTCCGACGCGGTGCTCGACAGCCGCGTGGGTGCGCTCGACCGCACTCTCGGCTTCCTGTTCGGCCTCGCTCGCGGCCTGGTGATCGTGGTCGTGGCGTTCGTGTTCTTCAGCTGGCTGGTCCCCGACCGCAGCCAGCCGGAATGGGTGCGCAGCGCCAAATCGCGGGTGGTCCTGACAGGGACCGGGCAATGGCTCATGTCCATGTTGCCGGAAGACCCGGAGAGCACCATCTTAAAGAAGCTGAAGCGGCCCCGGCCGGAGGACAACGAAACGCCGGAAAACGCCCCTGACCAGCATAGCGAGCTTGATCGACCGGACGCCGGAACCGTCGATTCACAATTATTGATCAAGGTGCGGGGAATCGTGCATTGAGTGTTCGTGACGAACCCATGACGAAGCTGACCCCATTCGACCCCGATGCCGACCGGCTGCGCGAGGAGTGCGGCGTATTCGGCATTTTCGGTCACCCGGACGCAGCCGCCATCACGGCGCTCGGGCTTCATGCCCTGCAGCATCGCGGCCAGGAGGCCGCTGGCATCGTCTCCTTCGACGGCAGCCGGTTTCACTCCGAGCGCCGGCTCGGGCTTGTCGGCGACACATTTTCCGGCCGTGAAGTCATCGATCGTCTGCCCGGCAACGCCGCCATCGGCCATGTACGCTATTCGACCACCGGCGAGACGATCCTGCGCAACGTCCAGCCGCTGTTTGCCGAGCTCAACGCCGGCGGCTTTGCCATCGGACATAACGGCAATCTCACCAACGGACTGACGCTCCGCCGCCAATTGGTGCGCGAAGGCGCGATGATGCAATCGACGACGGACACGGAAGTGATCCTTCACCTCGTCGCGCGCTCAAACCGCAACCGCTTTGTCGACCGGTTCGTCGAAGGGTTGCGGCACCTCGAAGGCTCCTATGCCTTCGTCGGTTTGACCAACAAGAAGCTGGTCGGCGCACGCGACCCCTTGGGCATCCGACCCCTGGTGCTCGGCAAGCTTGACGGTTGTCCCATTCTCGCCTCGGAGACCTGCGCACTCGACATCATCGGCGCGCAATATGTGCGCGACGTCGAGAATGGCGAGGTTCTGGTCTTTAACGAGGACGGTGCGCATTCGCACAAACCGTTCCCGCCGATGGCGGCGCGACCCTGCATTTTCGAATACATCTACTTTTCGCGGCCGGATTCGATCATCGGCGGCCGCAGCGTCTACGACGTGCGCAAGACCTGCGGCGC
>CAYWNY010000014.1:0-43103 GCA_964459765.1 uncultured Hyphomicrobiales bacterium | reverse complement strand
CGAGCAAGATGATGTCGTAGTCGTAAATCTTGCCGAGATCGATCCCTTCCTCGCCGAGATCGGTCGTATAGATATTGAAGCTCTCGGATTTGAGCATCAATTCAATCGATTGCGCAGTCGCGCCATCGTCTTCAATCATCAATGCACGCATGCCAGTCCACTTCCTAGCAGCAACCTGAGGCTCGTAACCTAATTCTTTCGTTTTAAGATGTACGCCCAGGTAACCTGCAACTATAATTACTCGACTACAACACCGATGACGTAGAAAATGTTCATTGCGCACTCCAACTAACGGCGTGTGCGGCTTCAGGTTGAAGGCACAACCGTCGTTGCATAGCGCATGTTTGCTGAAGCGGTGTCTGAGCAAAATTGATCATTCAGGGGCGCGTTCATTACTCCTTAATCCGTCTCGCGCACGCGAGGCCCGTGGCGAATCCGGCCCGTTGGATGAGGGGTCATGTGGCCGGCATTGCCCGCTGATCCTCGAACGATTGCCACCCGGCCCGCTTGGTCTGCTATCGGGGGCGAAGCAGAAATTGACCGGCAGGCAAGATCGACGGGCTAGGCGTGAGTGACCCAACGCGGACAATCGGGCTCATCAGTGTCTGAGATTGTTCGTTTCCCGTCGTGTTCCTATTCGGCAGGGGGTACTGGCCCCTTTCCACTCCCCGCTGCTCCCTTTTGAAATTGAGAGGTGGTCCCTTTCGAAGACAAGGATCAGCACCGGGCCAATTACCGGCTTGCGGGCGACCCCACCGTAAAACCAGTCAAGGCTAGATCGCAGAGGCCGCAGTCTGGTGCATCTGCTGCGGCAGTCTGCTCTTGTTGAGCCAAAAATCATTGATGCTTTTTACCAAGACTTCGAATGCCGTTAAATCCACGGGCTTCTGCAGGTAGCTGGTTGCTTGGAGTTCGAAGCATTTGATGACGTCGGCCTCGGCTCCGGATGTGGTCAAGATGACCGTTGGTATCAGTTTCAGACTTTCATCCGCCTTGATCTCGGCGAGCACTTCGCGACCATCCTTTTTCGGCATGTTCAAGTCGAGCAAGATAAGCTTGGGCGAGGCGAGTCGGCGTGACTGCCTTCACGCCGAAGAAACGCCATCGCCTCCGCGCCGTCCGGGGTGAGGTGCAAGCGAACGTCCGGGTTGGCCTCGCGGAAGGATTCAAGCGTCAACCGCACATCGCCAGGACTGTCCTCGACCAAGAGAATCTGCATCGGCCCCTGCATTTCTTTGTTCGTGTCCATGTTCGTTTCCATGATTCAACCTCGACGTTTTTCTCGCTACATAACGGCCCAAATCCTTTCGGAATGGCGCGGATATTCCGACCCATTGGACATACTTCGCTCTAGATCGGCGGCATCGGTCGTGAATGATGCTGTGGACGGCGCCCACGGTGCGGCATCGAAGTGCCATAGGGTGGTTGCGTTAAAGCAAACCACTATGAGGGGAGCCGTCCATGGGCGAAGTTAGCACAATTGGTCTCGATATTGCGAAGTCGGTATTCCAGCTTCATGGCGTGGATGTGATGGGGCTGTGGTTGCCACCGTGATGCTGCGAGAGCGCGCATTGGAACGAGACGGGCATCGGTCGGCTTATTCAGTAAGCTGATAAGAGGGGAGATCGTTATGAAAGCGCTTTTTGCCTGCGCGTACCTAACGATATCGATGGGCTTGACGGGTATTAATCCTGCGGATGCCAAAGGCTGTATCAAAGGCGCCGTAATAGGCGGCGTCGCGGGCCACATGGCGGGTCATCACGGCGTAGCAGGGGCCGCGGCAGGATGCGCCATTGGCCACCATGACGCGAACAAGCGCGAGAACAATCTAGAAAACCGCTAAGCTAATTACGCTGCAGAGCTTCGGCGTCGTTGCTTAGGGCTTTTTCTCCAGCGATCGGGCTTTCGAGTATTATTTAGGCGCTGGGGTTGGGGAATCGCTAACGGTGGCGCCGGCGCCCGTGCTTCTTGGTGAGCGAAAAACGGTTTGCAAATCCGAAAAAATCTCTTGCGTTCTAATGGCACTTTTGGCCGCGGCAGAATTGACTAACTTATTCAAAAATAACAGCTCTTACTCATCCGTAGGGAGCGCCATACGGCCTTTCAGCTCGACAGCCCGGCTTTCTCGATACCGTCCGCGAGCCGCTGCGCATCCTCTTTCCGCTTGAAAGGCAGCCGGCTCAAATGTTCGGCGAACGAATATTTTGGATTGATATCCATCAGCTCACGCCAAACGCGACGGGCCTCGTCAACTTCGCCGAGATGACCGAGAGCGGACACGAGCGCGGAACGTGAAAAATCTGTTCCGGGTACAAGCGCAATGCGCTGCTTGAACAGCGCGGCCGCTGTTTCGTATTTGCCGGCAAGGAGATTAGCCAAACCGAGGAAGTGCAGATATTGCGCGTTAGACGCGGGGTCGAGGCGTAGGGCGCGCTCCATCAGCGGGATCGCTTCCAACGGCTGTCCCGCGTACATGCGAATGCTGCCGGCAATGTTGTAGGCCATAGCGAGGTTCGGGTTGAGCGACAGCGCTATGCTGATCTGGGACTGCGCCCGCTCGAGGTCGCCGTTGAACGTCGCCGCCACGGCCGCGACCGCTCGCGCGATCGGCTCCTTCGGGTTCTTTTCGATCGCCTGTTCCGCGTACCGCTTGGCGAGCGGCAGCGAGGCGTCGGGATCGTCGCTCCAACGGTTTTGGTAGTCGAACATGTATGCAAAGCCGAGACCCGCATAGGGTGGCGCATAGTTGGGATCGAGTTCGATCGCCTTGAGGAACGATGCCTTGGCTTGTTCGAATGTCCCGCTGCTCTTGGGGTAGCCGAGCAAAAGCTCGCGGCCTCGAAGCGAGCAATCGTAGGCCTCGATGCTGGAGGTGCCGATATCGGAAATCTGCGCCCTCTCGGTGGGGCCAAGCGTGACCTTGAGCGCGCCGACGATGCGTCGCGTGACGTCGTCCTGGACCTCGAAGATATCGGTCAAATCGCGATCGTAACGGTCGGCCCACAAATGCGCGCCGTTGGTGGCATCGATCAGCTGCGCGGTGATGCGTACGCGATTGCCGGCGCGACGGATCGAGCCTTCGAGCACCGAGCGGACGCCGAGCTCCTTGCCGACCTCGCGGATGTCGACCGAGCGGCCCTTGTAGATGAAGCTCGAGTTCCGCGCGATCACCGTGAGCCCGGCGATCTTCGAGAGGTCGGTGATGATGTCTTCGGTGATGCCGTCGGAGAAATATTCCTGCTCGGGATCGCCGGACATGTTGGTGAACGGCAGAATGGCGATCGAGGCGGTGGCGAGATTCGGCGACGTGTGGGCGGCGTCGGTACTGCCGTCGGCCGGCTTGCCGAAGTCGGGCGCCGAATTCGGGTGCCACTTCCAGACACGGATCGGCCGGTCGATGTTCTTGACCGTGATGTCGCCGGAGTCGCGGAATTGCACGTCGATGCGGTTGCCGACGCTTTCGTTGACGATCGACGACACGCAAATGCCGCCCGGCTCGGCCAGCGGCTCAAGCCGCGCGGCGATGTTGACGCCGTCGCCGTAAATGTCGTCGCCTTCGATGATCACGTCGCCGAGGTTGATACCGATGCGCAGCACGATTTTCGGCTCGTGCATGGCTTCGTCGGGCAGGCTACCGTTGGCGCGCTGGATCGACAGCGCGCAATGCACCGCATCGACCACACTGCCAAACTCGCAGATGGTACCGTCGCCGATCAGTTTGACGATCCGGCCGTTATGCGCAGCCACAGCAGGGTCGAAGATCACCTGCCGATGGTGCTTGAGTGCCGCGAGCGTGCCGGCTTCGTCGGCGCCCATCAACCGCGAATAGCCGACCACGTCGGCGGCCAAAATCGCCGCGAGTTTCCGGTTGACGCGCTCCTCGGTCATCGCAGTGGCGGTCATGAAATTGTAATGCCTGAAACTGGAGTGCCCTGGGCCCTGGCGGCAGTCTCATCCAACTTAGTGACCTATTTTGAAAAATCCACGGCCGCATTGGTAAATTATGTAACGGCGGAATAAGCCTTTATGGACAATTGCTGGGCAGCGCCGCATGCGCAAATCGCTCTGCCATCCACTCGACCGCCGCGCCGGCGCTGTCGCGACCGATAAAGCCGTGGTTCACGCCTGGCAGAACGAGGAATCGGACCGGGCTGCCCGCCTGGCAAAGCCGGCGCATATAGTCGTTCGTGATCTCAGGCTGCACCAGCTGATCATCGCCCCCCTGTGCGAGGAACACCGGCATACCGCGCGGCAGGACGCCGACCGTGTTGCTGGCAGCGAGCGAGCGCCAGGGTTCGAGATCGACCGGGTTTGCCACCGACAGAAACCGGTCTTCGAGCGGCTTCGCCGTCTGTCGCCGGACCATAATGTCGAACGCCGATTCGATGCATTCTTCGGCGAGCCGATTGACGACCGGAATGGCAGAAGGGTCGAGCACGCGTTGCATTGGCGCGCCAAACACCCGCTCCCACGACCACAAGGTCATGGCGGTGAGATTTCGCCCGCCGTTGGTGCCGAGGTCTGCGGTCATCAGGCGAGTGAGTTCGGTCGCCGGCGCGGCGGCGGCGACGCCGAGCAGATTGAGATCCGGCGCGTAGCTATTCGCGAGCAGCCCGGTGAACAGCGCGGCTTGGCCGCCTTGCGAATGCCCCCAGACGATAAAGTTGCCGCCGCCGCCGGGGAAGGTGCGCGCGGCGCGCACTGAGTCGAGAACGGCGCGGGCTTCGCTTGTGCCGACCAGATAAGGATGCGGTCCCGCCGTGCCGAGGCCCGGATAATCGGTCGCGGCGACGACATAGCCGCAATCGATCATCGGCCGCAGCCCTTGGATTTGCTGGAACGCGAACAGAGCGCGCGACGGCGCGCAGCGCGGCACGATGCCGGTAGTCGGATGCGCCCAGGCGACGATCTGCCGCCCGCCCGGCGGCTCCGGTCCGGTGGGAATGACGATGACGCCGGAGACCGCGATTGGCTCGTCGTGCAATCCGACGGAACGATAGAGCACGCGGTAAGCCGCGGCATTGTCGGGGGCGCCGGCCATCGGTTCGGTGCGAATGATGCTGCCGGGCGGGCCGGCGAGTTCTTGCTCGGTCGGCACGTAGAACGGCGTTTGTGCCTGTCCGGCGACGACGAAGCCGCACGTCGCGGCCACAAGCGCGGCGGCAAACAGCAACAAGGTCGCGAGCGGAAGCGCGCGGAGCGGTCGTATCGGCCTTGTTCTCACCATCCCGCCTACAAACCGTAGAGGATTTTTAGATCGCCGCCGCTCTTGAAATCGGCGCGCAGTCCATCGTCCAAAGGCTGAACGTTAGGCACGCCAAACGAGGTGAGATGCGCTTCGCTGCGGAAGCCATCGCCGAGCGAACGCGTCAGCCGCGCAGTGGCCGAGGCGACGATGTCTTTTTGCTGCTCATCGTAGCTGATGCGCAGCTGCTGCTGCAATGCCTGCAAATGGGCCTCTTCCTTGAACCAGGCGGCTAACGGTGCCGACGCTGATTGCAACCCGCCCGACACGGTAATATCCGGGAAATGCACCGACTTGTCGTCGCCGCCGGCCTTCGGCGTTGCCGACAGATAAATCCACTCGCCGTCGGTATTGTCGGCGGTCGCGACCCGAAGGCCGAGTGTGATCGTCTTGCCGGAAGGATAGGCCTTCACGTCTCGCAACGTCAGGCCGGAATTGTTGAAGGCTGTCGCCACGTCCTGAATCTTGGCGCGGATGGCGTCGTAGTTGATGACCAACGGAATGACGACTTCGAATTTGCCCGGCTCGGCAACGTCAGTTCCCAGGGAGGGCAGCGGTGTTGGCGGGTTTGCCGGGGGCTCCGCGCCGATCGTGGTTGTGACCGTGCCGGCGATCTGCAAAGCGCCTTCAAGAGCGTCGCCGTAAGCGTGCATGCCGGCAAAGGCCGCAGTCTGCGGCGTCATTTGCAGCCAGATCGGCGGCTGGTCGAAAATCTTTACCGCGGTGAAAGCGCTTCGCCAGGCGGTTTCCGCCTTGTCGCGCAGATCGATACCGCGCAGATAGGCCGATGCTTCCGCGCCGACGCGATCGAGCTGTGCGCGCACCTTCGGTTCGACGTAGCGCGACAGGTTGATGTTGAAGCCGAGAAGGTGAAGGACCGGCGGCTCCTGCCAGCGAAAGCCCTCCGCCATGCCGAGCGCGACGGTCCAGTCGGGCCGCAGCCGCGGCAGCGCGCTGGCGTAGACCGTAAGCGCGCCGCCGGCGGTACCGTGGAGCAATCGGGCAAAGCGGCCGAGACCTTGACCGCTGACGCTGCCGTAAATCGGCACCGCCTTTTCCAGCCGTCCATGCTCGGCGCGCAGCGAGATCGCCCCGGCGCGCTCGACATATCCCGAGTACGCGCAATCGATGTCGACCTCGCGTCTGAGGATGCGGCGGTGCCAGCACAGTGTGGCGCGATCGTCGAAGGTCGCGAGCCGCTTCGGCACTCGCTGTTCCAGCGCCCGGTCGATGGCGGCGATGCTAAACTCGACAGCGGCCGAGATTTTCGATTGTGCGGTCATCGGCAAAGCCGGGTCGGCTTGCTTTGGCGGCGCATCCTGCGCCCGCGCCGCGATTGACAGCGGTATCAAAACAAGAATCGACGCGAGCGCGCCGAACAAATCATTCCATGAATGCTTCGCCGGAATTCGCCACAACGCCGTGCCGCCTCCACGAGGTTCTCACGGAATCTAGTCCGCCATTGTGCCAAACTTGCGACGCCAAGGACGCGACCGCTGCGGCATTAATCCTGCAACCGAAACTCCGCATACTGCGCGGGCAGAAAACTCGCCAAATGCTGCATCTCCTCAGCGCAATGAACAAACAACGCGCGCGCATCGGCTTCCGTGGGGGCCATGACAAGGCGAGCCGCGCGCGCCAACACCGCACCGAGCGTGTCGCCGCGTCCGGCCGCGTAAGGGCCGCCGATCCAAAAGCGCGAACGCATCTCGCTGCCGGATGCGGTGCGGCGCACATGGTGCGCGAGGTAACCGACGTCGATCGGGAAGTCGCCGAGCCCGGTGCGCGCGCAGACGATGGTCGCTTGTTCCGGATCGTCGAGGCTCGGATCGACAAAACCCAGCGACTTTGGATCGACGAAGCGGATCGCGGCGCGGATCAGAGAGCTGCCAATATATTCGTCGACGATCGACGTGTACCCGACATAGCGCGCGCGGCCACGCGTTCCGGCCGGCGGCGGCGACTGCCACATGGCATGCACGTGGGCGTGCGGATGCCAGAGCTTGTAACGTTCCGGGCTATCGCTGTGCCAGCCGAACCACCAATCGATCATGGCCGGCGTGACGCCCGGCATGTCGGTCCGCGCCGTGACATGCATGGCGCCTTCCGCGGTCAAGGCAAAGCCGTTTTCGAGCACCGGCGCGCCGCCGAACAAATTTTCTACGGCAGCCGCAAGAGGAGGCAACAGCGGCTCCGGCACCGGACCGCGATCAAGCGCGCAGCGAATATGCTTCGGCAACGACGCGAGGTGCAGATCGAGGAAGCGTGCGTAGGGCTTGGACGCTCGATCGCTGTCGCTCCAGCCCAGATGCCGCCCGGCAATCGGCTTGCTCCGCATCATGGCGTTGCCGAAAGTCTGCCGGCGTATCCATAAAAGCGGCCGGCCGGATCGCGCGCCATGCGCAGCCGATCGAGTCGCGCCAGATTTTTTTCGGCGAGGAACGGGGCAGGGCGCTGGCCGAGATTTTCGTCGGCGAGCTGCACGCCCTTGGCCAGCGGCGCCATCGCCCGCATGTTGTCGACCGCCCAGGCCGAAGCGGCGGCCTCGCCGCCTCCATCTTTCCAGATGCCGTAGAGCGCGACGTAAATGTCGTCCTCCATGGAGTAGGCCATGTCCGGCCGCGTCGCCTTCGGCGCCCAGTTCATCCACAGCATATGCGACGGCGCCGGCGGCAGCGTCGCCGCAATGCGTTTTAATCCGGGAAGCAGATCCTCGCATGACGCGTGCGTCCACATATTGTCGACGGCGTAATTGTGATGATCCGGGTAACGATGCATCACGCCCGCCGTCATCGATGAAAGCCGCATCGGCATGAACGGCATCACGCGTTTGGCGCCGCGCGGCCGCGATTTCAGAAACGACAAATCTTTCCAGGCGGCGCGCAAACTGTCGGCGAAAACCGGCGCTACGACCAGAACGCCGGGGCCGCGGATAAATGGGACCTTGCGCGATAGGATGAGCATCAGTTCGATCGCGGTCGGCACCTCGGGGCCGACGCGAGAAGCCCAGCGGACAAGCTCCTCGAAACGATCGGCGGTATACACGGCGAACTTGCCGCCGATGACCTTCGGGCGCGGGTAAAGCTTGAGCTGAAAGCCGGTGACGACGCCGAAAAAACCGGGGCCGGCGCCGCGCGCAGTCCAATACATGTCGGCGTTTTCGCTCGGGCTGGCGTGATGCAGTTCCCCGTCGGCGCCGACATAGTCGATCGCCAGCACGCTCTCGCAAGCCGGTCCGAGCGCGCGCGAATGCCAGCCGAAGCCGCCCTGCAACAGATAGCCGCCAAGGCCGACGCCCTGACAATGGCCGACCGGAAAGAAGAGCTTGCGCCGGGCGAGCAGATCGTCGACCTGATCGCCGCGGCAACCGGGACCGACGCGTGCGCGCATTGCCGGCGCGTCGATGGTCACCGTGTTCAACCGCGAGACGTCGAGCAGCATGCCACCGTCGCGGATGTGGTTGCAGGACCAGCTGTGGCCGCCGGAACGCACGCCGATGCTCCAGCCATTGGCGATGGCGAGACGGACCGCAGCGATCACGTCCGGCTCGCTCGCCGCCTGCATGATGACCTCGGGAAAGCGATCCGGCAGGCGCATGTTGCGGCAGCTCGCGCGCCGCGCCGCCTCATAGCCGGGATCGCTCCGCCGGAAAGCCTTGCCGGCCAAATCCGGCGCCAAGTCCGCCGCCAAGTCCGCGTATTGTATGTCCGCCTCGCTCCGCCTAAGCCGCCGCGCGCCGTGGCCACAGTTCGCGCGAAGCGATGCGCGCGCCTTCCACCAGCGAACGCAGCTTGGCCCACATAATCGACGGGTGGACGCGTTCCACGAAAGGTCCTTGGGCGAAGCCGCAATCGGTGCCGGCGATCAGATTGTCGCGGCCGACAAGTTTGGCAAGGCGGACGAGCCGCTCGGCCACGAGCTCAGGATGCTCGACCACATTGGTGGTGTGCGAAATGACGCCGGGAATGAGCGTGCGGCCCTTCGGCAATTTCACTCTTTCCCAAACGCGCCATTCGTGCTCATGGCGCGGGTTGGCCATTTCCAGGAGGTAGCCGCCGACCCGCACCTTCAGAATGAGATCGACAATGTCCTTGAGCTCGACGTCATGCGCATGCGGGCCGTTCCAGCTGCCCCAGCAGACGTGATAGCGCGTGCGTTCCTCCGGCAGGCCTTTGAGTGCGTGATTGAGCGCCTCAATGCGGACGTTCGCCCATTTGCGATAATCCCGGGCCGTCTTCGGCGGCACCATGACCTCGTAGGTGTGGGCGAGGTAGGCATCGTCGATCTGCAAGATCAGGCCGGCGTCGACGATCGCCTGGTATTCGTCGCGCAGCGCCTCGGCCACAGCGAACACATAGTCTTCGTCGCTCTCATAATATTCGTCGATACGATCGGGTGCGACGCTTGCCGGCGCGACTGCGGCCATGAACAGATCGGCCGCCTTGGTGCCCTTTGCGGCGGCCTTGAAGTTTTTGATGTCGCGTTCGATCGCTTCCTGTCCGGTGTAACGGATCGGTCCGGTCAGCGCCCAGCCGGTCATGCCGCTAAAACCCTGACTGCGGTCATACGCGGCGTAGAATTCCTTGAATTCGCGGCGGTCGCGGCCGACGACGGCGGCAGGCATGCCGACCTCGCCGCTGTTGCGCTGCTCGAAGCCGCTCATGCGCTCAAGCACGTAGCGCGACCAGCTGATGGTCTTGCCGAACTCGCCGTCGTTGATGAGGTCGAGGCCAATGTCCGCCTGCTTGCGCACCACGTCGGCGACGCAATCGTGCAGGCAGGCGGCGAAGGCCGCGTGATCGTAGGGCTGGCGGTCGCGTTGTGCGGCGAGAAATTTTTGCAAAGCCGGCGGCCGTATCAGACTACCGACATGCGTCGTCAGGATGCCGCCGCTGCCGCCGGCGGCACTGCGCGGCTTCCGCTTTTTCACCGCCGGCTTACGCAATGAACCAGGCATCGCAAGACTCCTCCGAAGCGCAGCCGTCGTTGCGGCTCCAACGTTGTATTAGGCCGCGCGCCCGGTCCGGTAAATCTGTGGATAACCGGCTGCCTTGCTCAAGCCAACCATGTAACGTCGCGCAATGGACGTAGATTCTGAATGAGTCGCGTCGGTGGAGAGTGCCGACAGGAGGAGTAGCGGATGTCCTCAGCCGTCGACCCTACGCTTGGCGCGAACAGGCTCCATATTGGCGAAGGCGTGGCCATCAAGAGCGCGGTCGTTGTGGCGGATACGATCGTGGTCGAGGGCGTGCTTGAAGGCGACATCGCCGTCGACAACCTGATCGTCAGCGAAACTGGTGTCGTCAGCGGCAGAATTTCCGTCGGCAAGAACGCAGAAATCTTCGGCAAGGTCTTCGAGAAGCTCGACGTCAAAGGACTTTTGAACCTGCGCGCCAGCGGGCGGGTCGACGGCAGCATCAGTTTCGGCAAATTGACGATCGAGCGCGGTGCCTGCGTCACCGGCGAAGTGTCATCGACCGATTATCGCGCCAATCAGCAATCGTCGTATCGGGCCCAGCCGTCTGCCGCGAAGCCTGCACGCCAGCAAGAAGAACGGCCGGCAAGCCCGGCTCCGGCCGCCGCGCGGCTGGAGCTGTCGGCTGTGGATTTGATGCCCGGACCGATCACCGCCACCGCCTGACCTCGCGATCGCGTTAAAGCGCGCGCTCCGTCAGGCGCGATGCACGATGTGATCTTTGCCGTTCCAGTCCCTGGCGGCCTGATATATCTGCCGATACAGCTCTTCGGTGGCGGCGTTGATCTCGATGACTTCGAGCATGCCGGGAAGGTCGCTCGTAGTTTCGAAGTAGATGACGCGGCAGCCCAACGGTTCCGGAGCGGTATCGGTGAACGCTTCCTGGTAGCCACGCGCCGGGTATTGCGCGGCGGCCTTTTCGAAATCGCGGGCGCCGATCGCCCAATAATGAAAGCCGTCGCCGCCGCGCGCTTTGCGCGTCTCCTGAAACACCGACGGCTTATCGTCGTGCTGCTGGATCAGCTCGATCATCAGCTCGCCGGTGTAGGCGAAGCCGAGGCTGACCTGCATGTTGGTTGTTTGACCGCGATAGATACCTTTCGGCGGCACGAACGGGCCGACCAGAAACCACGGTCCGACATGCAACAGCTCCGAGTATCGGCGCATTTCCACTTGGATGTCGGCGACCGAGTACGCGATTTGAATGATCGCGCCGTCGCGCGGTCCAAAACTGAAATGGTCCACGATTTGCTCCCCGCTTAATTCGTCTGCCTCGAATGGCCGCGCATCGACGTCGCATCAGGCGTCGAGCAGCGCCACGCAGCGGGTCCAGCCGGCGGAGGCCGCCTCGATTTTCACCGGAAAGCAGCAGACCTTGAAGCCGGACGGCGGCAGCTGGTCGAGATTGCCGAGCTTTTCCATGTGGCAGTAGCCGATCTCGCGGCCGGCCTTATGGCCTTCCCAGATGATGCTGGGGTCGCCGGTTTCGGCGAAGCGCTTGCGGGTGAACGAAAACGGCGCGTCCCAGCTCCAGCCGTCGGTGCCGGTGACGCGCACGCCCTGTTTGAGCAGATAGAGCGTCGCCTCGCGGCCCATGCCGCAGCCTTTGTCGATGAAATTTGGCTGGCCATAGGCGGCGCCGGCGGCGGTATTCACCAGCACGATGTCGAGTGGCTTGAGCGTGTAGCCGATGCGGTCGAGCTCGCGTTTGACGTCGTCGGCCTTGCACAGATATCCGTCGGGTTTCGAGCGAAAGTCCAATCGCACGCCCGGCGCGTAGAACCACTCAAGCGGCACCTGATCGATTTTCAGCGCCGGCTTGCCGCCATCCATGGTGCTGGCGAAATGCCAGGGCGCATCGAGGTGCGTGCCGTTGTGGGTGCTGATGGTGACCCGCTCGATCGCCGCGCCTTCGCCGTCCGGCAGCTGTTCCGGTTTCAGTCCTGGAAAATTCGTCGCCATTTCTTTGGCGCCCTCGGCATGACCATGATACTCGATGCTTGGCAGCATGCCCGGCGGATCGGATGCAATTCCCGCCTTGAGTGCGACCGAAAGGTCGATGATCCGCATAAATTCTCCTCCCTCATTCGCCATTGTTCGGCGCCGGTTGTGTCGCGCCACTTTCGTCACGCACAGCGTACGGCACTTTGCACATGCCGCTCAACCACGCGGTGGTTGCCGGCGGCGCGAAACTTAGCTTTCGGGACGGCGCCGGCTCGCCTATGATTTCGCGTAAATCATACGAAGCATTCACGGGAGGACGTCTTGGGTTTAGTCGAGGGAAAGACCTGCATTGTCACCGGCGGCGCCGGCAGTCTTGGGCTCGCCAGCGTGCGCGGGCTATTGGCCGAAGGCGGCAACGTCATGCGGTCGATCTCGACGCCGACAAGCTCGCCCGCACGGTGCGTGAGTTCGACACCGATCACGCGGCCTTCGTCGCCGCCGACGTCACCGACGCCGCGCAGACGCGCAACTACGTCGAACAAACGGTTAAGCGCTTCGGCAAGATCGACGTCTTGTTCAGCAATGCCGGCAACGACGGGCCGCTGATGCCGATCACCGAATATCCGGAGGATTTATTCGACCGCATCATCGCGACGCATGTGCGCGGCTGGTTTCTCGCCTGCAAATATACCATCCCGCAAATGAACGACGGCGGCTCGATCATCATCACCGCCAGCACCGTCGGGGTGCAAGGCGTGCCGTTCAACTGCTCCTACGTCGCATGCGCTGATGGGGATGATGCGCGGTGTCGCCAAGGAAGTCGCGTCGCGCGGCATTCGCGTCAACAGCGTCAATCCGGGCCCGGTCGACAACCCGTTCATGCGCACGGCCGAAAAGACGATGAGCGTGATGCTCGGCCGCGATGCGGGTAAATGGTTCGACGAGCAGATACCGCTCGGTCGTCATGCGGTGCCCGAAGAAATCGCGCAAGCGGTCTGCTTTCTCGCCTCGGACCGCAGCAGCTTCACCACCGGTGCCGCGCTCATGGTCGATGGCGGCTATTGCGCGTGAGCACGCGTGAGCTGGTGCCCATGACCAAGTTCGGGATCGGTCAGGCGGTTCGCAGGGTCGAGGATCAGCGCTTCACGACCGGAACCGGACAGTACGTCGGCGACCTCGAGCTGCCGCGGCAGTGTTACGGCGTGGCGGTGTTGTCGCCGCATGCGCATGCGGCGATCGGGCGCGTCGATGTGGCGTCGGCAAAGGCGGCGCCGGGCGTCGTGTGCGTGCTCACCGGCGCCGATGCTTTGAGCGATAACGTCGGCGGCGTTCCGCCGTTTTTCATGCCGGAATCCTGGGGCGGTCCGAAAGGCTTTGCCACCACGCGGCCGGTGCTCATGGCCGATCGGGTGCGCTGCGTCGGCGATCGCGTCGCCTTCGTCGTTGCCGAAACCGAAAGCCAGGCGCGAGATGCCGCCGAGCTCGTGACCGTCGATTACGCCCCGCTGGCAGCGGTCGTCGATCTCAAAGAAGCGATCAAGCGAGAGGCGCCGAAAATCTGGCCCGATTGTCCGAACGGCAATATCGGCGTGACCATCGGCTTCGGCGACAAAGCCGCGACCGATGCCGCTTTCGCGCATGCCGCGCATGTCGCCAAAGTCCGGCTGGTCAACAACCGCGTCACCGCCAATCCCATCGAGCCGCGCTGCGCGCTCGGCGTCTACGACGCCGCCGACGGCCGATATACGCTCCACACCACCTCGCAGGATCCGCACAGCGTGCGCGCGGCGGTGGCGGCGTCACTGCATCTGCCGGAGACGAAGGTGCGCGTATTGTCGCCCGACGTCGGCGGCGGCTTCGGCATGAAGGCCAATCTTTATCCCGACGACATCCTGGTGTTATGGGCCGCCAGGCGTTGCGGCCGGCCGGTGAAGTGGACAGCGACGCGCAGCGAAAGCCTCCAATGCGACAACCACGCCCGCGATCAGCGGCGCCGCCACCGCGCCGTTATTCTGGTCGTTGATGTTCGTCCCCAGTCTCTACGACGTGCAGACCATTGATATCTCGACCAATGCGGTGTTCACCAACACCGCGCCGACGTCGGTCTATCGCGGCGCCGGCCGCCCGGAGGCGATCTATCTGATCGAGCGGCTGATCGAGCACGCGGCGCAAATTACCGGCATCGATGCGGTCGAGCTGCGGCGACGCAACCTGATCAAACCGGACGCGCTGCCTTATCACACCCCGACGCACCATACTTACGACAGCGGCGAGTTCGAGCGGCTGATGGACCAATGCTTGACGCTGGCCGACTGGGGCGGCTTTGCCGCGCGCCGCAAGGCCAGTGAAAAGTGCGGCCGCTTGCGCGGGCGCGCGGTCACGCCCTGTATCGAACTCGGCGGCGTCATGAACGACCGCATGGAAATCAGGTTCGATCCCGGCGGCGCGGTGACGATTATCGCCGGCACCCACTCGCACGGGCAGGGTCACGCGACCGCCTTCGCGCAACTGGTCGCCCAGTGGCTGGGCGTGCCGTTCGAGACGATCAGTTACATCCAGGGCGACACCGAGAAAGTCGCATTCGGCCGCGGCACCTTTGCGGCGCGCAGCTCGCTCGTCGGCGGCAACGGACTTCGGATGGCGGCCGACGCCGTCATCGCCCGCGGCAAGCAAATGGCGAGTGCGCTGATGGAAGCGGCGCCGGACGACATCGAATTCGCCGCCGGTACGTTCATCGTGGTCGGCACCGACAAGCGTGTGGCGATCGCCGACGTGGCGCGCGCGTTTTTCGGCGTGGCCGGTCCAGTTTCGAAGCTCGGTCTCGGCCTTGACGGCATCGGCACCTGGTCCGGCGTGCCCGGCGGCGCTCCCAACTATCCGAATGGCTGCCAGGTCTGCGAGGTCGAAGTCGATCCCGAGACCGGCGCGGTGCGCATCGGTCGGTTTGTCGCCGTCGATGATCTCGGCATGATCATCAACCCGATGATCTGCGAAGGCCAGATCCATGGCGGCATCGCGCAGGGCGTCGGGCAGGCCCTGTTCGAAGGCATCGTCTACGACACGCAATCCGGCAGCTTCTGACCGGCAGTTTCCTCGACTACAGCATGCCGCGCGCCGCCGACTTTCCACCGATCGTTTCGGCGATGGTGGAAATACCAGCCACGACCAATCCGCTCGGCATCAAAGGCATCGGTGAAGCGGGGGCGATCGCGGCGCCGCCGACGGTGGTCAACGCGGTGCTCGATGCGCTGCGCGCTCGCGGCGTCGAGCATCTCGACATGCCGTTGACGCCGGCGCGCATTTGGCAGGCGGCGCGGGACGGCGCAGCGGCGAAAGCGGACGGGTGAAAGCGGCGGGCGCTCAAGGTTCGCGTGCGAATGCCGCGTTGCTGAAAATTTCGCTAACAAAACTATTCGAATGGATGTGTGCAGTGCTGCCGGCGTCCGGCCGTCGTCGGCGGACGATGCGATTTTTGACCTCGCGTGGCATTGCGGCAACAGGCTCAGCGCTTAATTTTCGCGCAATGTGACACTGGGATGATCGTATGCTGTGCCGCGGCGGTGGCGTAACACCGGCGTTCTAAAAAAGCCGGCGCTGTCACGCGCGTTGGATCGAATCACAATGCGTACTCTTGCAGATATCGCGACTTGCCGCTAAATATGTCGCTTCGAGTTTTCGGGCCGAACGAGCTAGGCCACGCAGCGACACAGACCGCGCCTGACTGACGATCTTTCACCAAAATCTCGAGCTAACCGAGTCGTGCGTTGCGCACGGCTCATTTCTTGATTCCTGCAGAGGAGTGTCCCGTGAGCAACGGAACAGTTAAGTGGTTCAACGCGCAAAAGGGTTATGGATTTATCCAGCCCGATGGCGGCGGCAAGGATGTGTTCGTTCACATTAGCGCCGTCGAACGCGCCGGGCTGCGTGAGCTGAGAGAAGGCCAGAAAGTTGCGTTCGAGGTCGTGGTGGATCGCAAGACCGGCAAGTCGGCCGCCGAGAACTTGAAGACCGTCTGACGAATTGAAGGGCGAGGTCGGCACCAGCCGTCTCGCCTTTTTTATTTTTGCATTATCGCCGCGACGCGGCTGGGGCCGGTGATCTGGGAAGCCTTAAATCGCCCCGCCGTTGTCACGCGCCTGAGCTTTTTTCGCCGGGTTGGGGCGGTTTTATCGTCGCCGTCATCCGGCGCTGGGCAGACCGGGAAGCTCGACGCCGCAGAATTGCACAATCAGGAATAGGTTGAGGAGTAGCACCACGACGGTGCCGACAACGGCGGCAATGCGGGTGAGGGGGCCGTTGACGAAAGCACCCATGACGTCGCGTCGGCCGGTGAAGATAATCAGCGCGATCATCGGAAGCGGCAGTGCGATGCTGAGCACGACCTGACTGATCACCAACGCCTTGGTCGGGTTGACGCCGAGCGCGACGACGACAAAGGCTGGCAGCATGGTCACCAGCCGGCGCACCCAGACCGGAATACGAAAGCCGACGAAGCCCTGCATGATCATCTGGCCGGCCATGGTTCCGACCGTGGAGGCGGAAATCCCCGAGACGATCAGCGACAACAAGAACACGCTCGCCGCGGCGGCGCCGAGCAGCGGTGTGAGTGTGTGGTAGGCGGTTTCGATCTCGGCGACGTCGGGATGGCCGGCGTGGAACGCGCTTGAGGCCATCATCACCATCGCCATGTTGACCAGGCCGGCGAGCGTGAGGGCGAAAATCACCTCGCGGTTCGAATAGTGCAACACGATGCGCCGCTCGTTGTCATTGTGCACCGGCATGCGCGCCTGGGTCAGACCGGAATGCAGAAAGACCGCATGCGGCATCACCGTCGCGCCAATGATGCCGACGGCGAGCAACAGCGCCTGCGCGTCGGCGATTTCCGGCACGATCATATGAAAGCCGGCCGACGCCCAATCGACCGGCACGATGAACATCTCGACCAGGTAACAAAGCGCGATGACGCTCACCATCGCGCCGATCACGAGTTCAATCGGGCGAAAGCCGAGACCCTGGAACATGAGCAGGCCGTAGGTGACGATCCCGGTCACCACCATGCCGGCAAGAAGCGGCATGTGAAACAATAGCGACAGGCCGATGGCGCCGCCGAGAAATTCGGCAAGGTCGGTCGCCATGGCGGCAATCTCGCTGATGCCCCACATCGCCAGTACCACCGGGCGCGGAAAATGGTCGCGGCACATTTCCGCGAGATTGCGGCCGGTGACGATGCCGAGCTTTGCCGAGAGCGCCTGGAACAGCATGGCGATCAGGTTGGCCAGCAACACCACCCAGAGCAGGCCGTAGCCGTATCTCGCGCCGGCCTGGATGTTGGTGGCGAAGTTGCCCGGGTCGACATAGGCAATCGAAGCGATTACCGCCGGGCCGGCAAACACCGCATAGGCCTGCCAGCCGCCCTGTTGTCCGGTCAGCACCGCGCGCGCGGTCGCAACCGTTCGTTCGGACAACGAGCGCCGGGCTTCGCCGTTCAGGTTGGTCATGCCGGTCGACATGATGCATTCACTGAAAAATGTAGCACAAGCTACAATCTAATAGCTGCCCCGAATGACGTCAATGTTACCGAATGTAGCTTTAGCTACGTTTTGACACGACCAGTAAAGTGTGGTCTGCGGTGGCAGTCGTTTCGCCTTTCAGTTGCGGCGACGGCGGGCAGGGCGGTTGCAGGCATGGCGGGCGCGGAGATGGCTAAGCGCAGGCAGGCGCGCCCGGCGGGGAAGCTCCCGGCCGAGGGTACCCAGGCCCGCCGTTTCGGCAAGACCCGCTCGGCGCAGTCGACGGCGCTCTTGGAGGACTATGCAGAGCTCATCGCCGATCTGCTCGGTAATGCCGGCGAGGCGAGACCGACCGACATCGCCCGGCGGCTCGGGGTGTCGCACGCCACCGCTGTCAAGACCATTTCGCGCTTAAAGCGCGCCGGTTTGGCGACTGCGCGGCCGTATCGCGGCGTGTTTCTCACCGACAAAGGCAAGGCACTCGCCGACCGCGTGCGCGTACGCCATCGCCTGGTGGTCGATGTGCTGTGCGCGCTCGGCGTTCCGACCGAAGCCGCCGAGGCCGATGCCGAGGGCATCGAGCATTATGTCTCGGAGACGACGCTGAAAGCGTTCGCGCAGTTCTTAAATTCGCGGGAGTGACCGATTACGCCGCGTGGGCGGCGAGCACGTCGACAATGCCGTCAACGACTTCCTCGACCAGCGCCTTGTCGTCGCCTTCGCCCATGACCCGGATCACCGGCTCGGTGCCCGACAGCCTCACCACCAAACGGCCATGCCCGTTGAGGCGCTGTTCCCCGTCCTCGATGGCGGAGAGCACTTTCGAGTTTTCCAGCGGCTTACTGTCGCGATAGCGCACGTTCTTGAGCACCTGCGGCAGCGCGGCGAAGCGGTGGCAGACCTGCGAAACCGGCTTGCCGTGCTTCTTGACCACCGCCAGCACCTGTAGCGCGGCGACGAAGCCGTCGCCAGTCGTCGTGTAGTCGGACAGGATGATGTGGCCGGACGGTTCGCCGCCGACGTTATAGCCATGCTCGCGCATATGCTCGAGTACATAGCGGTCGCCGACCGGCATGCGCACCAGCGAAAGGTTGAGCGCTTCGAGGTGGCGCTCGAGGCCGAGATTGGACATCACGGTCGCGACGACGCCCGGCTTGGTGAGGCGGCCGTCTTCCAACCAGCTTTCGGCGATCACCGCCAGGAGTTGATCGCCGTCGACCACCCGCCCATTCTCGTCGGCAATGACCACACGGTCGGCATCGCCGTCGAGCGCGATGCCGATATCGGCGCGCATCTCGCGCACCTTACGGCCCAGCGCATCCGGCGCGGTCGAACCACAGTCCCGGTTGATGTTGAAACCGTCCGGTTCGACGCCGATCGAAATCACGTCGGCGCCGAGTTCCCACAGCGCTTCCGGGGCCACCCGATAGGCGGCGCCGTTGGCGCAGTCGATCACCACCCGCAAGCCTTCGAGCGAGAGGTTGCGCGGCAGCGTGCGCTTGGCAAACTCGATGTAACGGTCGTGCACGCCGTCGATGCGCTTGGCGCGGCCAAGCTCGCGGCTCTTTGCCAACAGCTTGGTCATGTCGCCGTCGATCAGGGCTTCGATTTGATGTTCGACCTCGTCCGACAGCTTGTAGCCGTCGGGTCCGAACAGCTTGATGCCGTTGTCGTCGAACGGATTATGCGAGGCCGAGATCATCACCCCGAGGTCGGCGCGCATCGAGCGCGTCAGCATGGCGACGGCTGGCGTCGGCATCGGGCCGAGCTGCAGCACGTCCATGCCGACCGAGGTGAAGCCGGCAATCAGCGCGGTTTCGATCATATAGCCGGACAGCCGGGTATCCTTCCCAATGACGACGCGATGGCGCTCCTGACCGGCGCGGCGAAACACCAGGCCGGTCGACTGCCCGACTTTGAGCGCCAATTCCGGCGTGATGACCACATTCGCTCGACCGCGAATGCCGTCGGTGCCAAAGTACTTACGCGCCATGATCCCCACCGCCTTAAATTTCCTTGCGATATTACTCCGATACGCGTGACATCCGCCTCAAAAAATATTCAATATTGTTACTCTTCGCGGTAATGGTTTCTCCACCGCGATTTCGACAATTAACGATGTTTATCAACGGGATGGGCGGGCCGGTCAGAGCCGGAAAGGGCTTTCGGCGGCAACGATTACGTGTCGCGCTTGTCGCGGCTGCTGTGCGGCGGTTGCGTCACCGCGACTGGGTCCGAGCCGGGGAAGGTCTCCTCGAGCCCTTCCTCGAGCGTCGCCTCAAGCTGTTCTTGCCGCGGCGAGCGACGCACGGCTTTGGGCGCTTTGCGGCTGCCGGCGCGCTTGGATGGAGACGCTCGTTTTGTCTTCGTCTTCGCGGCCATGGCACTCGCTCCGATTGTTGGCACTTCGCGGGCCGCCGCCGACCCCGGCGCGGACGCTGTTCCCTTCCACTTTATGCTATCGCAGAATGGCAAAAAACTGGGGAAACGCCGGCAATGAAGACAATGACCTGCATCGAGGATTTGCGGCAAGCGGCGCGGTCGCGGGTGCCGCGCGCGTTTTTCGACTATGCCGAAGGCGGCTCGTATTCCGAGCAGACGCTCCGCGCCAATTGCGCCGATCTCGAGCGGATCGACCTGCGCCAGCGCATCCTGGTCGACGTCTCCAACCGCAGCACCGGCATCACCATCCTCGGCGAGCCGGTGTCGATGCCGCTTGTGCTGGCGCCGATCGGAGCGCTCGGCATGCAGCACGGCGACGGCGAGATTCTGGCCTGCCGCGCCGCGCAAGCCGCCGGCATTCCCTTTACGCTCTCGACCATGTCGATCTGCTCGATCGAGCAAGTCGCGGCCGCCGTCGACAAGCCGTTCTGGTTTCAGCTCTACGTCATGAAGGATCGCGGCTTTGCGCGTTCGCTGATCGAGCGCGCCGTGGCCGCCAAATGCAGCGCGCTGGTGCTCACGGTCGATCTGCAAATCCTCGGCCAGCGCCATCGCGACATCAAGAACGGCATGACGGTGCCGCCGGAATGGAGCGCAGGCAAAATCTTCGACATGGCGACCAAGCCGGCCTGGCTCATGAGCGTGGCGCGGGCGCAAAGCCGGACCTTCGGCAATCTCGCCGGTTACGTCACCGGCGGCATGGAAGACGTCAACTCGCTGTCGGTCTGGATCGCCGGCCAGTTCGACACATCGCTGAACTGGAAGGACGTCGAATGGATCAAGAGCCTCTGGCCGGGCAAGCTCATCCTCAAGGGCATTCTCGATGTCGAGGATGCGCGCATCGCCGCCAAGACCGGCGCGGCGGCGCTGGTGGTGTCAAATCACGGTGGCCGTCAACTTGACGGCGCGCCGTCCTCGATCTCGGCGTTGCCGCCGATTGTTGAAGCGGTCGGTTCGTCGATCGAGGTACTGTTCGACGGCGGCATCCGTTCCGGCCAGGACATCATGCGAGCGCTGGCGCTTGGCGCACACGCCTGCATGTCCGGCCGCGCCTTCGTCTACGGGCTTGGCGCCGGCGGACAAGCCGGCGTCGCCCGCGCCATCGAGATCATGCGTAACGAGCTCAGCGTTACCATGGCGCTCACCGGCATCAACACAATCGGCGAAATCGACCGCAAGGTGATCGTGAGCTAGTAAACGGTCCGCTCGTCCCCGCGAAGGCGGAGACCCAGCAATACACCCGCTAGATTCCTGCTCGCGCGGGAATGAGCGCGACAAGCTCACTCTTCCTTGTACCCGTAAGCCTGCGCATTGCCGGTCGCGCCGTAATACTTGTACGGCAGGAATTTCCCCGACATCGAGATGCGTACGCGGTCGCCCTTGGGATCGGGCTGGCGTTCGATCTCCATATCGAAATCGATCGCCGACATGATGCCGTCGCCGAACTCCTCCTCGATCAGCGCCTTCCACGCCGGACCGTTGACCATCACCAGTTCATAGAACCGGTAGATCAGCGGATCGGTCGGCGGCATCGCCGAGCCGCGATAGGGCACCTCGTTCAGCAGCGCCTGCTCGCCCTTGCCCAAGCCGAACAGCTCGGCGGCCTTGGCCGCTTGCGGCTTGGTCAATTTCATCTGGCCGAGCACTGCGCCGGTAACGAGGACCGGCGACATGCCGCCGATCTCGTCGCAGATATACTTCCAGCTCCAGCCCTTCTCGCGCTTGATTCCGAGCAGTTTCTCGGTGAGTTCGGCTCGCGTCATGGAGGACCTCCGGATCGCTGCGGCGCCCCTGTTTTTGCCGGGCGTCGTCAGAGAAACCAGCAATTGCCGTGCCAAAGGCGCCCGACTCCGTGGGCGGCGTTGGCGTGCCTCACATCGGAGGGCTGACGCCGTTGCGGCCGATCACGACGCGCGGCGCTTCGACGCTGCCGTCGGGGAGCTTCTTGCCCGCGACGATGAAGATTTTCTCACCCGCTTTGATGTCGCTGACGGCGGCGGGGGCAAATGCGACAACCTCCACGTTCGCCGGCACGATGAATTTCTTCTCGCCGTCCTTGTATTTGAGCACCAGCTCCTTGCCGTCGGTGCTGGTGACTTCGCTGTCGATGTTGGCGTTGGTCATGGTGCTGTTGGGCATCAAGTCCCACGGCCGATGGCCCTCGCCGGTGCCGCGCAGAGCTTCCGGGAAGATATGAATTTCGACTGCCTTTTGCGTGCCGTCGGGCAGCGGCATGGCGGTGATGCCCACGAAGACCCCTTGCTTGACGTCGGCAAGCGATTTGCGGTCGACGGCGAGAACCTTCACGTCCTCGGCGAGCTTGACGGTCACCGGGGTGCCGTCACGGGCCTTGACGCTGACCGTCGAGCCGTTGACGCTGTCGATGGTGCCGCGCACGCGCACCGTATCCGGCGTTTGCGCCAGCGCCATCGAACCGGCGGCAAGCGAGATAAAAAGCGCCGCGGGCAAAGTCCGTCGTGTTATCGCCGACATCGTGTTCTCCTCAAATACGCCCCACGTCATGGTAGCGAAGGGACGTTGCCGGCGATAAACACAACTCGATCGGCGCAAACACATCTGCGTTATCGTTTGTCGCTCATCTGTTACGCGCGGCGCTATCCTCACCGAGATCGGCCGAAATCAGCGCACGCAATTCGGCCGTGACTTCCGGCTCTTGTCCGAACCACAGCGTAAAGCCGCCAACGGCCTGGTGCAGCAGCATGCCCAGTCCGTCCGCGGTCTGCAGGCCGCGGTTTTTTGCCGCCGCGAGCAGCTCGGTGAGCACCGGCACGTAAACGAGATCGGCGACGATCGCGCGGGCGGGCAATGGCTTAAGCTCGAGCGTCAAAGCGGGCTGACCTCTCATGCCGAGCGTCGTGGTGTTGACGAGCAGCGCCGTGTCGCCTAGCGCGGCGTCGATCTCCTCCCATGATGCCGGCTGCACCCTCTCACCGAATGCTTGCTGCAGCGAGTCCGCTCGCGCGCGCGTGCGGTTGGCGACAACGATTCGTTCGACCCCGCGGCTGAGCAGGCCATAGACAACCGCGCGCGCCGCGCCGCCGGCGCCAACGACCAAAGCCTTGTCAGCGGTCCGTTGCCATTGCGGCGCGCAGGCATCGAGATTGCGCAAGAATCCTTCGACGTCGGTATTGGTCGAGCGTAGCGTGCCGCCGTCAAGCCACAGCGTGTTGACGGCGCCGACTGCGTTGCCGCGCTCGTCGGGCTTGGACAGCGCGAAAGCCGCCTCCTTGTGCGGCACCGTTACATTGGCCCCGACATAGCCGCGTGTGGCGAGCGAGGCGATGAACGAGCGGAATTCTTCCTTGGGGACTAGCTCCCGGCGATATTCGCCGTCGATGCCGTAAAGCTTCAGCCAATAATTGTGAATGAGCGGCGAACGCGAATGTTCGACCGGCCAGCCGATCACGCACGCCGCGCGCTTGATCGTGGTCACGCTTCGTCCGCCACCGTATTACGCAGCACGCCAATGTCTGGACATTCGATCTCGAGGGTGTCGCCCGGTTTGAGCCAGACCGGCGGATCGGTCTTCGGGTCCCGCTTCACCGGCGTCCCCGTCGAGATCACGTCGCCCGGTTTGAGCGTCATGAAAGTGGTGATGTAGACGATCAGATCGGCGAAAGAAAAAATCATGTTCGCCGTGGTGTCGTCTTGGGTCACTTGCCCGTTCTTGCGCACGGTCAGATGCAGCGGCTTGCTCGGGTCGATGGCGGTTTCGATCCACGGGCCGATGCTGCCGGTCGCATCGAAGTTCTTGCCTTGAGTCACGTTGAATTTGCCGTGGCGGATCCAGTCGCGGATCGTGCCCTCGTTGCACAAGGTGAAGCCGGCGATGACGTCGTGCGCTTTCTCCTTGGCCACATGCCGGCACTCGCGGCCGATGACCATGGCAATCTCGCCCTCGTAATCGAGTTGCTCTGAGATTTTCGGCCGGATCAGTTTTTGACCGCTGCCGACCACCGAATTGGGCGCGCGATAGAACATGCTGGGATATTTCGGGCGTTCGGCGAAGTCGTAGTCGCGCTCGCGGTCGGCGTAATTGATACCGATACACAGGATCTTTTCCGGCGCCGGCAGCGGCGGTAGCAGTTCGACTTCGGCGAGCGGCACGTCCGGCCGCACACCGGCAATCGTGGCTTTCGCCTCATCGAGCGCTTGCGCGCGAAACACCTCGAGTAGCGTGCTGAAACGGCTCAGCCGCGAGCGTAGATCGACAATGCCGTCATCGACCACCGCGCCGAAGCTCGGCCGGCCGCGCAAGATGTAGCTCGCTAACCGCATGTCCTCCCGCCTTCGCCGATGGCCGCAAGGCTTTCGCCACAAGGCTTTCGCCGCAAGCCTTTCGCTATCCGCGCGATGTGTTAGAAGTCGGCGCCAGACCAGTCAACCAAGACCCGTCAACAGCGACCCGTCAACCGCGCGCCGACCCGGCGCCAACGCCATGCCGATCCACGATCCCGTCTTCAATCCGCCGTTCAACATCGTGCGCGCCAGTCATTTGGAGCTCGGCGTGACCGACCTCGGCCGTTCGCGCGCTTTTTACGTCGATTGTCTCGGTATGCTGGTCAGCGAGGAAACCAGCGACGCGCTTTATTTGCGCGGCATCGAGGAACGCAATCACCATTCGATCGTGTTGCGGCGCGCGCGCACGCCGGAAGTCTATGCGCTTGGCTATAAGCTCGCGAGCGAGGAGGACCTCGACCGCGCCGCATTCTGGTTCGGTCGCCGCAATCTGCCGACCGCGTTTCCGGAGTTGGCGCACCAGGGCCGCACGTTGCGCACCGCCGACGTGCTCGGCATGCCGCTCGACCTTCATGCCCGGATGGACGGCGCGCAAAGCATGCTGCAGCGCTACGGCGCGCATCAAGGCGCGCGCATCCAGCGCATCGATCACCTCAACTGCTTCACCCCGGACGTCCAGGCGAGCTACGATTTTTATCGCGACCTCGGTTTCCGGCTGACCGAATACACCGAGACCGACGGCGTCGACCCCAAGCTCTGGGCGGTCTGGATGCATCGCAAGGGCAACGTCCACGACCTTGCTTTCACCAACGGCGTCGGCCCGCGACTGCATCACATCGGGCTATGGACGTCGAACGTGCTGGACATCATTCACATCTGCGACGTGATGGCGACGTCCGGGTATCTCGACAATATGGAGCGCGGACCCGGCCGGCACGGTATTTCCAATGCCTTCTTCCTCTACATTCGCGATCCCGACGGCCATCGCGTCGAATTGTTCACCTCCGACTATCTCACCGTCGATCCCGATCACGCGCCGATCCGCTGGTCGCTGACCGACCCGCGCCGGCAAACCTTGTGGGGTCATCCTGCGCCCGCATCCTGGTTCAACGAAGGCTCGGTTTTTTCCGGCCTGCCGGTGTGCGCGCCGGTTCTCGAAGCGCGGCCGATCGTGGCGCATTGACGCTACCTTCGGTCCGCGCCGCTGCACGCCGATCAGTACCGCGCCGAAACGTCCATCGATCGCAGGCCTAATCACTTCGGCAATTCCCGAAGCGTCGCCGCTGGCGTCGGCCGCCGATCCCGCTTATCTGTTCGACATGAGCGATGCCCAACCCGCCGTATCCGAAATAGCTGCTCTGGTCGGCAATCCGGCACGCGCTAATATTCTGATGGCGCTGATCGACGGCCGCGCCCTGACGGCGACGGAACTCGCCTACATCGCCGGCGTCTCGCCGCAGACCACCAGCGAACATCTCGCCCGCTTGCGCGACGCCAAGCTGTTGTCGCTCACCAAACAGGGCCGGCATTCGTATTTCCGTCTCGGTTCGCCGGAGGTTGCGCTCATGATCGAGGGCATCATGGTCGTCGCCGCCGATGGGCCGCGCCGCTACCGGCCGCGCTGGAACGGCGACGAGCAATTGCGGACCGCGCGCACTTGTTACGATCACATCGACGGCCGCCTCGGTGTCGCGCTCGCCGACGCGATGACGCGGCGCAAGCACATCGTCCTGACCGAGGATGGCGGCATGGTTACGCGGGCCGGCGAGAAATACTTTTCCGATTTCGGCATCGCGCTTGCCGCCGCCAGAGAGGGGCGACGCACGTTCTGCCGGCCATGCATCGATTGGAGCGAGCGGCGGCCGCATCTGGCCGGCGCACTTGGCGTCGCGCTGGCGGAGCGTTGCTTCGATCTTGGCTGGATCGCGCGCATCCGCGACTCGCGCGCGCTCAAGATTACGCCCAAGGGTGTAGCGGCATTCAGGGACGAATTTGGCATCGCGCCGAATTTGGGCGACGAGCCGTCGGCTCATCAAGCGCGCCACGCGGGGAGGGCCGTCGCCACCGCCGATTAACGTGCCGGCGGCTCGCCGGGTACGAACTAAGCCGCGCGGTCGCGGTGAGAGATTTCCACGACGCGCGCCCGGGCGGCGAGCGCATCGACCAGCGCATCAGCTTTGGCCTTGTTCGCCACGTCGAGATTGGCGTCCCACTCGTCGAGCAGATAGACCCGCGCGTCGGTCGCGTCGACGATTTCCTCGAGCGATTTGAGCTGCCGCTCGCCGGTGGAAAAGCCGAGCTTCTTTTCCATCGTGTCCTTGGAGACGACCACCTCGCCGTCATCATCCTCCTCGACATCGACCGGGACGACGTCGCCGGCGAATTTGAACGCCAACCGGTCCGAGGCCGGCCAGTAGAAAGCACGGCGCCGCAATTCGGTCTTGAGGCTTGCCAGCAGCGAGGATTTGCCGGCGCCGTTGCCGCCGCGGATATTGATGCGCCCGGTCGGCCGCGCCAGAACGATGCGCAGCGCATCGTTCACGGACGACACGACGTGCGCTTCGTCGCCTTCGCGCAGGACCAGCCGGTCGAACTTGATGCGGCTGTCGAAGGCAGCTTGCGGCTGCGGCAGCATATGGGCGGCGACGCCGCCAAGGCGCGTCCAGATGGCGATGACGTCGTTCCAGCCGGTCGCCAAAAGGTGCAGTTCGTAGGTCATCTCGATTTGCCGCGGCAGAGTAGTCGCCAGCGCGATCAGGATCACCATGTCGCCCCGATTTTGCACCGCCACGACCGAGATGGTGGCAAACACGATGGCGAGGCTGACGATGCCGCTCATCGCGCTCATACCCTCGCGCGCGGTGATGGCGCGGATTTGCGCCACCAGCGCCTCGCGCAACCGGCGTTTGAAGCCGCCGACCCAGAGCCGCAGATTGTAGCTGTTGCCGCTGAACACGTTGTCCCACGCGGTATAGCCCTGCGCCGTGATGCGGTTGTTCATGCGCTGGTTTTCGAGATAGGTGCGGGTAATCGGCTGCTGCAGCGCCCATTGCATCAACAAGAGCGCGCCGAACGCCCCGACATAGGCGAAGGGCAGGCTGACGTCGATTTCGGTGCCCAGGACCGCGGCGTTGAATACCAGCCCGAGGAACAGCTTCAGCGTGAATTCAAGTTCGTAGATGAGATTGAAGAACACCTGGAAGGCTTCGCCGGTGAGAAACGGCTCGACCTGCTCGCGCGCCGGCTTGTCGCCGAACAGCTTGACCTTACCGCGGTTCTCGCGCGCGAACCGCAGCATATACCGGCCGAAGCCGCGATAGCCGGCGCGCTCGGCAAAAATCCAGCTGATCACGCCGGCCACATACGAGGCCGACTGCGCGCTCAAGATCCAGATCAGGTCGCTGAGCAGGAAATTGCCCTCGGCAACCTTGCGCCCGGCATTGATCACGAGCCAGGTCGTGGCGGCGGCGAGCATCGCTTCCGCCATCATCAGCGCGATCATCATGAACAGCGCCGGGCAGAGCAAATAACCCGCCAGCTGCACGCGTGAAATTTGTTTTTGCGTCATGATCTCGGGCGCCGACTCGGCGATTGCGGCATCCTAGTGGAGAGGATTCGAACTTCCTACCGCCGCCGCGAAATAGGCACAGGAATCCGACGCCAAACCGGCAATGAGGTCATGGGCTTGAGGGGTTCAGCGCCTGCGCCCCGCGTTGCTTGGCCAATTCACCCTCGAGTCGGGTGACGTTGTCGAACAACCGCTCCGTCGAAAGGCGCAGGAAGTAAAATCCGAAGGTCGGATTCTGATAGTAAAGCTGCTCGACGTGCCCGTAGGTAATGGACAGGCCGGTGCCCGTCTCGATGCATTCGAGCGTCGCGGTGCGCCGATTGTCAGGCGCCAAAAATCCGAGTTCTCCGACCACTTGGCCGGCGCCGAGTTCAATGCCGAGCTCGACCAGCATGTAACGCCCCGACATGATGTAGAACATTTCTTCGGCTTGTTCGCCTTTGGCGAACAGAACGTCGCCCTTGCGGAATTTGCGCTCCGACATAAACGGCTTGAGCCAGTCGAGCGATGGCTTGCCGCGGATGGCGGCGCGCACGTTGCGGACCAGATGCAGCATCTGATACAGGCGCAGGGCGTTGAGCGGCAACGCGCAGATCTGCAGCGCCATCGGCACCCAGGCGTCGGTGACGGTGTAGACGAAGATCAGCATCAAGTTGGCGACAATGGCAAGGATGCGCAGCGGCACCATGGTTTTGGTCGATGCGGTCGCCACGAGCAACAATGATGCGCCGCTATTGACGACGTCGTTCCAGTGCATGATCGCCTCCACGCCTCGACGGCGTCTTATAACGTAAATTTCCGGCTGGTGGTGCGAACTCTGACGGCGTAATTTGTCGACCGATGTCGAAGCGCGCATTGTACAATTTGTCTTATTATACCGGCCCGCTGCGGCGTTTTAGCGTGCTGCCGGTCGCAAGCTACGTGGTGGTCGCCATCGGGCTCGTGACCATGATGGCATTCACCGTGCCTGAACTGCGCGAGGCGCAAGGCTTTTGGCTCAGCGTCTGCTTATGGTGCTGTCTCGCTTATTTCCTGTTCGAAAGCGTAATGCGATTTCGCGCCGCCAGGCGTACCGGAACGGCAGCCGACAGATTGTTCACGCCGGCGCGTTGCGTCGACCTTTTGATGGTGCTGCCGGTTCCGATCGCGCTCGTCTGCGGTGCCGCGCCGGAATCGGCGTGGCTCCTGGCGTCGCTGTGGGTGCTCAAACTGGCGCAGGATTCGCCCGGCTTCGCCCAGCTCGCGCGCGTCTTCGTGCTCGAGGCAAAGCCGCTCGCCAGCGTGCTGGCGCTGTTTCTCATCGTGTTGTTTCTGGCCTCGGCCGCGATGCATGTGATCGAGCGCGACGCGCAGCCGTCCGCATTCGGCAGCCTGCCGGCGGCGATGTGGTGGGCGGTGGTGACGCTCACCACTACGGGCTACGGCGACGAGGTGCCGCAAACCGGACTCGGACATCTACTCGGCTCGGTGGTGATGATCTGCGGCATCGCCACCTTCGGATTGTGGACCGGCATCTTGGCGACCGGCTTTGCCGCCGAAAGCCGGCGGCGCAACTTCATCGAGACCTGGGATCTGGTCAGCAAGGTGCCGTTCTTCCAGATACTCGATCCAGCGGCGATCACCGAGATCACCCAGCTGTTGCGCCGGATCGACGTGCCGCCCCGTGTCGCCATCGTCCGCCGCGGCCGCAGTGGCGACTGCATGTACTTCATCGCTGAAGGTGAAGTTGAGGTCGACGTTGCGCCGGCGCCGGTGCGGCTCGGTCCTGGCGCGTTTTTCGGCGAGTTGGCGCTCCTCGGCGACCAAATCCGCACCGCCAATGTGACGACGATGCGCCAGTCGACACTGCTGGTTCTCGACCTTGCCGATTTCCGCACCTTTTCCGCCCATCACCCCGAGCTGGCCCGCGCCATCGATGCCGAAGGCAAACGCCGGCGCAGCGACAACCAGCGGCGGCGTGACGATGTCTTTATGCCCGACGATTCCGCGGCATCGTAACCCCCCAGCATTGGTAAAGAGACCGGAAATGACCCTTGCGCTCAATGAAACGCACGACCCGGCGCGGCGAAGTTTTGTCGAAAGCGCCAACGCGCCGGGTAGCGATTTCCCGATCCAGAATCTGCCGTTCGGCGTCTTTCGTCCGACGCCCGGCGCGCCTCCCCGCGTCGGGGTCGCGATCGGCGACCAAATTTTTGACATCGCCGCGGCCGCGCCGTTCTTCAGCGGTCCCGCTGCCGAGGCGGCACGGGCTTGCGCGGCGCCGCATCTCAACGATCTCATGGCGCTTCCGCCGCAAGCCGCCTCGGCGCTACGGCTGGCGTTGTCGCGCGCGCTTAGCGCCGACCGCGGCGACAAGAGTTTGAGCCGGCACTTGGTTCCGATGGCGCAAGCGGACATCGTGCTGCCGGTCGAGGTCGGCGATTTCACCGATTTCTATGCGTCGATTTTCCACGCCACCAATGTCGGGCGGATGCTGCGGCCGGATAATCCGCTGATGCCGAACTACAAATATCTCCCCGTCGCGTATCACGGCCGCGCCTCGTCGGTGCGCGTTTCCGGCACGGCGGTGAAGCGCCCGCGGGGCCAGCGCAAACGCGCCGACGAAGCGGCGCCGACCTACGGGCCGTCGCGCAATCTCGATTTCGAGCTCGAACTCGGTTTCTATATCGGTGCCCCGTCCGGCCTCGGCGAAACCATCCCGGTCGAGCAGGCGGCCGAGCACATTTTCGGTTTCTGTCTGCTCAACGACTGGTCGGCGCGCGACGTACAGGGGTGGGAATACCAGCCGCTCGGGCCGTTTCTCGCCAAGAATTTCGGCACCACCGTGTCGCCATGGGTGGTGACGCGCGAGGCGCTTTTGCCGTTTCGCGTGCCCGCTTTCGCGCGCCCGCCAGGCGATCCGGCGCCGTTGCCGCATCTCTTCGACGCCGCCGATCAGGCGCAGGGCGGCATCGGCATTACGATGGAAGCTTATCTGGCCACCGAACAAATGCGGCGCGGCGGCCTAGCACCGCAGCTTTTGTCGCGCACCTCGTTCGCCAAAATCTACTGGACGGTTGCGCAAATGGTCGCGCACCACGCCAGCAATGGCTGCAATCTGGTGACCGGCGATCTGTTCGGATCGGGCACGGTGTCAGGTCCGGACAAATCGAGCCTCGGCAGCCTCCTGGAAATCACCATGCGCGGGGCCGAACCGGTCAAGCTGCCGACCGGCGAAGTGCGCGGCTTCATCGAAGACGGCGATGAGATCATTTTCCGCGGCTTTGCGGAAAAGTCCGATTATCCGCGCATCGGCTTCGGTGAATGCCGCGCGGTGATTTTGCCGGCCGGGTAGCGGCGTCACTCCGCCGGTACCCATTTTTGCAGGCGCTTTCCGGTATCGACTTCGCCGGTATAGAGATTGCCGCGCGAATCGAAGGCGGCAGCGTGCAGGTAGTGAAATTCGCCGGCGTTGCGGCCCTGCCGGCCGAAACTGCCGACGACGGAGCCGTCCTTGCGTCGCACGGTTTCGATCACGTCGTTGGTACCATCGATCAGGACGAAATAGTTTTGTTTGCGGTCGAGCGGGGAGAAGGCCAGCACCCAGGCCGAACCGGGACCCCGCGTCGCAGCATCTAATACGAACTGCTGCACGAAGCCGCCATCCTTACGGAACACCTGCACGCGGTTGTTGGTGCGGTCGCAGACATAGACCAATCCGTCTTTGGCGAGCGCGATGCAATGCACCGGATTGGCAAATTGCGGCGAGTCCGGATCGTAAGGCGGAAGCTTATCATCCGTCGGCGGCTTGCCGTAGGCGCCCCACACCCGCTTGATCTCGCCGGTATCGCCGTCGATCACCGCCACCCGATGATTGCCATAACCGTCGGCCACGTAGATTTCGTTCGCCCCCTTGTCGTAGGCCATGGCAGCGGCCTGACCGAATTGACTCAAATCCGTGCTTGAGGTCAGCGGCCCGGATTTGCCGATCTCCTTGACGAATTTTCCGTCGACGGTGAATTTCAGCAGCATCATATCGGTGTTACCGTTGCCGGAGAGCCAGACGAAGCCTTTGTTGTCAGCGAGGATGCCGTGCTCGTTTGCCGGCCAGTCGTAGCCGAGATTGTCGCCCGGCCCGCCCCACGATTTCACCACATCGCCCGATTGATTGAACACCAGTACCGATGGCGCCGGCACGCAGCATTTCGAGCGCGGAGGACTAAGCGTCGCGCCTTTCTCATCATCGGTCAGCGAGCGCGGCCGCTGAAACACCCAGATATTGTCCTGCGCATCGACCGATATGCCGCCGACTTGGCCGAGGATCCAGTTGTTCGGCAGCGGCTTCGGCCAGTACGGATCGACGCGAAATGCCGGGCTTTGGGCTTGCGCCGCGAGCGTTGCGAACAATAACCCGAAGAGGGCGGTGAATATGGACGTTTGCAGGCCTTTTTTCTTCATGTGAATTTCCTCCCACTCATCATGGAAAGCAGCTTTTCAGGTCCGCGCGCATCAGGACGGCTCCCCTATCCTTCGGCAAAGCCCAATGGCCCCGGCGCCGCCGGTAGCATCGCCGAAGGCACGGCGCGCGGATCACAGGCATGCGGCGCGTTTGACATCATCACCCGATAGAGCGGCCACACCAGGCCGATGCCGAGATAGAGCGTCCAAACCATGCTCCACTCGGCCGTCATGAACAACAGCACCGTCGGCGTGACCAGGAAGAACAGCCCGGCGATCACCATGACCGCCTGGCCGAAGCGGTAGCGCCCTTCGCTAAAGCCGGCGGTGAAGGCGATCGGTGCGCCTTTGAGCGCCGCGAGCCGTGCGTGAAGATCGAGCGCGAACGCGGTGTAAAGCTTGTCCTGCTCATCGTCCTGCAGGCCGCGACCGTCGTTGCTCGCGATCAACAGCGTCTCGCCAGTGCGGAAATTGAGCCGGCACGATGCAATTGTGTTTTCGCCGACGTTGCCGGTCTGCAGGTGCACTTCGGCGAGGTCGCTTAACCGCGCTTCGCGTTTCTGACCGTCCTCGGTCCAGACAATCTGGTCGTCGGTCAGCGTCACGCCATGATCGGAGCTGAGCGCCCGCCGCCGGATCGCAGCCGCAGGTCATAGCTGTTGGCTGATGCCATCTAATGAATCTCCGGCTCGGCGATGCGCTCCGTGCCCTGCAAAAAATCGAAGTCACAGCCTTCGTCGGCCTGGCCGATATGCTGCGAATACATGGCGCCATAGCCGCGCGCGTAACGCGGCGGTGGCGGCGTCCAGGCCGCGCGCCGGCGCGCAAGCTCCTCGTCGCCGACATGCAGATGGATGCGCCGCGCCGGCACGTCGATCTCGATCTCGTCGCCGGTCTGCACAAAAGCCAGCGGCCCACCGACGAAACTTTCCGGCGCCACATGCAGGATACAGGCGCCATAGCTCGTGCCGCTCATGCGCGCATCGGAAATGCGCACCATGTCGCGCACGCCGGCTTTGACGAGCTTTTTCGGGATCGGCAGCATGCCCCATTCCGGCATGCCCGGGCCGCCCTTGGGGCCGGAGTTTTTCAGTACCAGAATATCGTCCGCCGTCACGTCGAGATCGTCGCGCTCGACCTCGCGCGCCATGTGCTCGTAGTCCTCGAACGCGATCGCCTTGCCGCGATGCTTGAGAAAGCGCGCCTCGGCGGCGGCCGGCTTCATCACGCAGCCGCGCGGCGCGAGATTGCCGGTGAGCACGGCGGTGGCGCCTTCGGCATAGAGCGGCTTATCGAGCGGATGGATCACGTCCGGCGAATACACCGCCGCGCCTTCGATATTGTCGCCGAGCGTGCCGCCGGTGACGGTCACGCAAGACAAATCGAGCAATTCGCGCATCGTCGTCATCAGCGCGCGCAACCCGCCGGCGTAAAAGAAATCCTCCATCAGATATTTTCCCGACGGCGTGATGTTGGCGATCACCGGCACTTCCCGCGAAATCTCGTCGAAGCGGTGCATGTCGAGCGCAATGCCGGCGCGGCGCGCCATGGCGATGACATGGATGATGGCGTTGGTCGAGCCGCCGAGCGCCATGTGCACGCGGATGGCGTTGTCGAAAGCCGAGGGCGTAAGAATCTTCTCCGGCGTCAAATCTTCCCACACCATCTCGACGATGCGGTGGCCGCCGGCCGCGCACATGCGCGGATGATTGGCGTCGACCGCCGGAATCGACGACGCGCCGGGCAAAGTGAGCCCCAGCGCCTCGGTGATCGCCATCATGGTCGCGGCGGTGCCCATTACCATGCAGGTGCCGAACGAGCGCGCGATGCCGCCTTCGATCTCATCCCATTCCTTTTCGCCGATATGGCCGGCCCGTTTTTCGTCCCAGTATTTCCAGGCGTCGGAGCCGGAGCCGAGCGTCGTGCCGCGCCAGTTGCCGCGCAGCATCGGCCCCGCCGGCACGTAGATCGCCGGCAGGCCCATGGAGATCGCGCCCATGATCAAACCGGGCGTGGTCTTGTCGCAGCCGCCCATCAGCACGGCGCCGTCGATCGGATGACTGCGCAACAGCTCTTCCGCCTCCATGGCGAGGAAATTGCGGTAGAGCATGGTCGACGGCTTGACGAACGGCTCGGCGAGCGACATCGCCGGCAGTTCGATCGGGAAGCCGCCGGCCTGCCAGACGCCGCGTTTGACGTCCTCGGCGCGCGCCCGCAAATGGCCGTGGCAGGCGTTGATGTCGCTCCAGGTGTTGAGGATGCCGATCACCGGCTTGCCGGCCCACTCGTCGCGGTCGTATCCGAGTTGCTTTAGGCGCGAGCGGTGGCCGAAGGCGCGCAGATTGTCGGGCCCGAGCCAGCGGTAGCTGCGCAAATCCTGCGGCGATTTTTTCTTAAACGTCATGCTTGCGTTTCTCTCCACTGGCTATGGTCGAGTTTGCCCCTATTATGCGCGCGGTTAAAGCGGGGGCGCGTGCTGGCATTTCGGAGGACATCTATGAGAACGAAGCTCTTGCTCGCGGCATTGTGCGGCATTGTCTTCGCCGCGAGTTCGGCGCAGGCCGCCATCAAGTCGCAGGTTGTCGAATACAAGGCGGGCGACACGACGCTCGAGGGTTGGCTGGTCTATGACGACGCGGTATCCGGCGAGCGGCCGGGCGTCGTGGTCTTCCCGGCGTGGTGGGGACCGTCGGCACAAGACAAAGACGTCGCCGAGCGGCTTGCCAAAGCGGGCTATGTCGCCTTTGTCGCCGACATGTACGGCAAGGGCGTGCGCCCCGACACCATCCCGGCGGCGGCCGCGGAGTCCGGCAAATACTACAAGGACCGCCCGCTGGTGCTCGCCCGCGCCCAGGCAGCCTTGGATCAATTGAGCAACTCGCCGCGGGTCGACGGCGGCAAGCTTGCGGCGCTCGGCTATTGCTTCGGCGGCATGCCGGCGCTCGACCTGGCGCGTTCGGGCGCGCCTTTGGCCGACGTCATCGTCTTCCACGGTTCGCTCGGCACGCCCAATCCGGAGAGCGACAAGAACATCAAGGGCCACGTGCTCGCGCTTCACGGCGCCGCCGATCCGATCGTGAACGCCGAAGCGGTCGCCAAGTTCGAAAAGGAGCTGACCGACGCCGGCGTCGACTGGCAGGTCGTGCTCTATGGCGGCGCGCTGCATGCGTTTACCGATCATGTGCATGTGCAGGCGCCCGACCATGGCATCAAATACGACGCCGAGGCCGACAAGCGCTCCTGGCAGGCGGCCTCCGACCTGCTCAAAAGCACCCTATAGACAACTCCCTCTCCACGCCCGCGGGACCGGGGAAAAAGTCAACGCGTGCTCGTCGTCGTCCCCTCCCACGGGCGGGGAGAGGGAGCCGAGCCCCGAAGGTGCGAGGCGGGTGAGGGGGAACAGCCCTCGAGGTCAGTCCCTCTCGCCGTCGGACTTGCGGGCGTCCGCTATTGCCTTCCACGTCGCCACGCCGAAATTGACGATGTGCTCCTTGCGGCAATGGCTGCAGTAATAGGTGCGCATATCGTCGCCCGATATCGAAGTGCGCTCGGTCATCGTCATGTCCCGCCCGCAGGTCGGGCACCGGGTCAGCGATAGCTTGGACCGCGGCGTGCGCAGGTAGCGCACGCTTATCCAAGACGGCAGCTTCATCGCGTCGGCTCCAAAGAATAAAATCGCTAGACCATGATCCGATCAGGTTGAATCGGATCACGCGCTAGTCCCCGCTGAAAATCGCCTCCGGCAGCAGCGCCGAAACCACGTAATTCGGTACGTCGACAACGTTGGAGATGCGCAAGTCGACGGCGACGCTGCAGATCACATACGCCTGCTCGCGCGAGAAACCGCGTTCCTGTAGGAGCGTCATCATGTTGAGCACGGCGTTTCTCGCGGCTAGCGTCAGATTTTCGCTCTCGATCTCGCCCTCGGCATTGATCGGCATGCCCATGACGCCCGTGAAATTTTGCGGCAGCGCGTATTTCGCATCGGCGAAAGCGCCGGGATGCGCGAACACCGGACCGGCGAACGTGCGTTTCTGCGCCAGGCCTTTGTGGATTTTAAAGCGCACCGCCGCCGTCGCACCCATTTCCACCGCGGTGACGCAGACCTCGCCGTCGCCTTGCGCGAAATGCGCGTCGCCGGTCGAGAACAGGGCGCCCGATGTGAACACCGGCAGCATCAGCTTTGAGCCCCTGGTCAATTGCTTGACGTCGAAATTACCGCCGTTCTCGCGCGGCGGCAGCGTGCGCAGGCCCTCGATGGCGCAGCGCCCGCGCGGCACCGCGCTCTTCTCGTCAGGCGGCAGCGCAAAACCGCCGGCCTCGATGGCGCGCTGCTCGCGCGCGGTCCACTCCTTGAGCTTCTGCGCCGACGGCGCGGTGGCGGAAATGCCCATGAACGGCGCGCCGGGGATACGCACGCCGGGAAGCTGGGCGGACGTGGCGTAACCGTCCTTGATCTTCCAGTTCACCACGAACGGCGCCGTCATCACGTCCCGCAGAAAGCCCAGGCCCGGAACGATTGCCGAGAACGCGGTCGGCTGCGGCACGATGTCGAGGAACTCGACTTCGAGCATGTCGCCGGGTTCGGCGCCTTTGACGAATACCGGCCCGGTCAATGGATGCACGAGATTGGCGTCGACGGTGGCAAGATCGGCGATGGTCGCATCGGGGCCGAGCTGGCCGTCGAGCGCGTCGCGCGTCTCCAGCACCAATTCCTCGCCTTCGGCAACTTCGAGCACCGGCGCGATGTCGGGATGATAGCGGTTGTGGCCTTTATGCGGTTCGGCGGCGAGCGGCTGTTTGCGGTCGATGCGGATGGCGTGCTGGTGCATGGCGGGGGCTCAATCTTGCAAGCGGGCCGGCGGGATCAAGGTTAGCGAAAGCTGACGCCGCATGCACTAGCGTGTCGCTTTGCGGGGCGAAGCGGACCAAGAACCCGCCGGGCAGAACAGATTCGTTTGCGGCGAGCCAGGCAAAAGCTCAGACCTGTGCTGTCGGTCACAATACGACCATGCTGGCTAGTCTAAGGTTACACGCCGGTTCCCAGACATGGAGCAAGCCATGACGTCGATAGGCTTACATGAATCAGCCGCTCGTCGGGTAGCGGTAATCGCGGGGGCTACAGCTGTTGTCGTGATAGCGCTGGTGTGCGCCAAACCATTTTATTCCACCATTACTGAGCCAAATGCGGCGGGTAGTGCTGGCGTGAGCCGCCCCGTTGCAAACCAAGAGCCGACAATTGAAAAAGCATCTTTTGTGACGTCACCCGCCACGGAGACCGATCCGCGATTCTTCTTCGGAGCCGGTGACAACAGCAATGGATACTTCGCCGAACGACCGGAGCCCGAGCGCGATTTGGTTCGCTAACGAGCGAATACTGTAGCGCCGCAAAGCAATTATCTCTGCGGACCAACATAATCGGCGAACGTGGAGCTATTCCGATGTGGTACGGCTACGCAATGGAAGCGATCTACATCATGACCGGCACTTTGTTGACTGCGAGTGTCGTCGGCATACTGATCTATCACTGAAGAAGCCGTAGCGCTTGATCTCGCTTACGCCGCCGGGAGCGGAAATTCGATCATCGCTTCGCCGCTCGCCACGACTTCTTCGCGCTGATTGCGGACTTCGACGTCGATCACGACCCAGCGCGACTTTTGCGTTGTACGCTTCGATTTAAGGACGCCGTGCGGCCGGATGGTGTCGCCCGGCTTGACCGGCTTGAGCCAGCGCGTCTCCAGCCGGCGATGGACGGCGCCGGCGGCGTAAGCCCAGTCGGTCAGCATGCGGGTCAACAGTCCGAAGTTGTTCATGCCGTGCATGATGATGCCGCCGAAATTAGTCTTGCCGAAACTGCCCGTCATGTAGTCGTCGTCAAGGTGCAGCGGATTGAAGTCGAGCGATGCTGCGGCAAATGCCCGGATCGATTCGCGCGACACCGCAAAAGCCGGGCCATCGATCCGATAACCGGGCGCCAAGTCGGCAAAGGTCGCGTGCGTCAAGGGCGGCTCCTCAAACCGGCCGAATGGTCCAGCCGCGGCCGCTGCAAATGACTTCGCCGCGCTGGTTGCAAAAGACGTTGTCGTGAATGACGAACAGCCGTTCCTTTTTAATGAATTTGTCGAGCGCGCGCGCCTGAAGCGTAATGGTGTCGCCGGGCCGCGCCGGGATATTGTAGCTCCACGACTGACCGGCGTTGACCGTGCCGGGCGTGCGCATCCAGTCGTCCGCCGGCGTGCAGGCAAACATCAGGAGGATGTGGATCGAGGGTGGCGCGATCAATCCGCCGTAAGGCGAGCGGCGCGCGTAGTCCTCGTCGAAATAGAGCGGATGATCCTCGCCGACCGACCGGCAATAGGCCTGAATCGCATCGAGCGTCAGCGTGTATGGCATCGTCTGGCGCGGCTCGCCGGGAACGATGTCGTCCCAGATCTTGCGGCTCGCCGCGTCTTTCCAGAAGTCGGTCTCGAACGCTTGCGCCACGCAATCGTCCTTTACAGCATGATCCGGAAAAGTGGATACCGGTTTTCCGAAAAGATCATGCGCTAACTAAGAAGCGCTTACGCCGACCAGGTTGCCAAAGCGCTGCAAATTCTCTTTTTGTTTCTCGTTGCGCGGCGGCAGCTTGAAGATGCGCGCAGCGCTGCCGCCCAGAATGTTGTGCTTGGCCTTTTCCGACAGGAACGGCAGGTCCCAGATCGTCGACGGCAGGTCGAAATCCCAGTGCGGGTAATCGGAGGAGTACAGGAGCTGCGTCTCGGCATTGATCATGCGGAACGTCGTCTCCATCGCGTCGTAATCTTGAATCTCCATCGGCTGCGACGAGTAGAACATATCGCGCATGTAATCCGACGGCTTCTTTTTCAGGAGCGGACATTCCGACGGCCGCAGCATGTATTCGTGATCGAGCCGCTGCATCAGAAACGGCACCCACGCTAGTCCGGATTCGATCCAGACCACCGGCAGCTTCGGAAAGCGTTCGCCGAGGCCGTTGATCACCCAATTGGTGCAATTGACGATGTTGTACCAGGTGAAGCCGAGCGCATGCACGGAGATGAAACGGTTGCAGCTCTTCAAGCTCGGCTCGTCCCAGTTGACGCCGGAATGGAACGACAGCACGAGGCCGCGCTCCTCCATCGCCCGGTAGAGCTTCATGTGGGCGTTGTCGTGCACGCCCATGCCCGAGCGCACCGTCGTCACCATGAAGCCGCCGACGTGCTTGCGGTGGCCGAAGGTCTCGACATGGCGTAGCGCCGCCTCCGGATCGGAGAACGGCAGACACAGCATGGAGAAGAAGCGACCGTCGGCCTCCGGCATGACTTGCTCGGTGAGCCAGCGGTTGTAGGCCCAGCACAGATCGGCTTCCATTTCCTTCTGCGGATGCAGGCCGATGTTGAGCATGCCGGTCGGGAACAGGCACGAATAATCGACGCCCATGGCGTCCATCCAGCGGTGGCCGAGCTGCACGTCGCGGTGCTTGCCGTCTTCGGTTTTCTCGGTCGAGCGCATCGGATAGCGCGTCACCCGCCCGCCCATGTCCTGAAAGCCGATCGGGATCGGCACCACGCCCGGGCGCTGTTTGGTGTTGCGCCCGGCCGTGACCAATTGGCGCAGCACGTCGTTTTCCATGAACGGCAGGAACTCGTCGTAATGCTCGTTCTCGTAATGATGGGCGTCGACGTCGACGATGAGAACGTCGTCGAAGCCGCGCTTATGCGCCTGCTTGCGCGCATGCGACAGGAGTCGCGTGGTGTTGAGCTCTTCGACGGTGACGCGGCGGCCGCGATCGGAGATCAGGTCCATGGGAATGCTCGTCGCGGAAATGTTTTCATCTTCATCGTCCCGTAAAACCTTGCCACATACCGAGTTCGAAAACGGCGAGACCGGCGGCGCGTAGGAGGCCGCTTGACGTCACCATCACGTCTGTCGCCGAGACCGCGTTGTGGCCGACCGGCGCAAAGTCCTCGCCGCCTTCGCGGCGCGCCGTATAGAGCCGCGCGCAGGCGGCGATCAGCGCCTGCAGCGTCTCGGCGCTGAGCACGTCGAGCTTGGCGTCGGCAAGCCCGCGCTCGATTGCAGCCGCGAGACGTTTGGCGTCGGCCGAGGCGTTCGTTGCGAGTGTCTTGGAGACTGGCTTGGCAGCCGGCGTCGGCAGCGACTCCTTCGGCCGCGCGCGGCCAGCCGCGTTCGCCGCGCCGCATCGCTGCTTGGCGGTGCTCTTAGGCGAGGACATAGACCTCGTCTCCTTTTTGCACGACTTGGTATTTCTTGAGCTTCATGCGGCGGTCGGACGCGCACTCGCCGGTCTTGATGTCGTATTCCATCCCATGCCAGGGACAGACGAAATGCATCTCGTCCTCGGAGAAGTACAATCCCATCGAGGTCTTGTCGGCGCGCAGCCGCTCCTCGACCTTGGCGATGATCAGCCCCTCGCAGGCCGGCCCGCCCTGATGCAGGCAGAAATTCGAATAGGCATAGAACGCGCCGTCATGGCGGAACACGCCGATCTCGTTGTCGCCGACAAAAACGATGCGGCGCTCGCCGTCCTTGAACTCATCGAGCTTGGCGACGAACTTTTCCGGCATTTCCTCTACTCATTATTCCTTGCCGCTCGTCCCCGCGGAAGCGGGGACCCAGCTGGATTCCCGCTTACGCGGGAATGAGCGGAAATTAACACGCCCTATAGCCTGCCGCGAGCTAAGTGATTTTATTGCTGAACTCGCCGATCCCCTCGATCCAGACCTTCACCACGTCGCCGTTTTTGAGGAATTCGCCGCTTTCGGCGCCGGTGCCGGCCGGCGTGCCGGTCAGGATCAGGTCGCCCGGATAGAGCGTCATGTTGATCGACAATTGCTCGATCTGCTCGGCGAGCGAGAACAGCATCTTCGACGAATTGGAATCCTGCTTGAGCGTGTCGTTGACCCAAAGCTTCATCGCAAGATTCTGCGGATCGGCGATTTCGCCAGCCGGTACGATCCACGGCCCGAGCGGGCAGGAGCCGTCGAAGCTCTTGTGCTTGCTCCAATCCATCTTGAAGAACGAGGTGCCTTCGATGCCGGGCCGGCGGCCGCGATCGCGCGCCGAGAGATCGTTGGCGACGGTGTAGCCGGCCACATAGGATAGCGCCTTGTCCAGCGGCACGTCCTTGGCCGGCCGGCCGATGACGGCGGCGAGCTCGATCTCCCAGTCCAGCTGCTTGGAGTAATGCACGGCTTTGACCGTCGCGCCGGGATCGGTGACGGTCCGCGCCGCCTTGATGAAATGCCACGGCTTTAAGCCCGCCTCGTGCGGATCGGCCGGTTCCGGCATGCCCTGCTTCTTCGCCATCGCCGCGGCGTGGTCCTGGTAATTGGCGCCGGCGCAAAAGATGGTCGACGGCTGAGGCAGCGGCGCCAGCAATTTGGTCTTGTTGAGCGGCAGCTTTTTGCCGCGCATGGTCGCCGCGCCGCCGGCGGCATTGCGCAAGGCGCGATCGGCTTTCGTCCAGTCGGCGAGGATGCCGGCCACGGTCGCATAGTTTGCCTTGCCGGTGATCTTCGCCGCGTCGAAGACGTCGTCGCCGATCACGATGCCTGCGCGCGGGCCGTCTTTTGCCTGATAGGTGACGAGCTTGTAAGCCGCCCGCTTGTCGCCGGCCATTTTCGATGTCTCCCGGTTATCCAGATTTAGTCGTACTGCATCTTACCTTCACCTCTCCCCGTCCGGGAGAGGTCGCGCGCGGCGTTCGCTGCACTCTGATCAGACTTTCCCCAGTGCTCTTAGCACACGCTCCGGGGTAAAGGGCATCTCCGTCAGCGTCGCTGCGCCAAGCGGACGCAGCGCGTCGTTGATGGCATTCATCACGCAGGCCGGTGCGCCGGCGGTGCCGGCTTCACCGGCGCCCTTGGCGCCCAATTCGGAATCCGCCGTCGGCGTCACGACATGGCCGATGTCGATGTCCGGCATTTCGCCCGCCATCGGCACGAGATAATCCATCAGATTGCCGTTGAGAAGCTGGCCGGCCTCGTCATAGAGGCAGTGCTCGTACAGCGCGCCGCCGATGCCCTGCACGATGCCGCCGCGGATCTGCTCGTCGACCAGCTGCGGATTGATCACCGTGCCGCAATCCTCCACGCACCAGTGCTTGAGGAGTTTCACCTCGCCGGTCTTGATGTCGACGTCGAGATACGACGCCTGCACGCCGTTGGTGAATGCGAACGGCCAGGCGCGCGGCACGTAGTGGCGGGTCACCACGAATTCCGCCTGGAAGTCCGGCGGCAGCGTGTCGGGGCGGAAATACACGACGCGCGCGACCTCTTCGAGCGGCAGGCGCTCGCGGCCGGTTTGCGCGTCGACCACAATGCCGGCGCGGATGTCGAGCGTCTTGGCGTCCGCCTGCAGCATCGCGCCGGCGGCGGCGAGCACGTTAGCACGCAGCGCCTTGCCCGCCTGCCAGGCGGCTTCGCCGCCAATGCCGGCGGCGCGCGACGCCCAGGTGCCGCCGCCATAGGGCGTATTGTCGGTGTCGCCGGTGATGACGCGTACCCGTTCTATCGGTACCCCGAACGATGTCGCGACGCATTGCGCCAGCACCGATTCGGCGCCCTGGCCCTGCTCGGTGACGCCGGAATGCACGAACACCGCGCCGGTCGAGTCCAGCCGCAAGGTGACGCCGTCTTGTGAAGAGATGCGCGCGCCGCCGACGCCGTAGAACGCCGCCGACGGATTGGTCACCTCGATGAA
>CAYWNY010000013.1:0-46128 GCA_964459765.1 uncultured Hyphomicrobiales bacterium | reverse complement strand
CGATGAGCATCGGCAACGGCAGCGCTCATAAGGGTTTCAACCTGCGCAATGCCGTAGCTGATCTGCGCCAAAGATGCGGTCTCGCCGCTCTCGAAACCGTTCGTCACGAAGGCGCCCCCCTTCCGTTGAAGCCGTTGCGGAGGTGGGACAACGGTCGCGACGTGCTGCTTGTCGGCGATGCCGCCGGTGTCGTGGCGCCGGCCTCGGGCGAAGGTATTTATTATGCCATGGCGAGCGCGCGGTTCGCGGCCGAGGCTATCGAACAAACACTCGCCACTGCTGACGGAAAATTCCTGAGGCTCGCTCGCAAGCAATTCATGAGGGCGCACGGGCGGGTGTTCCTGATCCTCGGGATCATGCAATACTTTTGGTATTCCAGCGACAAGCGCCGCGAACGCTTCGTATCCATCTGCAAAGACAAGGGTGTGCAAGAGCTCACCTGGCAGGCTTACATGAACAAGGAACTGGTGCGCTCCAGGCCGGCGGAACACGCGCGAATCTTCTTCAAGGATTTAGGGCATTTGGTGGGGATTGGAGCGCACTGATCGCGACGTTCTTTACGGCAGGCGGTTTTCGATCAAGACGTTGGGATGCGGATGGCGACACTGATCTCCGACTTTGCCAGCTGGAAAGGTGACCGGAGACGGTCACGGCGCGGTCGGCTTCGTGCCGTTGTGATCGGCAGCGGATTCGGCGGTCTTGCCGCCGCCATCCGTCTTGGCGCGCGAGGCTATCAGGTGACGGTCCTGGAAAAGCTCGATGCGCCCGGTGGCCGCGCCTACGTACGGCGTCAGGACGGATTCAGCTTCGATATGGGCCCGACCATCGTCACGGCGCCGTTCCTGTTCGAGGAGCTCTGGAGCTTGTGCGGCCGCCGGCTCGCCGACGACGTTGAGTTGCGTCCGGTGTCGCCATTCTACCGCATTCGGTTCGATGACGGTGCAGTGTTCGATTACAGCGGTGACCCCAGCGCCATGCGCGCCGAAGTCGCGCGGTTCGCGCCAGCCGATCTTGAGGGCTACGAAAACTTCATGCAGGCCAGCGAGGCGATTTTCAAGATCGGCTTCGAACGGCTTGGTGATGCGTCTTTTTCGTCGTGGACCGACATGGCTCGCATCGTACCGGCGATGATCAGTCTCGCAAGCTACAAGACCGTCTATAACCTCGTATCGTCGTACATCCGCGATCCGCGCCTGCGTGTGATCTTCTCTTTTCACCCGCTGCTTATCGGCGGTAATCCTTTCACAACGACGTCGATCTATTGCCTGATTGCATTTCTCGAACGCAAATGGGGCGTTCACTTCGCCATGGGCGGGACGGGGCGGCTGGTGCAAGGCCTCGTCGGACTGATCAAAGGGCAGGGTGGCGATCTGCGTTACGGCGAGGAGGTCACCGAGATCGTCGTAAAAGATCAAGTCGCGATCGGCGTTCGGCTGGCCTCCGGAGAGACCATACCGGCAGACATCGTCGTCTCCAATGCCGATTCCGCTTGGACCTATCGGCACCTATTGCCGCCGGAGGTACGCCGCCGCTGGAGCGACCGGCATATCGAGAAAGCGCGCTACTCGATGAGCCTGTTCGTCTGGTATTTTGGGACGCGGCGCAAATATAACGACGTCGGTCACCATACGATCTTGCTCGGGCCGCGTTATCGCGAGCTGCTGAACGATATCTTCGACCGCAAGATATTGGCTTCAGATTTCAGCCTGTATCTGCATCGACCCACCGCCGCAGATCCTTCACTCGCACCCGAGAGCTGCGATACTTTCTACGTTCTCTCGCCGGTTCCTCATCTCGGGAGTGGCATCGATTGGAATGAACATTCGGAACCGTACCGCCGCTCTTTGGCCCGCCGACTAAGCGAGACGGTTCTGCCTGATCTTGAAGCCAACTTGGTGACATCATTTGTTGCCACGCCGCAAGATTTCCAGGATCGACTACTATCGTTCCGCGGCGCGGCCTTCGGACTGGAGCCGGTACTCACACAGAGCGCCTGGTTTCGGCCGCATAATCGCAGCGAAGAAATTGCGAATCTCTTTCTCGTCGGCGCCGGCACCCATCCGGGTGCTGGCTTGCCGGGCGTGCTTTTGTCAGCACGTGTCCTCGACAAGGTAGTCCCCCATGCGCTTGAAGTTGCCTGACGCCAATAGCGGACATGCTTCGGACATTGCGGCCTGCCGCGAGATGTTGCGTGGCGGCTCCCGCACGTTCTTCGCGGCCTCACACGTGCTGCCACGGCGCGTGGCGGAACCGGCGACCGCGCTTTATGCGTTTTGCCGTTTCGCTGACGACGCAATTGATCTGCAACGGGGCAAGGCCGCGACGCTTGCGCGCCTGCGTGAGCGGATTGATCGCGCCTATGCGGGCCGTCCATTCCCTACCGCGCCGGATCGTGCCTTCGCCGAGATTGTCGATCGGTTCGTCATCCCTCGCGCATTGCCGGAGGCTCTGCTGGAGGGCCTAGCCTGGGATTCCCAAGGGCGCCGTTTCGAAGACTTTTCGGCGCTGCAAGACTATGCCGTCCGCGTGGCGGGCGCGGTCGGGGTCATGATGTCGATCATCATGGGCGCACGCACGCAGACCCTGTTGGCGCGCGCGTGCGACCTTGGTGTGGCGATGCAGCTGACCAACATTGCGCGCGACGTTGGGGAGGATGCGGGTCTCGGCCGCCTTTATTTGCCGCTACAATGGGTGCGCGAAGCCGGCATCGATCCGGATGCATGGTTGGCGCGGCCGGAGTTCAGTAAAGCGTTGGGTGACGTTGTGCTGCGGTTGTTGTCCGAGGCCGAGATTCTGTATGCGCGGTCGCGGGCGGGTATATCGGGATTGCCGTTGGACTGTCGCCCGGGCATTAACGCTGCTCGGCTCCTTTATGCCGAAATTGGTCGCGAGATCGAGCGGTACGGAGGCGATTCTGTCTCACGCCGCGCTGTCGTGCCCCCGCGGCGCAAAGCGCTATTGCTCGCGCAATCGACCGTGGCGCTCGCGGCCGCATCGCAAAACGAAGGAGGGGCTCCACTTAGAGAAGCGCAATATCTCATCGACGCCGTTGGAGCGGCACCCCGGCCGATGGTCGGTGGGCGTCCGAGCGAAACGCTGGCTCGACTCGAGGGCCGCTTGGTTGGGGTCATTAATCTTTTCGAGCGTCTTGAAAGGCGCGCGCAACTCAGCGGCAGCAACCTCTAACCGTCGCGTAGTCATTGCTGCGACAGCAAGCGGGTATTGCCATGAATTCCCCCTGGCTAGGATTCGTTGAAATGGGCGTTGTCCTGATGTTCGGTCTTGGCTGGGGAATTATGGAGCTGGTCGGTCTTCGTCTGGATCGAAAGCGCCGGGAAGCAGACGACAATGAGCAGCCGTGAATATCAGCAACGCATCATTGCAGGACCCGCGGATTTCTGTCAGCGGCCTGATCAACACGCGAATTGGAAAATCCGCGCGGCGCTATTTGAAATCGGGAGCTCTCGTTAATTCTGCATCTTGCTCAGCCGGGTTTTCGGTTCTTCTGCGAAGACTCAAGCTCAAGGAGAGAACCGGTGAACGCATCCCACGAGGAAAAGATCATCGAGATCCTCATGGCCATTCAATCGGATATCCGGCAGATCAAGGTCGATGTGCAATCGTTTATAAATCGGCAGACAAAGGCCGCGCCGATGTATCTTCCTCAGGGCGATGACGTTTCGGAGATCGGCGAATCCGGCGGCCCTCCCTCGGTCGAAGAGGTTTTGCGCTACCTTCGGGAAAAGCGTGGAGACGACGATTGGGGGACGGAATAGATGTCGGCAGCAGCATTACGAAGCACGCCGCGGGCATGTGTCACGGGACTTCCAGACGAAAATCTTCCGCGCGTTGCGACAGTCTGCTTGGGCCGGTATGTGGACCCTCTTTCCGCAGGAAAGGGCTCAAATATGCCGATAAGTGAAGAGCGGGTCGTCTTGGTCGATGAGCGCGATCGCCGCACAGACACCATGGATAAGACCCTTGCGCACCATCGCGGCGTATTGCACCGCGCAATATCCGTGATCGTGTATAACGGTAACGGTGAGTTGTTATTGCAGCGGCGCGCACACGGAAAATATCACTCGCCGTCGCTCTGGAGTAACACGTGTTGCGGCCATCCACGCCCGGGAGAACGCGTACGCTTTGCCGCTGAGCGCCGACTGCAGGAGGAGATTGGGATGGTATGCATGCTCGAAAAGCGATGTACCCTTCGTTATCGTGCGGAGGTGCCGCCGAACCTCATCGAAAACGAATTGGTACACATTTTCTTCGGCCGCCGGGACACCGTGCCAGTGCCGGATCCGCGTGAAGTAGATAGCTGGCGCTGGGTGTCGGTCGACGACCTGCGTCGCGACGTCATGGAAAATGGGTCCCACTATACGGCATGGTTCAAGATTTATCTGGACGAATTATCTGAACTCCTGCAAGCAGTCTTGCCGACCACGGCTAAGGGCTAATCGGAGTCCTGAGTTTCGACGAGCCTGCGGGCCTGGATCAATGCGGCAGGACCATCGGTGGCGGTGCCGTCCGCACCAAGTTCCACAGCGAGTTCCGGACGCGTGTTGAATACCGGACCGCCAACCATGATGCGAAGCCTCTTATTCATCGATGACTTTCGAACGGCGGGGATCAATACACGCAACTCCGAAATACAAACGTCGCAGCTGATCGAGAGTCCGAAGACTGCGAAAGATTCTCTCCCGACGATGTTAATCAATTCATCCCTGCTTGCGCCGGGTAAGGTCCAAGTATCCCAGCCGTCGCCGCGAAAGAATTGATCGATAAGCAGCAGGCTGAATATATGCGTTTCCCCCGGCGCGGCGGAGAGCAACACTTTATGGCGGGGCTTCTCCGCAGATGCTAAAGGCGGAACCCCTCCAGACAGATGACGCAGGACCTGCTGCAAGCGCCCAAGCGCCACAGTGACGGAGACAAAGTCGAATTCATCGGCTTCCCACATCTCACCAAGCTTCATGGCCGTAGGCGCCAAGAGATCCAGCATTATGCTTTCGGTGGCGACGCCGCGCGAGCGCATCGAAGCCACTGTGGTCAGCGCTTCATCGATCCGATCGAGAAGAATGGCTTCGGTAAAGCTTTCCAGCTCGGAAGTTGAAACCGAGGCGATCTCACGCGGCCCGGCCAGTCGACCTCCGGCTTTCCGATGAGCGAGAACAAGTCGAGGTATGATTTCGGCTTCGACCGAGTGGGACAGGTCGAGCCGGGCGTTGGGCAGCACATCGAGATGTGGAAGATGATTGACCACTTTGAGAAAAGCATAACGGGCTGCAACGTCAGGACTTACGGTGACGCATTCGAGGTGCTGAATGGAGTCGTCGACGTTACTCACCGCAATTCCCCGCCCGCATATGCGAAATAACATTTTTTATTATTCAAGCGGGCGCTGCCGCAGCCGTCAAGATATCTTGACGGTTGTTGTCCACATGTCTGAGCAGGCCCCCAAGAGCTAATGAGCCGGAGGTGTCAATTGTCATAGACACTGGTTCGGGTTCGGACTGGGAGCAGAAGTTCTGGTCATAAAGGCGGCACTTGCCACGGCCGAACCCGGCTAAATAGTTGTCGGACCAAACGCTTAGTCGTCCGCGGGCACGGAAGGCGGGTGGCGCTGCTGACTGAAACGGTGGCGCAAACGTCCGTGCGTGTGTCAGCGCAAAGCGCGCGGCATGCGGAACGGCAGCATCGCCTGCACCACCCCCGATCGAAAGCGGTCGAGCGACAGGCTCTCATGAATCGCAAGTCCTTGCTGCCCAAGGAGGCGCGTCGAGATCAAGCTACGGGCGTAGAATGGCGCGCTCTCCAGCGTCTTAACGACACGAACCGAGCGGTTATCTTCGGCACGTGTCTGACGGAAAACGCCCCACCGCGTCGGTGGCAGGTCAACATGCGCCGGCGGGTCGAATTTTTCGATCTGCCCCCCCGGTTTGAACGACAGCGAAAATGATTGAATCGAAGCGTCACGACGAATGACGTCGTAGATTACGGCTGTGCCGTCGCGCAGATCGGCGCGCGACCAATGCCACGTTCGGAACGCGTCTTCGAGCGGCTCGTCGCCGCTGTTGGTATCGACATAGCCGGACCCGCGCCAGCGCAAGCTCGGGTTGGACATCGTTACTTCGACATGTGAGCAGGGTGCCAAAGCCTGCCAGCGATGACGGCCGGCCGCGTCCAGATCGAAGGCTTGTCCGGCGAGCGCTTTCGGATAGACGCGCACGATGCCGCGCAAGCGCGTCGGGAGCGGCGCGGTGACCTCGTCGATTTGGATTGTCAAAACGTCGCCGGTCCAAGCTACCACGCTTGGCCCGATCGTGAGTGTGGACGCCGTGCGGTTTAGCCGCGCACGGCCGCGCTCAGTCATTGCCCAGCGCTTGCGGCCTTCTTCATAGAGCGCAATGTTCAACGCACAGTGATCGAGCGGGTCGCCGCGTCCGCGTCTGCGGGCGCGGGCGTAGTAGGGTGAGAACACGCTGCCGACGAAGGCGATGATCGTGAGGCCGTGACGGCCATCTGAGCTCAGCGCATCGACATACCACCAAACGTAGCCGCCCGGCGAAACCGGCGCATCGAAGCCCAGTCCCCCAAAATCGCTTCTGCCGCCAACACCCCGGAAATGGCCGCCATCGGAACTCCCGGCCCCGGATGTGTGCTCCCCCCCGCCAGATAAAGACCCGGTATCCGGGTGCGTGAGCCGGGTCTGCGGAACGACGCCATCCATCCGTGTGACGCTGGCCCATAGAGCGCCCCCCCGGTCTCCGGGCAGAGGCGGTCGAATTCTCGTGGCGTCGTCATTACGCAGCTTTCGGCCCGGCGTTCGACGTGGAGCCCGGAACGCTGCAGAACCGCAAAGGTCCGCTCCTCGCATCGGCTGATCTCCCCATGTTCGAAAACATTTCCGTCGCCGCATGGTGGTGCGTTGACAAGGCAAAGTAATGCCTCGGGTGAACCGGCCGTGGGACTTATGTCGGCGTCAGTGCGATGCTGTGCACAAACATAGACTGTCGGCTCCGCCGGCAGCCGGCCACGGCGAATTCGCTCGAATTCATCCTCGTAATTGTCCGAAAAAAATACGTTGTGACGCACCAGCGGGAAGCCGCGTGTCGGTACAACCATCGCCCAGGTTATGGCGGAGAGCGACCGAGCCGAGCGCGGCAATGACGGCACTGCTGCGGCAATGGCTTTCCCCAGCCGGCCACTGCTGACCGCCGCCGTATCGGCATTGACCAGAACCGTCTCGGCGTCGATTCGTTCACCGCTTGAAAGCATGACGCCAGCAACGCGTTCCGACTCGACGATGACTTCGGCAGCTTCGGATTGATACCGCAGCGTTGCCCCGGTGCCGGAGGCCACCGCGGCGAGCGCTTCGGCAAGCCGGTACATGCCCCCCTCGATTAGCCACACACCCTCGCGCTCCACATGGGCAACGAGCATAAGTGTGGCGGGAGCCAGGAACGGCGAGGACCCACAATAGGTCGCGTAACGGCCGAACAATTGACGCAACCGCGCGTCGCGAAAATGTTCGCCGAGCGTATTCCACAGGTTAGTGAAGGGGGTGATCTGCCATAAGTCGCCCAGACGCCGCAGACCGAATGATGCGACCAGCGTGTTAAGTCTTGGGCGAGCCGAGCGGATAAACGGCCGATCGAGCGCCTCATAAATGCGCCGTGACCGCTCGCAGAAATCGCGATATCCCCGCGCCTCCTGAGCGCCGGCGAAATCGCCGATGGCGTCGGCTGACCGATTGATGTCGGCAAACAGATCGAGCCGTTCGGATGCACTCCATGCATGGCGGGCCAGAACTTCGGCCGGCTGCAGGTTGACGTAATCAGACAGCGACGCACCGGCGGCGCTGAATATTTCTTCGAAAACCGACCGCATCGTAAACACCGTCGGCCCGGCGTCGATGCGTGTGCCGGCGATCTCGACTTGCCGCATCTTGCCGCCGGGGCCGGTGCTTCGTTCGACTACCGTCACCGAAACACCCCGGGCCGAAAGCAACAGCGCGGCGACCAAGCCGCCGACGCCGGCCCCGACCACAACTACGCGTTCCGCAGCCATTTCCACCATTACAAAAAATGGTTGAGCTTTCGAATCGTGTGTCTATAATACATTACAGTATGGTACGACAATTAAACGTTACATGGGGGTCCCGCCGTGGATGCCACGAATAGGATAGAACGGGCGTTACAAGGCGCGATTGCCCGGGCCGTTGTGCCTGGAAGCCCGCCTGGACTGGCCGCCGCAATGCATCATGCAGTGTTCCCGCGCGGCGCCAGGGTAAGGCCCCGGCTCTGCCTTGCCGTAGCGTCCGCCTGCGGCGACGACGAGCCGACCCTCAGCGAGGCCGCGGCGGTTTCGATCGAGCTTCTGCACTGCGCCTCGCTGGTTCATGACGATCTTCCCTGCTTCGACAACGCGGATATGCGGCGCGGCCGGCGGTCTGTGCATCGCGCCTTCGGCGAGCCGCTTGCCGTACTGACCGGTGACGCCCTCATTGTCCTGGCATTCCAGACGCTCGGGCGTTTCTCTCATCAGTCGCAGCGGCTCGCGCTCCTGCTCATGATCGTCTCGCGATCAGTCGGCGTACCATTTGGAATCGTTGCAGGCCAGGCATGGGAATGCGAACCACACGTCGACATCGCGAACTATCATCGCGCCAAAACCGGAGCGTTGTTTGCGGCGGCCGCAATCGCCGGTGCAGCGGCGGCGGGTGCGGAATGCGAACCCTGGCGCGCGGTCGGTGAGAAGCTCGGAGAGGCCTATCAGGTCGCCGATGACATTCGTGACTCGGCCGGAGATACGGAGGAAATCGGCAAACCCATCGGGCGGGACGTGGTGTTGGGCCGCCCAAATGTAGTGATCGAATTTGGTCTTACCGTAGCCATCAAACGCCTGGAGCAACTCGTCAGCGAAGCGATCTCCGCTATCCCGGCCTGCCCGGGTTCGGCGGATCTCAAGTCCCTTATGCTGCTCGAGGCCAAGCGGCTCTTGCCGAAAAAGCTCGCACAATACGCAGCGTAATGCCGGCGGGCGGAAACAGCGCTCCAATTGCTCTCGGTAACCCGAGCGAGAAAGCTGGTTTTCATTGGCACGATGGTTACTTGACTTGGCGTGATCGGTTACTTGCCGACCGGAGATTCCAGCGCTGGGCTGCCGGGTTCCCACTTACCAGAAAAATCGCGCAAAGACGGGCACAGTCGTTGTTCGACCTCTGTGCCGGTTTTGTTTATTCGCAGATCCTGCTGGCCTGCGTGAAGCTTGGGGTGTTCGACATTTTGGCCGAACGCCCTCTCACTTTGGGAGAATTGGCCTCTCGGCTCGCACTCACACCTGACGCGGCACTGCGGTTGCTGAACGCGGCCGCGGCGCTCCGCCTTGTTCAACGCCGGAGCCGCGGGCGCTTCGGACTGGGTGTGCTTGGCGCGGCGTTGCTCGCCAATCCGGAGATTACGACGATGGTGGCGCATCATGGATTGCTTTACGCAGATCTGCTCGATCCGGTGTCGCTGCTGCGCAGGCGCAACGCGGCTACGGCACTCTCTCGCTACTGGCCTTACGCGGGCGCTGACCAACCGGACCAGCTGACAGCGGACGAAGTCGCAGATTACACAGCTTTGATGTCAGCGTCGCAGTCACTCATGGTTGTCGATTTGCTCGATGCTTGGACATTCGGTTCGCACCGCTGCCTGCTCGATGTCGGCGGCGGCGACGGTTCTTTCGTCGTCGCCGCAGCCGCGCGTGCCCCAGGGCTGCGGTTCATGCTGTACGACTTGCCTGCGGTCACGGAGCTTGCGCGCGGCCGAATTGCCGCCGCTGGCCTGGCTGATCGCGCGGCCATCATTCCAGGCGACTTCTTCACACAGCCGCTTCCTTCCGGAGCAGACATCATCACCCTGGTGCGCGTTCTCCACGACCATGACGATGCCAATGCCCTTAAGCTTTTGCGCAACGTGCGCCGAGTGCTGCCGCACGACGGCGTTCTCCTGATTGCCGAGCCGATGTCGGGCACGACCGAAACCAAGGCGGTTAGTGATGCTTATTTCGCATTTTATCTTTTGGCGATGGGCACTGGTCGCGCGCGGAGTCCAAGCGAGCTCAAGGGCTTATTGCAACAGGCTGGCTTCGACGGGGGCCGCGCAGTCGCCACCCGCCGTCCTATTTTGACCGGTGCTCTGGTCGCTCGGCCGATCTCATAATCCGAGCGTAACAGCCCAAAAGTACGTGAAGCCTTATTGACATTCGTTTTAGTAAAGATAATCTGACACCGCTGGGTGTCAGCTGCACTTGACGCTCCGCGGGAGGCCAAATGAAGGCCACAGCGGTTATCTTTAACGAGCCGGAGCAACTTTCGCTTCGTTCGCTCGATTTAACGCCGCCGGCAGCGACTGATGCGGTTGTGGAAATTGCCTGGAGCGGGGTGAGCACCGGCACCGAACGCTTGTTGTGGTCGGGGCGCATGCCGCCATTCCCTGGCATGGGATATCCGCTCGTTCCAGGGTATGAATCTGTCGGCCGTGTGGCGCAGGCGCCAAATAATTCTAACTTCAAGGTAGGTCAAACGGTCTTTGTGCCGGGAGCGCGCTGTTACGGCGACGTTCGCGGGTTGTTCGGCGCGTCGGCGTCGCGAGTCGTTGTCCCCGCGCAAAAGGTAGTTCCAATCGATGACGCGTTGGGAGAGCGGGGGATCCTGCTAGCGCTTGCGGCCACGGCCTATCATGCACTCACAGCTCCTGGCGCCGCTAAACCAGAACGTATCGTCGGCCACGGCGTGCTCGGACGCCTACTCGCCCGGTTGACAGTCGCAACCGGCGGCGAAGCGCCCATTGTCTGGGAGCGTAATCGCAAACGTGTCGACGGCGCCGTGGGCTATGCCGTGCTTGATCCCGCGGACGATCCGATTCGCAATTGTCGCGTTATCTACGACGTCAGTGGCGATCCGCAGCTCCTTGATGCGCTTATCGCGCGTCTCGCACCAGGCGGCGAAATAGTGCTTGCGGGCTTTTACAGCGAACCGCTGTCATTCTCATTTCCACCTGCGTTCATGCGCGAGGTGCGCATTCGCGTGGCGGCGGAATGGCAGCATTCCGATCTGTTGGCCGTGCGCGACCTTGTCAAAATGGGGCGCCTTTCACTTGATGGGCTGATCACCCATCGGGAACCGGCAACGCACGCCGCAGCGGCCTACGGGACCGCTTTCTATGATCCGACCTGTCTCAAAATGATCCTGGATTGGAGAAACTGTTCATGAATGTCATGGCCCAGATCAGCGCCGCCGACCGGCTGCGAAACGAGGCGGCGATTGAACCCGATCCAGTCCCCACCGGGGAGCCGGCCAAGGCGACCCAGATCATCGCGATTTACGGCAAAGGCGGCATCGGCAAGAGCTTCACGCTTGCGAACCTTTCTTACATGATGGCCCAGCAGGGCAAGAAAGTTTTGCTGATCGGCTGCGATCCGAAAAGCGACACCACGTCGCTGTTGTTCGGCGGCCGTGCCTGCCCGACCATCATTGAAACGTCGGCGAAGAAGAAGCTCGCCGGCGACGAAGTCAAAATCGGCGACGTTTGTTTCAAGCGCGATGGCGTGTTTGCAATGGAGCTCGGCGGGCCCGAAGTTGGCCGAGGCTGCGGTGGGCGCGGCATCATTCATGGCTTCGAGCTTCTGGAGAAGCTCGGGTTCCACGACTGGGGCTTCGACTTCGTGCTGCTCGACTTCCTCGGCGATGTCGTTTGCGGCGGCTTCGGCCTGCCGATTGCACGCGACATGTGCCAGAAGGTCATCGTCGTCGGCTCAAATGATCTGCAATCACTTTACGTCGCGAATAATGTCTGCTCGGCCGTCGAGTATTTTCGCAAGCTCGGCGGCAACGTCGGCGTTGCCGGCATGGTCGTCAACAAGGATGACAACACCGGCGAGGCCGCAGCATTTTCAAGCGCCGTCGGCATCCCGGTGCTCGCCGCCATCCCGGCGAACGACGACATTCGCCGCAAGAGCGCGAACTATCAGATCATTGGCCGACCTGGCGACCACTGGGGCCCGCTGTTCGAACAACTGGCGCACAACGTCGCCGTTGCGCCTCCGGTTCGACCGAAGCCACTAACCCACGACGCGTTGCTTGGTCTGTTCAAGAGCGACGTTGTCGGCCGCGGCGTCGTACTCGACCCGGCCACGCAAGAGGACATGCGCGGCAAGGCCGTGACGGAAAAGACGTCCCTTGAGGTCATTTACGACACTGTTTGAGCAATCAGATGAGTCTGGACGCCCATACCGCCGACCGAAACCGCACGATGCAAGAGGCTGTCTCCGGCCGAACGGCTCCGGTGGCACCGACGAATGATGTGAAACGCTGTCCGCCGGAAAATATCGCCGCGATCAATATTGCCGCGACGGCCCAAGACGGTCTCGGCTGTCATGCCGGCCGGGACGCGTTGAGCGACGCGGCAGCGGCAGCCGGCAAAGGTGAGATACTGTCGCGTTACGCGGCCGACTACCCGGCCGGTCCGCACGACCAGCCGCAAAGCATGTGCCCGGCATTCGGCTCGCTCCGCGTTAGCCTCCGCATGCGCCGCACCGCGACGGTGCTTTGCGGTTCGGCCTGTTGCGTCTACGGCCTGACGTTCACATCGCATTTCTACGGCGCGCGCCGCACAGTCGGCTACGTACCGTTCAACTCGGAGACGCTGGTTACCGGAAAGCTGTTCGAGGATATTCGCGACGCCGTTTTCAAGCTCGCCGATCCGGCCCTCTACGACGCCGTGGTAATCATCAACCTGTGCGTGCCGACCGCATCGGGCGTTCCCTTACAGCTCCTTCCCAAGGACATCAGCGGTGTCCGGATCATCGGCATCGATGTGCCGGGCTTCGGTGTGCCGACGCACGCCGAGGCCAAGGACGTTCTGGCCGGAGCCATGCTCGGTTACGCCCGCAGGGAGGCGGAGCTGGGCCCGGTCCAGGCGCCGCGCGAAAAGCGCAGCGATAAACCATCCATCGCGTTGCTCGGCGAAATCTTTCCGGTTGATCCCGTCGGCATCGGCCTGATGCTCGACCCGCTGGGTCTTGCCGCCGGCCCTGTCGTGCCGACGCGGGAGTGGCGCGAGCTGTACTCGGCGCTTGATTGCGCTGCAGTAGCGGCGTTGCATCCATTTTATACCGCCTCCGTCCGCGAATTCACTGCGGCGGGCCGTACCGTGATCGGTTCGGCGCCGGTTGGCTGCGACGGGACGGCTGCATGGCTCGACGCCATTGGAACTGCATGCGGCGCCGGTCGCGAAAGAATTGCGGCGGCGCAGAACAAATTCCTTCCTGGCATTCGCGCCGCCCTCGCCAAGTTGCCGATCAGTGGCCGCATCACGCTCTCGGGCTACGAGGGTTCGGAATTGTTAGTGGCGCGATTGCTGATCGAGAGCGGTGCCGATGTTCCATATGTCGGCACTGCATGTGCGCGCACCTCCTGGTCTGACCCGGATCGCGAGTGGTTGGAAACCAAAGGCGCGCGGGTCCAATTCCGAGCTTCGTTGGAGCAAGACATCGCCGCTCTGGAGGAATTTCATCCCGATCTCGCGATCGGCACGACACCCGTCGTGCAAAAAGCAAAAACTATGGCGATCCCAGCGCTCTACTTTACCAATTTGATCTCCGCTCGGCCGCTATTTGGAATCGCGGGTGCCGGCTCGCTCGCCGAGGTGATCAACGCCGCGATTTCGAGCAAGCCGCGATTCGACCAGATGAAGGAGTTCTTCTCCGGCGTCGGCGAAGGGTTTGCAGCCGGCATCTGGGAGGACACGCCGAAAGATCGCCCGGAATTTCGCGACCGATACAGACGGCAGTTGGAACGGCAGGCGAACGCGCGTAGGGCGCAGGAGGAGCCGGTCTGATGCTGATTGTCGATCACGATCGCGCCGGCGGTTATTGGGGCTCCGTTTATGCCTTTACCGCCATCAAAGGCCTCCAGGTCATCATCGACGGACCGGTCGGCTGCGAAAACCTGCCGGTCACCTCGGTGCTGCACTACACGGATGGATTGCCGCCGCACGAATTGCCGATCGTGGTCACCGGTCTTGCCGAGGAAGAGCTCGGTCAGAAGGGCACCGAGCAATCGATGAAGCGGGCGCACGGAACGCTCGATCCGGACCTTCCTGCCGTGGTGGTGACCGGATCGATCGCCGAAATGATCGGTGGCGGGGTCACCCCCGAAGGGACCAACATCAAGCGGTTCCTGCCGCGCACCATCGACGAGGATCAATGGCAAAGCGCTGACCGTGCGCTGTTTTGGCTGTGGTCTGAATTTGGATTGAAAAAAATACCCGAACGCAAGCCGCGCAAGGAAACAGAAAAGCCGAAGGTCAATATCATCGGCCCGATCTACGGCACCTTCAACATGCGCTCCGATCTCACGGAAATCCGGCGGTTGATCGAGGGAATTGGCGCCGAGATCAATATGGTCTTCCCGCTCGGCAGCCATGTCGCCGACGTGGCGAAGCTCGTGAACGCCGACGTCAACATCTGCATGTACCGGGAGTTCGGCCGCATGCTTTGCGAGGCTCTCGGCCGGCCGTATCTCCAGGCGCCGATTGGACTTCATTCCACGACCAAATTCCTGATGACGCTCGGCGAGCTTTTGGGTCTCGACCCGAAGCCTTTCATTGAACGCGAGAAGCACACGACGATTAAACCGTTATGGGATTTGTGGCGCTCCGTAACGCAGGATTTTTTCGGTACCGCGAGTTTCGCGATTGTCGCCACCGAAACCTACTCACGCGGTGTGAGGCACTTTCTCGAGCAGGAGATGGGGGTGCCCTGCACGTTCTGTTTTTCCCGTTGCGCAGGGGTGAAGCCCGACAATGAGGCGGTACGGCAGGCGGTGCGGGAGAAAACGCCGCTGGTTGTGTTTGGCAGTTACAACGAGCGAATGTATCTCGCCGAGGCCGGCGCGCGCGCGATCTACATCCCGGCGTCATTCCCGGGCGCGATCATTCGCCGGCACAGCGGTACGCCCTTCATGGGCTATTCGGGCGCAACCTACATCGTGCAAGAAGTCTGCAACGCGCTGTTCGATGCGTTGTTTCACATCCTGCCGCTTGCTTCCGCACTCGATCGGGTCGAAGCGACGCCTTCGCGGCGGCAACGGGATCTGCCGTGGGATGAAGACGCAAAAGCGGCGCTGGACGACATGGTCGCGGCGCAGCCGATTTTAGTGCGGATTTCCGCCGCCAAGCGTCTGCGCGACGCCGCCGAGCGCGAAGCGCAGCGGGCCGGCGACCGACGCGTCACATCTGCATGCTTGTCGCAGGCGCACACGGTGCTGGCGCATGGGAATGCAGCGTGAATGCGGACCAATTTTATTATCCGAGGAGACGGAGCCTTGCTATGGCTGAAAAATTCAAAGGGCTAGACGAGCTGGCAAGAGATCGCATCGTCGAGCGGATACAGTTCGGTTTCATTTTTGCTGCGATTTTTTTCGCGCTGGTCGCGAACGCGTTCGTCGAATTGCTTCTGCCGTGGACGTGGTTGCGCCGGTTTAAATCGGATGAAAACAAACGGTTCATCAGGCGAGCGTGGAAAAACGCGGCCACATTCGCCGAAATAGCATTCGAGGGATGATTTGAGAATTCGCCCGGCGGGTCCGGGTGGATGGCCCGTCGTGGCGAAAATCGTGACGACGGTTAGGCCGCAAAGGGTTTGCGGCAACGGCCGAGAGGCCAAAACTGGAGGTGACTATGCCTGATGCTCCGAGACGCGATGTTTCGCTGTCGGGACTCACGGAAAGTGAAGCACGTGAGTTCCACAGTATCTTTATGACAAGCTTCATTATCTTCATGGTGATCGCGATCATTGCTCACATCCTTGCGTGGATGTGGCGGCCCTGGCTGCCGCCGGTTGGCGGCTACAAGACCGGCGCATTGGACGCGGCCACTCACTGGGCCAGCGCGTTGCTGACCCTCGTGTCATAGGGAGGAAAACATGTGGCGCATGTGGCTTCTGTTCGATCCGCGCAGAACGTTAATCGCTCTGTTTACGTTTCTGTTCGGGTTGGCACTGCTGATCCACTTTATCCTTCTCAGTACAGATCGGTTCAACTGGCTGGAAGGTCCTCACACTGCAAAAACGGCGCAGATGTCGCCGTTGCCTGCACAGAAGTAATCAAGACGGAAGCGGGCGGACGGTATGGCGACCCGCCCGCATCCAAATCACTAACTTCAATCAACCTCTCGCTGGGAGCGATTGGAACATGGCGATGCTGAGCTTCGAAAGAAAATATCGCGTACGGGGCGGCACCTTGGTCGGCGGAGACTTGTTCGATTTTTGGGTTGGCCCGTTCTATGTCGGATTTTTTGGCGTGACTACCGTGTTCTTCGCCGCGCTCGGCACGGCTCTCATCGTTTGGGGCGCCGCCATCGGCCCAACATGGAATATCTGGCAAATCAGCATTGCGCCTCCCGATCTAAAATATGGGCTCGCGCTGGCGCCCCTTGCGGACGGCGGCCTGTGGCAGCTGATAACGATTTGTGCGCTTGGTGCATTTGTCTCCTGGGCGCTGCGTGAGGTTGAGATCTGCCGCAAGCTCGGCATCGGACTGCACGTGCCGTTTGCATTCGGCGTCGCGATCTTCGCCTACACCAGCCTCGTCGTCATACGCCCGTTGTTGCTAGGCGCCTGGGGCAACGGATTCCCATACGGCATTATGAGCCATCTCGATTGGGTGTCGAATACCGGCTATCAGTACCTGCACTTCCATTACAATCCAGCGCATATGCTCGCGGTGAGTTTTTTCTTTACGACAACGTTCGCGCTGGCGTTGCACGGCTCGGTCATTCTGTCGGCGGTGAACCCTGACAAGGGCGAGCCGGTCAAGTCGCCGGAGCACGAGAACACTATCTTCCGCGACATCATGGGTTACTCAATCGGGACGGTAGGCATCCATCGGCTCGGTCTGTTTCTGGCACTTTCCGCCGGCTTCTGGAGCGCTGTCTGCATCATCATCAGCGGTCCGTTCTGGACGCGTGGTTGGCCGGAGTGGTGGAGCTGGTGGCTTGACCTGCCGATCTGGCGCTAGCGTGAGGGGGACTTTGCGTCATGATCGAATATCAAAATATCTTCACGCAAGTTCAGGTCCGCGGAACGGTCTATGCGGGCGTTCCCGTCCAGACGGGAAGCTGGAATAGATTGGGAAGAGGCGCCTTCTCGTACTGGCTGGGCAAGATTGGGGACGCGCAGATAGGCCCGATCTATCTTGGCTTTACGGGGGTGGCGTCGCTTGTCTTCGGCTTTGCCGCTTTCGAGATTATCGGGTTGAACATGTGGGCGTCGGTGAACTGGGATCCCGTCCAGTTCGTCCGTCAGCTGCCATGGCTTGCGCTTGAACCACCGCCGCCAGGCGCCGGTCTTTGCATGATCTGTCCGCTGGACGCCGGAGGCTGGTGGCAGATTGCGGGCTTGTTCCTGACAACCTCGATCCTACTCTGGTGGGCCCGCACATACCGGCGTGCTCGCGCTCTCGGTATGGGTACGCACGTCGCCTGGGCCTTTGCGTCAGCGATCTGGTTGTACCTCGTGCTTGGCTTCATCCGTCCGTTGCTGATGGGAAGTTGGGGCGAAGCCGTACCATTCGGAATATTTCCGCATCTCGATTGGACGGCGGCCTTCTCAATTCGGTACGGCAATCTTTTCTACAATCCGTTCCACATGCTTTCGATCGCGTTCCTCTATGGGTCGACGCTGCTGTTCGCGATGCATGGCGCAACCATACTGGCGGTCAGCAGACTCGGTGGCGAGCGGGAGATCGAGCAAATAGTCGATCGTGGTACAGCGGCCGAACGCGCCGCATTGTTCTGGCGCTGGACGATGGGGTTTAATGCCACTGTGGAATCGATCCATCGCTGGGCATGGTGGTTCGCTGTGCTATGTCCGCTCTGCGGCGGGATCGGCATCCTTCTGACCGGCACGGTGGTAGATAACTGGTTTCTGTGGGGCGTCAAACATGGGATTGCGCCCTCTTATCCTGCGGTTTTCCCCTCGGTCAGCGATCCGGCCCTGTTGGGAGGCCACCCATGAGCTTCGGAACCTTCGGTTCGCGTATTGTCGCGGTGGTCCTGGGCGTGCTTGCGTTGTTCCTTGTCGTCGGCACTTTCCAGCATCCGCCCGCCGATGTCTTTCAGCGCGGCTATCGCGGAACGGGAATAATTGAAGTGTACAACCCGGCCCAACTTGCAGCTCAGCAGGCTGCCAACCGGCTGCCCGAGGCGACCGAAAAGGCCGAGGCGTCTGGGCAGAAGGCCGGCGACGCGTTCGAGAACGTGAGGGTTCTCAAAGACGTCGACTCGGCGGAATTCCTCAGGCTGATGACCGACATAACCGCGTGGGTCGCGCCCAACCAGGGCTGCGGCTACTGCCACGCGGAGGGCGAGCCGCTGTCATCAGACAAGCTCTATACAAAGATCGTCGCCCGCCGCATGTTGCAAATGACGATGCATATCAACGCTGACTGGAAAACCCATGTCGCCGAAACCGGCGTAACATGCTACACTTGTCACCGCGGACAGCCTGTTCCGAGCAACATCTGGTTCAGGAACGAAGGACCGCCAACGGCGGCGCATTCCGATGGCGATCGCGCCGATCAGAACTGGCCGAATGCTGTGGTCGGCATGACTTCGCTGCCGTTCGATCCATTCACGCCGTTTCTGGATCAAAGTAATGATGTCCGTGTAGTGTCGCAGACCGCGCTCCCGGAAGGGGATCATCACTCGATCAAACAAACCGAGTGGACATATGCCCTCATGATGAACATTTCACAAGCGTTGGGGGTAAATTGCACCTTCTGTCACAACAGCCGCTCGTTCACGGCCTGGGACCAGAGTACGCCGGCGCGGCAGACGGCTTATTACGGCATTCGCATGGTGCGCGACATCAACACTGGTTTCCTCGACGGCTTGACCGACACGTTCCCGCATGACCGGCTTGGCCCGCTGGGCGATGGTCCGAAGGTGAATTGCGCCACCTGCCATCAGGGGATTTACAAGCCGCTGTTTGGCGCCAGCATGCTCGGGAATTATCCCGAACTTGCCGGCTCCGCGACCGCCCCCAAGGGGCAGTAGGGGAGCGGCCGCCGACGATAGGGGACTTGGCTTTCGCATGGCAGCATCCGCGGCGTCGTGTTAAAAAACAGCGAATGACCGCAGAGTCACGCGACCGAACGGGCGGAAATCTGCCGGATGCGCCGTCCTCGTTGACGAGGATCATGCGCGAGCGCACGCAGGCTCTTCATGCGCAAGCCGAGCGCTCCGGAGTGATCAACGATGTGCTGCGCGGACGCGCGAGCCGCCACAGTTACGCTCTTCTGCTCCGCAATTTGCTGCCGGCCTATCAACGCCTGGAGGCCGGCCTTGAGGCTCACTGCAATTCCCCCGCTGTGTGCGGGGCCGCACGGTCCGAGCTGTACCGCGCACAGGCGCTCATATCCGATCTGGAGGCTCTCGCCGGAGAGCGATGGGCGAGTGCGCTACCGCTCCTGACCGCCGGTGAGCAATACGCGCGACGGATTGCCGACGCGGCGCAGCGCGACGGCACCGGGCTGATTGCACACGCCTATACCCGTTACTTCGGCGATTTAAGTGGTGGTCAGATTCTCAAGAGGCTGCTGGGACGCACGCTTGGTTTGCGGCCTCAAGAACTATCTTTTTTTGAGTTTCCGGAAATCGATGACGCTGAAGAATTCAAGCAGCGCTATCGCCGCGCTATCGACGACAGCGGTGCGCTTATCAACGACGTCGGTGCGGTCGCCGCCGAGGCCGTTGCCGCGTTTGAACTCAATATCGCGGTTTCAGAGGCCGTACAGCGCGTGAGCGGGGTCTCCGCGTAAACAGCAAACAGCAGTCGCCGGCCTCAGTCACCGGAATGTTTGGCATGCCAGATCAGATGTTCCAGCAGCTCCGAGCTGCGGGATATGGAGGTCCGCACGCTATCAAGCATTCGCTTTATGTTGGTCGTGTCCGCACCGTACGTGATCTCCAATGCCGCAAGCTGCGCATTCTCCACGATCGGCGACAACAAGTTCCGATAGACAATATGATCCTTGGAATCGAGTCCGATACCGGTGGCGCGCGGTCGATCGATAAGATTCTCTTGGAACCGACGACGTGCTGCCTCCACCGTCTTGCGTTCTGTCACGTCCGTGAACAAGAGCACGAATCCGAGGATCCTGTCGGGCGTCGAAAACACGGGATCGGCCCGCACCATGAGCACATTGATGGTTCCATTATCGTTCTCCAGGCCAACTTCGCCGCGCCACGCGCGGCCTTCTTTCAGCAAGCGCCAGAGATTGGTTCGAAAATCGACCGGCTCCGCGAAGAATTGCGGCAGGTCGTCGACGCGAGTGAGATGTGAATGGCCTGGCCGCATCAGGCGCTCGAAGGCCTCGTTGGTCAGCAGAATGCGGCCGCCGGCGTCCGCAATTACCACCGGCTGTTCCGACTGGCGGACCTGCCGGCTCACGTTCTCCAATTGGTCCTGTGCGATCAACATACTCACTGATCGAAACTGCAGCGCCACGTCGGAAACGGATTCGCCGATGAGGCGCGCGACGGTTAGGTCGGAAGGTGTCCAGGGGTCGCAGGTTCCTTCCACCATTTGATGCCACTGCGCGAAAGAACGGCGCGGCGATAGTTCAGACGGATCGTTGCCGATGATGAAGGGCTTGGACGGGTCGCCGCCCCACGTCACCCTGCGGATCCGCTCTGGCCGAAACCAGAGCAGGTAGTCTCCGCGGCCGCAGGAAAGCGGCGTTGCAATGAGGCCGCCGGCGACGCCGGTTATCGGGGCGAATTCCGGGTTGTCGAGCCCAAGCGAAGCGGTTGCGATGACAGGGGCGGGCGGCTTCGCATCGAGCCAAGCCGCGATTGCGCGAATCTCCTGGGTACCGGGTACCTCGCCCGTGCTGAAGGCCTGCCCGTCGTAAAACAATGCGGCGCCGGTGGCCCCCACCGGCTGCAGCAGCGACTGCGGACCGTCGAACAGCGCACTGCGCCAGTCGCCGTCACGGCTAATCGCCTCGATCAATCGTTGTTCAATGTGGCGGACGGTCAGCTCGGACTGCGCCTGGATGAAGCTTTCTAGCGCCACGATACGCGTGCCGACCGCCTCCGCCAACAACTCGCAGACAGCGCGGATTTCGAAGTGCACATAACGCGGCACATAATGATGACAGGCGATCAATCCCCACAGTCGGCCGCCGACCAGCAGCGACACGACAAGCGTTGCGCACACTCCCATGTTTTTCAGATACTGCACATGGATCGGTGAATGACTGCGCAGGAAGCACAGCGACATATCGAGATCGCGGCCGCTGATCGGCGACAGGCGCGGTACCAGCGGTGAGGGTGTATATGCTACGTCGACTAGGAGCCGGACCCGATTGCGCTCATAAAGACGGCGCGCCATTTGCGGGATGTCCGAGGCAGGATAGCGGTTACCCAGATAGGCTTCGAGATGCGGTTCGCGTTGTTCTGAAAAAACCTCACCATGCCCCTCGTCGTCGAAACGGTAGACCATGACACGGTCGTAACCAGTCAAACCCTGGAAAATTCGCGCGGCCTCGTCGCATAGAGTTTGCAGCGACGCTGCGCTCAGTATGGTTTGAACCGCATTCTCGACATGCCGCGAGAGATCGACCGGCGGACCGGCCGGCTCGAGCTCAATGACCAGTCCGCCTTCGGGCGGCCGATGCAAGACCCCGTCATAGTCTTGTCCAGGGTCGCCTATTCGACAGCGCACGGCAACGGGGATCGCATGCAGCGGCTCGCCGAGGTGCGGCTTTATTTTTTCGCATAAATTCCCGGGAATCTGCTCCAGCCTTTGCCCGAGGACGTCGACGCCAAGTTGGAGGAATGCGGACGCGTTCGCGCTGGCCTGGATAATCGCATCGCCCGGCTCTTGCACGACCAGCAGGGCGCCGTGTGATTGAATTGAGCCGGGAAGTTGGATTTGTTCCCGCTCACAATTCGAAAGATCGGCGTGCCCGAAGGCGGGCATCGGCGAAAGACGTGAGGCCAAGTGAGGTTTCCCCGGAATCAATCACCCTCGATCTACGGCTGAGTCCACGTCTCCTTCGAGTCCATAACGATTGAGCTTAGCATAAAGGCTTTGCCGACTCAGTCCAAGAATTTCAGCCGCCGCCGTCCGATTGCCTTCGGCCAATTCAAGCGCGGCTCTCACATAGTGTTGTTCCACAACGCCCACAGTGTTGCGTACGAGCTTGCGCAATGGGGTCTTGCCGACTTGCTCGCTGATCGACGCGAGGGAGGCCCGAAGCGTATCGTTTCCCACGGTCGCTTGCAGCCTGCGGCTAACGTCCCGCAACACGGCGGCGACCGCGCGCGCATCGGTCCCGCGGTCGCTCGCAGCCGAAATCTCAACCTCGGTCTCCGTCCCCAGTTCGCTATGGATGACGGTCGAAAACATGCGCACGGTTCGGTTTCGGGCAACGTGCGAGAGCAGAACCGTCACGTCGGCTCCTGGTCGCCATAGCCAGCGGGACAAACGCTCGCCAATGACCGAGCTTTTGGATCCGACTTCGACGAGATCGAGAAATGCCCGATTGGCATTCACAATTACACCGTCCCCGTTGAATACGACGAAACCGTCCGGGGATTCCTCGACCAACTCGTCGATAGAGGGCACGTCGTCTGCAACTACAGTCGGCTTTGCAATGTTAGTTATAGGCGCAAGTTGAACGAGGAACACGGGCGACGGTTCCGACGTCACCAGCGTCGCGCGCAGCGTCCAGGATTTCCGATCTTGTCCAAGATGAACGATGATGCTTGGCGCTTTGCCCTGGTCGCGAATTCGCGCCAGCATACCCTGCACCGTGGTGCGGTCCTTGGGTGAAAGTACGGAGAGAAATTCCAGCCCGTTGACGCCACTGCGCGAGTGCGTGGTTAATTGCATTGCCCGAACCGCAGCCGTATTGGCTTCGATGATTCGAAGGTTGGCGGCTTTTAGAACAAGCACTGCGTCGTTGGATGCGTCAAACAGCAGGCGATAGCGGGTCTCCACCTCGCGAAGTTTCCAGTAGTCGCGCTCCATAGTCTGTTGCGCGGCTATCAGGCGTGATTGCAGTTCGGCAACGGCTTGTAGGTTCTTACCAACGGCAAGCATTCCTGCACGACCGCCCAGCAAGACCGTCGTGTATTCCATCGGGATTTCAAGACCGCTCGGGAAACGCTGGGTCACTCGGCGAAATGCCGATATGCCACTTGCGCGCGCGTCGTCCAGGATCCGCTGTACGTTAGAATTTCCAAGACTGGCGACGGTCTCAGTCCAAGGTATTCCGATCCAGGAGGCCGGGTTCTCCGATTCGAGTGAGCTGGCAAAGGTCACCTCCCGAATTACTCCCTCGGTGTCGAGAAGAAGAGTCACGTCGGGTTGTGGGCGGGTGGCGGTAGCCATGACACTTTTGACCGTCAATCTAGGGTCCTTCCGATGACGACGGATGCGGAATCCTTCGTGCCGATTGTGTCGCTTTCCTTGTACAGTTTCAGTGGCGATGTCAACGAGATTTGACTTCGCATCGCGAGATATCTGCCTTTGAGTCAATGGCTTAGGCATCAGTGCAGCTTTCTTGGTCATTTTGAGTAGTCTTTACGCGCCTGCGACCAAACGGGCCTTGCCGGTCGGGCGACAATCAGATTTGATACATAGAAACGTCAACATGTCTTAACAAGACTAAACCAGGTCACCGAGCGAGGAGTTTTTGGCAATGAAGGTCAAGGTCTATGCAATCGCTACGATCGTTGCAGGCGTAATTCCTGCGCTGACCGGTATTGCCACGGCCCAAGACACGACCAACGGCGCGCAGATCTTTAAACAATGCACGACCTGCCACCGCATCGGCGACGGCGCCAAAAATCTGGTCGGACCGGTCCTAAACAATGTGGTTGGCCGCCAAGCCGGGACTTACGAGGGGTTCAGATATTCGCCGCTGATGAAGGCCGCCGGCGAGAACGGCCTAGTCTGGAGCGAGGATCTGATCATCCAGTACATCGCCGATCCGACCCCCTTCCTAAAGAAGTATTTGACCGACGAGGGCAAAGCCGACCTTGCCGTCGGAAGCGCGTTTATGACGTTCAAGCTGGCGGATGAGCAACAGCGCAAGGACGTCGTCGCCTACCTTAAGACTTTTTCACCGGGCAAATAACATCAGCTCCGCCACCGCAACGCGATATCGGCAACGTGTGCGACCAGAGCCGCGCTGAGCCATGCGGCAGTCGAGGCCCATGGCATTTCCGTAAGCGCGCTGCGCAGCGCCATCAGCAAAAACGTTCCGGCCAGCAGATTTATCAAGAGGCTGACGGCCGGAATGCCGCGGCCGGTCATCGATCTAAAGATCAGTAGGACGATCGCCTCGATCACCACCAGAGCGAGTATCAAATCGACGACCCGTCCGCTGGCAAAAAACGCGGTCACGGCTCACCAAACGGCGCGTTGAGGTCGACTACCGACCAGTTCAGAATTGCTGCGAATAATACCCAGGCCAGATAAGGCCCAAGTAGCACGCTCGCCGTCTTCGAGTACCGCGGTAGCACGACAATCATCAGGAGGACCGATAGCCATAGCAGAGCGGCTTCGGGGAGGGCCCAATCAGGCCGTTTCAGGCGAAAGAACAATGCGCTCCAAAGAACATTAAGAAAGGCGTTGAGCATGAAGAGCGCGATCACGCCGTCGCGTCCGCCGCGGTTCGGCGCGTTGCGCCAGGCGAGGTAAGCCGAGAGCGCGCAAAGACCGAAAATCAGCGTCCAAACCGGCCCGAAAAGCCAATCCGGAGGTTGCCAGCTCGGCTTGTGTAGACCAGCGTACCACGGTCCGAGGTCCGTCATCAGCGCACCAAGCGCCGCCACGCTAATCGCTGCCAGCGCGGCGACCAGGATAGGCTTCCAGCTTTGTTCGACGTCAGCGCCCATGCCGCGATCAAGTTTCTGCCTTACTCGGGAACGGATAACTTGGCGACATTATTGAAAGGCCGCATTGCGACAGGTTTTTCGTCGGCGTTGACGCACAGCGCGAGAACAGCAGATACCAAGAACAGGGCGGCCTCACCGGCAAATACTGCGCCGTATGCCAACGACGCAGAGCCCAAGATTAAGCGCGCGAAATCGCTCGCCAGTGTCCCTACGAGACCACCGAGTCCGAATGCGATCGCTTGCGCCGCGCCCCACAATCCCATCCGTACACCTTCGCGCGACTTCTGGCCGGCACCAACAAGCGACATCATGGACCCAATCGCCGCGACGGCATAGACGCCATTGGCGAGCCCGAGCAGAAACACAGTGGTTCGCAACGGCCACGCCGGGGCTGCCAAGCCTGCGCCCGCAAGATTAACGAGCGCGACCGCTGAAGCGGCGCAGCCACCGACCGTCCAAATCCGCATGGATGCAAAGCCGCGTCCGCCGACCGCCGTGCTGATCATCGCGACAAGCGCCATTCCGGCGAGGACCCCACCGTGTTGAACGCTTGCAAGCGTCGTCGATTGGCCGGGGGTGAGCCCGAACACGGCTCCGGCAAACGGTTCGAGAATAAGCTCGGGCGCGCTGTAGGCGAGCATCGACACGAAAACGAACACCGTAAATCGTCGCGCCCTCGGCTCCGACCACGCTTCCGAAAGCGCCGCACCAAACGATGTATTCCGCGGCGCGCTCGAGGACGCCGCCGTTTTCTTGGACGGCGGCAGCGGATCTTCGATGTGCCATAAAGCGATAACAGTCAGGCCCATTGCCAGAATGGAAACCGTAGAGGCTACCGCGACCATGCGGGCGGGAGAGTACGGATCGAGCAGTCGCCCAGCCACCGCGGTTGTAACAATGAAACCGGCGATCATCATTACCCAAACGATGGTTGCGGCCGCCGCGCGCCGGTGCACGTCGACGCGTTTTGCCAGCAGTACGAGCAGCGTGGTTCCGCACGCGCCGACGCCAATGCCGATCATGCAGAAGGCGAGCACGGCCAGCGCTATTCCGGCCCACAGATTGACGCTCATCCACGCCGTCGCGATTGCCGCGCCGACGCCACCGAGAGCGAGTGCGGCCATGCCACCGAGGATCCAAGGCGTTCGCCGCCCGCCGATATCCGAACCGTGGCCCAGGCGCGGCCGCAAAACCTGTAAGGCGTAATGCAGCGCAACCAGCGCGCCGGGCAGCATCGCCGGCAGCGCGAGCTCCACGATCATAATGCGGTTGAGCGTGGACGTCGTCAGCACGACCACCGCGCCAAGCGCGGTTTGCACAAGGCCAAGCCGAAAAATCTGGAACCACGACAGCGAGGCGGGAGTCATGGACCGGCTGCGCCGTTGGATAGAACGGCAAGCGCGCTTACCAGCATGCCCAGCACGTAGAGGCTGACGCCGGTCGCGCTATACCAAGCCGCACGCTCACGGGGGCTGCGCAGCAGCCGCACCATCAGCTCGAGTTGTACGACCAGCAATATGGCGACGATGCCGGCGTGGATGCGGTTGCCCCATGAAAGCAGGACGGCAATCACGATCACTTGCGGCACCGCCATCACCGCGCACGCAAGTCGCGCGGCATTTTCGACGCCGAGGCGAACCGGAAGTGAGCCGATGCCCATGCGCGTGTCGCCTTCGACCGATTTGAAGTCGTTGAGCGTCATGATGCCGTGAGCGCCGATGCTGTAGAGAAGGGCCAGCAGGATGATGCGCCAATCGGGCATGGCGGCCGCCATCACGGCGGCGCCCGTGAACCATGGCAATCCTTCATAGCACAGGCCGACCGCGGCGTTGCCCCACCATCCGTTGCGCTTGAGGCGAAACGGCGGCGCGCTATAGGCCCAGGCGAGCGCCAGACCAAATACGGCCGCGGCGAATCCCCAGATACCGAGTGCAGTCGCTACAACGAGCGAAAGTAGCGTCCAGCCGACGGCGATGTAGATTCCCCAACGCCCCGGCATCCGGCCCGACGGGATCGGACGGTTCGGCTCGTTGATCGCGTCGACATGCCGATCGAACCAATCGTTCACCGCCTGGCTCGTTCCGCAAACCATGGGCCCGGCAAGCAGCACGCCGGCCACAATCGGTATCCAGCGATGGCCGTCCGGCAATCCTGACGAAACGACGCCGCAGCCGTATGCCCACATGGGCGGAAACCACGTGATTGGCTTGAGCAGTTCCACGACGGTCGAAACGCGCGGCGCGAGCATGATGCCAACTCTATTGTTCGGGATTTCCGCTGTCTTCCTGGTCATCTGCGAGTCCGAAGCGGCGAAGCTTTACGTACAGACTTTGCCGACTCACCCCGAGCATCTCTGCCGCCGACGCGCGGTTGTTGCCGGTAAGGTTCAGCGCGGCCTCGATGCAGAGCTGTTCGATGACGTCAGTCGTCTCGCGCACTAGGTCCTTAAGCGGAACGCGGCCGATGAGATCGGTCAATTGATCCGCCGATCGTGGTAACTCGCGCGCGGAACGCGAGCTCGATGAAAGCCGCCGTCCGACATCACGGATTGCGAAGCCGAAGCTGGTAGATGCGTCTTCCTCAATGGGTACCGCCGAAACCTCGACATCGGTCGTGGCGCCATATTCGCCACGCAGGATGGTTGCGAACATACGAACGGATTCGTGCTCGCGCAGGTTAGCGATCAAGATACTGAGATCCACTCCGGGCCGGCCGAGCCACCGCTGCAGGGCTTCGCCCCGCGCGTTTTCCTGACCCGTCAACTGCGCCATTTCGGCGAAAGCGGCGTTAGCGGAAAGGATACGCCCGTCGCGATCAGTTACAACCAACCCATCGGGCGCGCGTTCCGCGAGCTTGAGAAGCTTTGTGCCGGGCGGCGGCAGGCTTCGCGCCAGATGGTCAGGTTCCGGGGCAACGCGGATCAGGAACATCGAGGAGACGTCCTGCCGAAACAGCGATGCATTGACCATGACCCGCCGATCGCCGTGTTTCAGACGCGCCGACGTGTCGGCCGCGCGCCCTCCCGAACGCAGAGCGCTTAGCATCGTCCGCAGACGTTCGGCGCTTTCGATATCGAAACCTTCAGGGAAGGCCCGGCCGATAATGCGCTTTGGATTGCCGTCGAAGAGCTCGACGGCGGCCGCGTTAGCCTCGATGACTTTTTGATTGCCGGCGTCGACAATCAGGGCGGCTTCCGACGACAACTGGAAAAGCACGCGATAGCGCGCCTCGACCTGGCGCAGGCGGGCATAGTCGCGCTCCATGGACATCTGCGCCTCGACAAGCTTGCGCTGAAGCTCGGCCACGGCCCGCAAATCGCGGCCCAGCGCCAGGATGCGATCCGCGCGTTCAAGACGCACCGCGGCGTAGAGCACCGGCACATCGACACCGCGCGCAGATTGATGATTAAGCTGGCGCCAAACGGATTTGCGCTTCTTTGCCGCATCGTCGAGAAGCGCAGCGACCTTCGGTTTACTCTCAGCCGTGACCGTTTCGCTCCACGAGCGGCCAAACCACTTGCCGTAGCCTCCCAATTCCGCGGAAAAATCCGTTTGCTGGAACGCCACATCCTGGATCACGCCGTCACCGTCAAGGACGAGCGCGATGTCGGTTGCGATCTCGATGACGTGAGCCGCGGTTTCCGCACTTAGATTGCCCAATGACTGCTTTGGAGACTTGAAAGCCTTCACCTGAGTCCGAAGCCTCTGTTAGGACCGACTTCCTCGCTCCGGCCTTCATCCCTCATTCCATCTTTTTGTTGGTTTTCCGGCAACTTAAGAGCAACTGGCCAAGCCCACCAGCTGTTGGGCCTGCACCGCGCCCTGCCTCGCGTCCGTTGCTGTGAGATCCGCACCCACCAGCAAAACCAACTCAGGATGCTCGATGAAAACCTGACCGCAAACCATCACTCCAATAGACCGATTCTGCGACTCGCGCCGCACCATCCGGATGCGCGATGCAAGAGCATCGAGTTGCTTGTCGCCGCTGACCAGAAACTCAACCACGTCGAACCATTCCTGGCGGACGACGTCGGCGAATTCGCGCGCTTTCGGGTCGGGCTCGATCCACGCCTCCCACCCGTCGCGGCGGAAGAACTCGGAAATCAGGACCAAATAGAACATGGCGTGGCCCAGGTCGTGCTTCTCGAGTGGCGTCGGCGCCAACAGCGCGCGCCGGCCCGTCTCCGCCCGGTCCGATTCGGCGCGGAACTCGACGCTGTAACGACGCAGCAATTGCTGCAATCTCCACAGCGCCAGCGTGGCCTCGGCGAAGCCGCACAGGTCCGCATTCCAAAGCCGGCGCAAGTAAGCCGCGGCCGGCGCGAGCAGTTGCAGGTAGATGTCCTCCAATGCAAAGCCGTGCGCGCGCAGCGCATCGACACGAACGCCTGCGCCGTCGGTATCCCCCGTTAGCATCAGTTCGGCCAATGCGGCCGCGTCTTTCAAAGCCGGGTCGTCGAAACTTACGGGAATGTCGGTCGCCACATTGCGCGGTCGCGCATGAGCCACGGCCAGCCTCGGTATCACCACCGTTTTGATGGTGCCGGCGATTCCGGAAAGTCCACCCGCCGGACTTCGTCGCGGCGAATTCCAGCGGTCGCGGACCCTCGGCGGCGAACTTACTAAGCGCGGGCAGTCTGTTTGCTGTCGCAAGTCGCTCATGATCCTACCCCTCTCCCAGCTTAAATCTCTCGGGAACGAAGCGTCAATATAAATTGACGTCTTATTTTCTTGACACTTGAAAATCGCAGTCCTAGGCTCCTGTCACTCGGCTTATTGGACGTGGGGACCCGCGATGAGCCATCGGAAACCGGCACTGTCAGTTGTGGCAATTGATGCGACTGACCGATTATCGGGAAAAGCTCAAGCCTCCCGCCAAAAAACCCCGACTATATCGCATCACTCCGCCAATCCGTTGTCAATTGATCTTTACAAATCTTGTCGTGGACAATTTACGGGTCCGCTCGCCCCCGGTATGCCAGCCGTGTGGTCGGGCACGTCGTTGTCTGGGATTCACCCGGGTGCCACCGGGAGCGCCTCGCCGCTCTATACCCCCGAGGAACGCCGCCGCCGCGATGCCTCGCCGTGGACCATCGTTCAGGCGGCGCTCGCACCGCTACAATTCGCCATCTTTCTCGTCAGCCTTGGTCTTGTCGTCCGCTATCTCGCGACCGGCGAGGGCCTAGCCGCCGCCACGATGTCGGTCGTGGTCAAGACGGTTGCGCTTTACGCGATCATGATCACCGGATCGATCTGGGAGCGCGAGGTATTCGGCCGTTATCTGTTTGCGCGGCCGTTTTTCTGGGAAGACGTGTTCAGCATTCTGGTCCTTGCCCTGCACACGCTCTATCTCGTGGCCCTCGCCTGCGGCGCACTCTCTGCACACAATCTCATGCTGGTCGCGCTTGCCGCCTACGCGACTTACGTGATCAACGCGACGCAGTTTCTCCTCAAGCTTCGTGCGGCACGGCGCGGCCAGGCTGCGGTGCCGGTCGGGGTCATGGAGCCGGCCGGATGAATGGAGTGCCCACGGCGTGTGCGGCTTCGGCGGCCGACGTTGAGCGGGTCGTCCTGCGCGAGCGCGGTCAACGGGAGGTTTTCTGCGGCCTTACCGGGATCGTCTGGCTGCACCGGAAGATCCAAGACGCGTTCTTTCTCGTGGTGGGGTCGCGTACTTGCGCACATCTGATACAGTCGGCGGCCGGCGTCATGATTTTCGCCGAACCGCGGTTCGCGACCGCAATCATCGATGAGCGAGACCTCGCCGGCCTGGCCGACGCGAACGCGGAACTTGACCGTGTAGTCCACGAACTTCTGCAGCGCCGACCCGACATTAAACTCCTCTTTCTTGTCGGCTCTTGTCCGTCGGAAGTCATCAAACTCGATCTCGCTCGCGCCGCAGCCCGTCTTTCAATGCGGTTGTCTCCTCGTGTACGCGTGCTCAGCTATTCGGGCAGCGGCATTGAGACCACATTTACGCAGGGCGAAGACGCCTGCCTTGCGGCGCTGGTTCCCGAACTCCCGCAAGAGGGTCCGAACTCGGAGCGATCCTTGATCATCGTTGGCTCTCTCGCTGATGTGGTCGAGGATCAACTCCAACGAATGTTGCGTAGCCTGGGCATCCACCCAGTGCGTTATCTCCCCCCTAGGCGCGCGGGGGACCTGCCGCCGGTAGGCCCTCGCGCGCTTTTTTTGCTTGCGCAACCGTTCCTAGCCGAAACCGCTCGCGCCCTCGAAGAGCGGGGCGCCACGCGGCTGGCCGCTCCTTTTCCGCTTGGTGTCGAAGGAACGACCGCCTGGCTGCGCGCGGCAGCTGCTGCGTTTGGCGTAGATGCAGCGCGGTTTGAAGCGGTCACCGCGCCCGCCCGCGAACGTGCCCGAAAGGCCCTGGTGCCGTATCGCAATGAGCTGCACGGACGGGGGATCTTCTTTTTTCCGGATTCGCAGTTGGAAGTGCCGTTGGCCCGCTTCGTCTCCAGCGAGTTGGGCATGAAGCTCGTGGAAGTCGGCACGCCTTATCTGCACCGCGCGCATTTGGCGGAAGAAATGGCGTTGCTGCCGCGCGAAGTGCTTATCAGCGAAGGCCAGGATGTCGAGCGGCAGATCGATCGCTGTCTGGCGGCAAGTCCCGATCTTGTCGTCTGCGGCCTCGGCCTTGCCAATCCACTCGAGGCGCAAGGTTTCACCACGAAGTGGTCTATCGAGCTGATCTTTACGCCGATCCAGGGTTACGAACAGGCGGCCGATCTCGCCGAGCTTTTCGCCCGGCCGCTCCTGCGCCGAACGCTGCTGGTAGCCTGACGATGCAACTAACCGTGTGGACATACGAAGGACCTCCCCATGTCGGCGCGATGCGAATCGCGACGGCCATGAAGGGTTTGCACTACGTTTTGCACGCCCCACAGGGCGACACCTACGCCGATCTGCTCTTCACCATGATCGAGCGAAACGACAAGCGGCCGCCCGTGACCTACACGACATTTCAAGCGCGCGACCTGGGCGGCGACACCGCGGAACTGTTCAAGAACGCGGTGCGCAACGCTTATGAACGTTTCCAGCCCGACGCCATGATCGTCGGCGCGTCCTGCACTGCGGAATTGATTCAGGACGACCCGGGCGGTCTGGCGCGTGCTCTCAACCTGCCGATTCCGGTGGTGGCCCTCGAACTGCCAGCCTATCAGCGCAAGGAAAATTGGGGCGCGTCGGAAACTTTCTATCAGCTCGTGCGGGCCTTGGCCGGCGCGCGCACCCCGCCCGTGGGATTCGAACGGCACGCGTGTCAACCGACACAGCGGCCGAGCTGTAACCTGCTCGGTCCTACGGCGCTCGGGTTTCGGCACCGCGATGACGTACAAGAGATCAAAAATCTTCTCGATCGGCTCGGTGTCCAGGTCAAAGTCATCGCGCCGCTTGGCGCCTCGCCATCGGATCTCGCACGCCTCGGCGAGGCGGATTTCAACGTCGTGCTCTACCCGGAAATCGCGATGCAAGCGGCGCGGTGGCTGGAGCGGACGTTTAAACAGCCGTTTGTCACGACGGTTCCGATCGGCGTCGGCGCGACCACTGACTTCATTTCCGAGGTAGTGCGCGTCGCCGGTATCGAAACGGCGGCGGTCGCATCTAATTCCTCACGGCTTTCCTGGTATTCGCGCTCGGTCGATTCCACGTATCTCACCGGCAAGCGCGTGTTTGTCTTCGGCGACGCGACGCACGCAGTCGCCGCGGCGCGGATTGCGCAGACGGAACTTGGCTTCAAGGTGGTCGGGCTCGGCACTTATTCCCGCGAATTTGCGCGCGAGGTGCGGGAGGCCGCGAAGCTTTACGGGGTCGAGGCGCTGATTACCGACGACTACCTGGAGGTTGAGTCGAGCGTCGCCGCGTTACAACCCGAACTCGTCCTCGGAACCCAGATGGAGCGGCATATCGCCAAGCGCCTGGGCATTCCTTGCGCCGTGATTTCCGCGCCCGTGCACGTTCAGGATTTCCCGGCGCGTTACTCGCCGCAAATGGGGTTCGAAGGCGCGAATGTGATCTTCGATACCTTTGTTCATCCTTTGATGATGGGTCTTGAGGAGCATCTGCTCGGATTGTTCCGCGATGATCACGAATTCCACGACGAGGCCGCGCCGTCGCATTTGTCGGCCACCGGAGCCGCCAAACAAGTCTCCGTGCCGGAGTCGTCGCAGCCGCCGATGATCGTGCTGCCGTCGTCGTTGGCGGCGTGGGAGGCAGAAGCCGAACGGGAGCTTTCCAAGATTCCTTTCTTTGTCCGCGGCAAGGCCAGACGCAATACCGAACGCTTCGCGAAAGAGCGTGGACTCGCAACCATAACCATCGAGACCCTGTACGATGCCAAAGCGCATTTCAGCCGCTGACGCAACACCGGTCCGCGTCGTTGTCGTGACGATGGACAGCCATCTCGCCGGGGCGGCAGGTCGTGCGCGCGAAATGCTGCGACTGGAGCTGCCGGGCCTCGAACTCGACGTGCACGCTGCCGACGAGTGGGGCAGCGATCCAGCGGAGCTCAAGCTCTGCCTCGATGACATTGCCCGCGGCGACATCGTGATCGCAACAATGTTGTTCCTCGAGGACCACATCCGTGCGGTGATGCCGGCGCTCGCGGCGCGGCGCGAAAATTGCGACGCCATGTTGTGCGGCATGTCCGCCGGCGAGGTGGTTAAACTCACCCGCCTCGGCAAGTTCAGCATGACCGAAGAAGCCGTCGGTGCGATCGGCTGGCTCAAGCGTCTGCGCGGCAGCCGCTCCGGTTCCGGCTCCAGCGGCCACGGCCAAATGAAGATGCTGCGGCAACTGCCGCGACTGCTCCGGTTTGTTCCCGGGAAGGCACAGGACGTCCGCGCCTACTTCCTCTCGCTGCAATATTGGCTCGCCGGTTCGGAAGCAAATCTCGCGAACCTCTTGCGCATGTTGATTGAACGCTACGCCGACGGACCGAGGGCGCATCTGCGTGCTCGAATGCGTGCCGCGCCGCCCGAACGGTATCCCGATGTCGGGCTCTACCACCCGCGCGCGCGGCAGCGGATCTGCGAAAGGCTGGAGCATCTGCCTCGCAAGTCTGCCAACGGCATCGTCGGATTGCTCATCATGCGATCGTACGCTGTGGCGGGAAATACCGAGCACTATGACGGCGTTATTGCGGCAATTGAGGCCAAAGGCCTGCGGGTGATTCCCGCGTTCTCGAGCGGGCTTGACGCTCGGGCGGCGATCGAGCGCTACTTTATCAAAGGCAATCGCCCAATCGTCGATGCCGTCGTTTCATTGACGGGCTTTTCGCTGGTGGGGGGCCCGGCCTACAACGACGCGAAAGCGGCCGAAGAGATGTTGGCGGCGCTCGATGTCCCATATATCGCCGCGCATCCGGTCGAATTTCAGACCCTTCAACAGTGGCAGGCAGATCCGCGGGGGCTCACGCCCATTGAAGCAACGATGATGGTGGCAATTCCGGAGCTCGACGGGGCCACCTGGCCGATGACTTTCGGGGGACGGTCAACGACGACGGGCGGCGAGAAGCGCCGTGATATGTCGTCGCATCCGGAGCGTGCGGCGGTCCTCGCATCGCGGGTCGCCAAGCTTGTTGCGTTGCGCCGGACGGCGCGTGCTGACCGCAAGATTGCCATCGTGTTGTTCAACTTCCCGCCGAATGCCGGAAGTACCGGCACCGCTGCCTACCTGTCTGTGTATGCCTCGCTTCATCACACGCTGACGACGTTGCAAGAGGCGGGCTATCGCGTCGAAGTTCCGGACACGGTCGATGGCTTGCGCGATCGCATACTGGGCGGCAACGCCGCGCGCTTTGGCGCTGATGCCAACGTTGCAGCGCGCATTACGAGCGATGAGCACGTGCGCCAGGAGCGCTGGCTTCGTGACATCGAGCAGCAGTGGGGACCCGCCCCTGGTCGGCATAACACCGACGGCAGCGGCCTATTCGTGCTCGGCGAACGATTCGGCAATGTCTTCATCGGCGTGCAGCCCGCCTTTGGCTACGAAGGCGATCCGATGCGGCTTCTGTTCGAAAAGGGCTTTGCGCCGACCCATGCGTTCGCCGCCTTCTACCGCTGGATACGAGAAGATTTCGGCGCCCACGCGGTTCTGCATTTCGGCACGCACGGGGCGCTTGAATTCATGCCCGGCAAACAGGCCGGTCTCTCCGGCGAATGCTGGCCCGATCGGCTGATCGGCGACGTCCCTAATTTCTATCTTTACGCATCTAACAACCCCGCCGAAGGCACGATTGCCAAACGACGCGCCGGGGCAACTCTTATTAGTTACCTCACTCCATCAGTGGCAAAAGCCGGGCTCTATCGGGGCCTCGTTGATCTCAAGGCGTCGCTTGATCGCTGGCGCGCGCTTGAGCCAGACGCCGACGCTGAACAATGTGCCGCCCTGGCGTCTCTCGTCCAGGCTCAGGCCGCTGCCGTCGATCTGGCCCCGGCTGAGCCGGCCTGGAGCGGCGAGGAGGCAAAAGAAATCGAGCGCCTGCGCGTTGCGGTGCTGGAATTGGAATACACGCTCATCCCGCACGGACTGCACGTGATCGGTCGCCCCCCCAGCGCGACCGAGCGTGCTGAATTGCTTGATGCGGCGGGTATTACCGATGCTAACGCTCGCGCGGCGCTCGATGCCCTTTTGGCGGAGGATCACGAGACGCCTTCAATCTTGCACGCGCTCGACGGCGGTTACATCCGCCCTGCGCCGGGCGGCGATCTCATCCGCAATACCGATGTTCTCCCGACCGGACGCAATATTCACGGTTTCGACCCATTCCGCATTCCGAGCGCCTTTGCAGTTCAGGACGGCGCGCGGCAAGCCGATCGACTGTTGCAGCGGCACAAAGCCGAGGGCTTCGGAATTCCTGAAACAATCGCCATCGTGCTGTGGGGTACAGACAATCTTAAGACCGAGGGCGGGCCCATCGCACAGGCGCTCTGGCTCATGGGCGCCGAACCGCGGCACGACAGCTACGGTCGCCTCGCCGGCGCAAATTTGTTGCCGCTTGGGCGGCTTGGTCGGCCGCGGGTGGACGTCGTGATGACGCTGTCCGGTATTTTCCGCGACCTCCTGCCGCTGCAGACCAAGCTGCTCGCCGAGGCGGCTTTGCTGGCCGCGAATGCCGATGAGTCCACCGAGATGAATTTCGTGAGAAAGCACGCGCTTGCTTACCAGGCGCAGCACGGCGGCGATATCGATCAGGCCGCGATGCGCGTTTTCGGTAACGCCGACGGCGCGTATGGCGCAAACGTTAACCAGCTGGTCGATCACGGCGGCTGGAAAGATGAAGACGAGTTGGCCGACGCCTACGTAAGGCGCAAGGGCTTCGCCTACGGCGTTAACGGCAAACCGTCTCGGCAAGACGCAGTACTGACCCATTTGCTCGCCAGCATCGAAGTCGCTTATCAGAATCTCGATTCGATCGAGCTCGGCGTCACGACCGTCGATCACTATTTCGACACGCTCGGTGGCATCAGCCGCGCCGTTCGACGCGCCCGGGGCGCGACGGCGTCAGTCTATATCGGCGACCAGACACGCGGCGACGGTACCGTGCGCACCCTTTCCGAGCAGGTCGCTCTGGAAACCCGAACCCGCGCGCTCAATCCGAAATGGTACGAGGCCTTGCTTGGTCACGGTTACGAGGGCGTGCGGCAAATCGAAGCCCACATCACGAACACGCTCGGCTGGTCGGCAACCACCGGGCAGGTGGCGCCGTGGGTCTATCAGCAGCTCACGCAGACCTACATGCTGGACCCGGAAATGCGCGAACGGCTCGCAGCGCTCAATCCAAAGGCGTCGGCAAAGGTCGCCCATCGACTGATTGAAGCGCACGAGCGCAGCTACTGGTCGCCCGACAAAGCCACGCTCGATGTGCTGCGCCGCGCCGGCGAGGAGCTTGAAGACAGAATCGAAGGCATCGGAGTGGGAGTGGCGGCATGAACGTGGCGATCAGAGCGGTTCCGCACCGCACCCGTGGCGATGGCGAAGGCAGCGTTCAGGTACAGTTAGATCCGAGCGTCACCATCGGCAGCGCTAAAGTCTTTTCCGTCTACGGAAAGGGCGGGATCGGCAAGAGCACGACGTCGTCAAATCTATCTGTGGCGTTTTCGAAGCTCGGCAAGCGCGTGTTGCAGATCGGTTGCGATCCGAAGCACGATTCGACATTTACGCTGACGAAACGTCTTGTCCCCACCGTGATCGACACGCTGGAGTCTGTCAACTTCCATGCCGAGGAGTTACGGCCCGAGGATTTCGTCTACGAAGGCTATAACGGCGTGATGTGCGTAGAGGCCGGCGGCCCCCCGGCCGGTACGGGCTGCGGCGGCTACGTCGTCGGCCAGACCGTCAAGCTCCTCAAGGAGCATCATCTGCTTGAAGACACCGACGTGGTGATCTTCGACGTGCTCGGCGACGTGGTCTGCGGGGGCTTTGCCGCACCGCTTCAGCACGCCGACCGCGGCATTATCGTCGCCGCCAACGATTTCGACTCGATCTTCGCCATGAATCGTATCGTGGCCGCGATCCAGGCCAAGTCGCGCAATTACGCGGTGCGGCTCGGCGGCGTCATCGCCAACCGCAGTGATGCGACCGATCAGCTCGACAAGTACAACCAAAAAACCGGCCTCAAGACTCTGGCTGTGTTCCCCGATCTCGACGTCTTCCGCAAGAGTCGTCTCAAAAAGGCGACTTTATTTGAAATGGAATCGTCGCCTGAAGTCGAGCGTGTGCAGAAGGAGTATCTGCGCCTTGCTGCGGTACTTTGGGCTGGCGCCGAGCCGCTATCGGCGGTGCCACTCAAGGATCGCGACATTTTTGATCTCCTGGGCTTCGACTGATTTCGGACGCACTGATGACAAGCATCAACTACATCGAACGTCGCAGTCAGCTCGAAGATTACTTCGATCGCACCGCCGTGGAAGCATGGTCGCGGCTGACATCGAATGCGCCGGTGAACCGCATTCGCGCCACCGTTCGGGCGGGGCGCGAAGAAATGCGGCGGACGCTGCTAGAATGGTTGCCGGCCGATCTCTGCGGTCGACGGCTGCTTGACGCTGGATGTGGCACAGGTGCTTTGGCGATCGAAGCGGCCCGGCGCGGCGCCAGCGTCGTTGCCGTCGACCTGTCGCCGACGCTGATTGATCTCGCTCGATCGCGCGCGGCAGTCAGCGGGAGCGCCTGCGGGGTCGACTTTCTGGCTGGAGATATGCTCGCGCCTAGTCTCGGCGAATTCGACTATGTAGTCGCAATGGATTCGCTAATCCACTACGGGTCCGAGGACGTGGTCGAAGCCGTGACCTGTCTCGCCATGAGAACCAAATATTCGCTACTATTCACTTTTGCGCCACGAACGCCGGCGCTTGCCGTCATGCACGCGGTCGGCAGGTTGTTTCCGCGCGCTAACCGGGCGCCTGCCATCGAGCCAATTACCGAGCGATCGATCCTCGGTCTGGTGCGCGACGAACCGGGCCTGGGAGCCTGGCGCGTCGGCCGAACTCGCCGCGTCCAAAACGGCTTCTACACGTCTCAGGCATTGGAGCTACGCAAGCCATGACTTGGCCGACGATGAAAATTTCGAACGGCTGGATGCTGCTCGGCGCCCGCTATCTTCCCTTCGCCGATGCGGCGACGACGGAACTTCCGCTCGGCCGATTGCTGCGCCTCTCGTTGTTTCAGGTTTCGGTCGGCATCGCGGTAGTGCTGCTCAACGGCACGCTCAACCGGGTGATGATTGTCGAGCTTGGCGTGCCAAGCTGGCTTGTCGCGATCATGGTCTCGCTGCCGCTGGTGTTTGCGCCGCTGCGCGCGCTGATCGGTTTTCGCTCCGACAACCATTTTTCGGCGCTCGGATGGCGGCGTGTTCCGTATATCTGGTTCGGAACGCTTCTGCAGTTCGGCGGCCTTGCGATCATGCCCTTTGCGCTCATCGTGCTTTCCGGTGACGCCAGTGGGCCGGCCTGGCTTGGAGACGCGGGCGCGGCGCTCGCTTTTCTCCTCGTCGGTGCCGGTCTGCACACGACGCAAACTGCAGGACTCGCGCTCGCCACCGATCTTGCGCCGGAGGCCTCACGGCCGCGGGTCGTGGCGTTCCTTTATGTGATGCTTTTGTTCGGCATGGTCGCGAGCGCTTTTCTGTTCGGCGAACTCCTGGCGGATTTTAGGGAAATTCGACTCATCCAGGTGGTGCAGGGCGCCGCGATTGCGACCGTCGTGCTCAATATAATTGCACTGTGGAAACAAGAGGCGCGGGATCCGACGCGTACGGCGAATGACGCCCCACGGCCCGCGTTTCGGGAGTCCTGGTCGGAATTCCGCCGCGACACCCGCTCGACGCGCGTGTTCGCTGCTGTCGCGCTCGGCACTGCAGCGTTCACTATGCAGGACATCCTGCTGGAGCCGTACGGCGGCGAAATACTCCATCTCTCGGTCGGACAAACAACGCTACTCACGGCGTTGTTCGCCGTCGGTACGCTGGCGGGTTTCGCCGTTGCGGCGCGACAACTCGGTCGTGGCGGCGATGCCTATCGACTGTCGGCATTCGGAGCGTTGGTCGGCCTGGCGGCTTTCTCGTGCGTCATTTTCTCGGCGCCACTGCTTTCGCCCTTGCTACTTCGAGTTGGCACGGTCCTCATCGGTTTCGGCGGCGGGCTGTTTGCGGTTGGAACTTTGACGGCGGCGATGGATCTCGCGCGCAACGGTCAGTGCGGATTGGCGCTCGGCGCTTGGGGCGCGGTGCAGGCCACCGCCGCAGGAACTGCGATCGCGCTCGGCGGCGGGCTGCGCGACATTATCTCCGGCTTGGCGACGGAAGGTCGGCTCGGCGCGGCGCTCAACCTGCCCTCGACCGGCTATACGTTCGTCTATCACATCGAAATTGCGTTGCTATTCGCCACCTTGATCGCGATCGGTCCGCTTGTCCGTTATGCGCGAGAGAACCGTTTGCGCTCGTCACCAAAATTTGGGCTTGCCGAATTCCCCGGCTAACCAGCGAAGCGTGGAGGTCTACCCATGCCAAAAGGCGCCATTACTGGCTACATCGATGTCGCTCAAGTCGTGCTCTACGCGTTTTGGGTCTTTTTCGCCGGACTGATTTTTTATCTGCGCCGCGAAGACAAGCGCGAAGGTTATCCGCTTGAATCAGATCGCGCAGGGGGGGTGCTGGTGCAAGGCTTCCCAGCGATGCCTCCACCGAAATCGTTCCTGATGAGCGACGGATCGACCAGGGTTGTGCCCAGTACGAAATCGGATCGGCGGAATGCGCCGGTTGCGCCGCTTCTACCTTGGCCGGGCGCCCCGATGGAGCCAACGGGCGATCCGATGAGAGACGGCGTTGGACCCGCTTCCTACGCGGATCGCGACGATGTACCGGAACATGCAGTCGACGGGGGGCCGGCGATTGTGCCAATGCGCACGCTTTCGGATTTCGGCATTGGGCCGATCGATCCGGACCCGCGCGAAATGACCGTTCTCGGCGCGGACGGCCAATCCGCGGGCACGGTGACGGACGTTTGGATCGATCGCGCGGAGTCGTTAATCCGCTATCTTGAAGTCGATGTCAGCACGCCGACAGTTTCGCGCCGCGTGCTCGTCCCAATAACGATGGCGCGTATCTGGGGCCGAGATCGTAAGGTCAAGGTGCGTTCGATATTAGCAGCGCAGTTCGCCGACGTTCCCGAAATCGCCAATCCGAATCTTGTCACCAAGCGGGAAGAAGATCGCATCGTCGGCTACTTCGCCGGCGGCACGCTCTACGCCACACCCGGACGCAAGGAGCCCCTGTTATGAGTATATTCGCTCCTGCGCTAGCTCTGCCCGGGCCGCTGCCCCCGGGCGAGGCTGTGCTTTGGCGAGGCCGCCCGCAGTGGCACGGGTTGGCGCTTCGTGCATTCCACACGCGCCAGGTCGCCATCTATTTTAGTTTGCTAGCAATCTGGCGCATCGCTTCGGACCTCGCGACCGGCGATGCAGGCTCGACTACGGCAATCAGCTTAGTCTGGCTGCTGGTGCCTTGCGGAGCGGCATGTGGCTTGTTGCTGCTGCTCGCCTGGCTATCGAGCCGGAGCACGCAATACACAATCACCAGCCGCCGCGTCATCATGCAGTTTGGGATCGCTCTTCCGATGACTTTGAATATTCCTTTCGCCGTCATCGGTGCGGCGGCGCTGCGTGCTTATGCCGATGGTAGCGGCGACATCCCAATTGCGATCACTGGCGACGATCGCGTCGCCTATCTAATGCTCTGGCCGCACGCGCGACCGTGGCGTGCGGCGCGGTCCGAGCCGATGCTGCGGTCGGTGAAAGACGTTGAGCGCGTTTCTGAAATTCTCGCGCGCGCCGTCGCGGGCGCTTCCAACGCTACCGGTTCCGTCGTGACCCTCGCAGCCGAGAACGCGAATGCCAACGGAGCTGCGGTCCGGGCGCAAGCCGCCGCAGCGGCGTGATGGGAGTGGTCAATGGCGGAGTTGAGTAGAAATCGCCGTTTCCCGTTGGGCGCGCTTGTCGGCGCTTCGGCGCTGATTGGGTTCAGTCTGCTTGCAACCGGTCTCGCGCGCCTCGGTGGCATAGGAACGACCTACGTGCCCCCCGCCGGAATCATCGAGAGTCGCGAACTGCGGTTCGAGGATCGTGCCGACGGCGCCGTGACGGTTTCTGAAGTGGGAAGCGAGCGGATCGTCGATATCCTCGCGCCCGGAACCAACGGCTTCGTCCGCGGCGTTCTGCGTGGACTTGTGCGCGAACGAAAGCGCGAAGAATTCGGATCGTCGCCGCCGTTCCTGCTGACGCGTTGGAGCGATGGGCGGTTGTCGATCGAGGATGTCGCGACCCACGTCCGCATCGAATTGATAGCCTTTGGGCCCACAAACGTGGCGGCGTTCGCCCGCTTTTTGCACGATCGGAGTGCTTCGCGATGACGGTAAATTGGTTCACACGCGAGCAGCTCGATCTGCCTTGCACGGTCGATCTCGAACAAACGATCGAGAGTCTGCATGCTTACGTTGAGATCGATGGTGTCGCGATCCGTCCCGGCGACCGAGTGATCGTTCACGATCCTCCAACGCAAGTGGAGTTCGGCGAACGTCTCGTCTGCGGTCGCAGAGTCACCATCGTCAGAGCGAATTTTCTTGGCAGCGTGATGGCCCGACTGCAGGGGTATTTGGAATTGACTGAACTCTATGAAGTCAGCTTCTCGGGCGGGAGGGTGTCATGATTACCATGGAAGGCGGCGGTAGCATCAACGCCACGACGAAGTCAGCACAAACCGACACGATGCTAAGCCCACGCTTTTACACGACCGATTTCGACGCCATGGATCGTCTCAATGTCGACGGAGTTCGATCCGAATGGGACGCGATGATGGCCGAACTGCGGGCCGACCACAATAAGGCGCACTTTCGCCGTGCTGAGCCGTTCGGCTCCGACGTGGCAAAGCTTCCGGACGGATTACGCGCGGAATTCGTCGACTTCCTTGTCAGTTCGCTAACTGCGGAGTTCTCCGGCTGTGTGCTCTATTCCGAGATCAAAAAGCAGATAAAGAATCCCGAAATCGCTGAGTTGTTCGGCTATATGAGCCGAGACGAATCACGCCACGCGGGATTCATCAACGAGGCGCTCAAGGAGATCGGCGTCGGCATCGACCTAGGCTTTTTAAGGCGCGCCAAGAAGTACACTTACTTCAAGCCGAAATTCATTTTTTACGCGACCTATCTTTCCGAGAAAATCGGTTATGCGCGCTACATCACCATTTTTCGGCAACTCGAGCGCCATCCGGATCGACAATTTCATCCGATCTTCCGCTGGTTCGAGCGGTGGTGTAACGACGAGTTCCGGCATGGTGAAGCCTTTGCGCTACTAATGCGCGCCGATCCCTCTCTGCTGGCCGGCCGTAATAAGCTCTGGATCAAGTTCTTCCTGCTGGCGGTGTTCGCGACGATGTACGTGCGCGATCACATGCGCCCGGCCTTTCACGAAGCGATCGGTCTGGATCCGAGCGATTACGACTTCACCGTATTTCGCATCACTTCGGAGATATCCCAGCAGGTCTTCCCTGTCGTTCTCGATCTCGATAACCCGGCCTTCCGATCGGGTCTCGATCGACTGTGGCGGCTGGGCGAGGCGAACGCCGTCGCAAAGGCGAGGGGCGGCCTCCTGGGGCGTATCTGGAGCCTCGGTATCGGCTTGGCCGCGGCGTCGACGTTTGCCAGGTTGTTTTTACTTCCGGCCAAGCGCAACGTGCTTCCGCAGCATGTCAGTTTGGCTCCAGCCTGGTGACGCCGGATGATGCTGTTGTCCCATCCGGCCGTTGCTGCGCTCTGCGCGCTGTTCGTTTGGTGGTTTAGCACCGGGGTAGTGCTGTACATCGTCGGGCGGCGCGATTTGAACACGCGTTGGGGTCTTGCGGGCGCCGGGGCGTTATTTGCGGCCTCGCTTTATGGTTTGGCGCGAAGTGCCACCGATCCGAGCGTGGTCGGCGCCTACGCCGCTTTCACTTGTGCGGTACTTCTTTGGGGCACGCAAGAATTCGGCTTTTTGACCGGGATCGTGACCGGTCCGCGCAACAGGGCGTGTCCGGAGAATTGCGTAGGATGGCGGCGCGCTGCGCTGGCTGTGGAAGCCATCATTTATCACGAGATTGCGCTCGTGCTTTCCGGCGTTGCGGTCATAGCCGTCACCTGGAAAGCCGACAATCAGTTCGGCGCTTGGACATTCCTCCTTCTCTGGGCAATGCGGGTGAGCGCGAAGCTTAATCTGTTCGCCGGCGTACCGGTGCTTAATCACGAATTTCTTCCCACGCCTGTGGAACATCTCGCGAGCTACTTCACTAGAAAGCCGGTGAGCCTATTTTTCCCCGTGGCGGTTACTGCGGCCACTGCGATTACGACGTTGCTGGTTGCCAAAGCACTCACGGGTGACGCAAGCGCCTTCGAAACGACCGGCTATACGCTCCTCGCATCATTGATGGCGCTTGGCGTACTGGAGCACTGGTTCATGGTCTTGCCGCTACCGATAGCTGCGCTGTGGAGCTGGGGCATGCGGTCACGGACGGCCGATGTCGGCGCGGCTGCAGCCTCCATGGCACCGGATAGCGTGCCGAACGTTATAACCAAACTCCCGGAATCATAATTCATTTCATGCAACACCCGGCCAAGGTGACGCCATGCATACAAGCGTTCTTTTTCGGCAGCCCACGACGGGCACCAATTCAAATAACGTCGACGTTGGCGATGCCGCGAAAACTAACGAAGAAGAAGTGCGGAGCGCGCGACGAAGGATGGAAGACCGCTTCAGGCAGGATTTTGCCGACCGCGCGCGGGACAACAATGGAACGCGGCCGTACGTTCGTCGCGCAACGCCCGTGTCCGCGAATTGGAGGAAGCAATGAACTATGAGTCTTATTTCCAAGAACAACTCGACGGCCTGCGTAAGGAAGGGCGCTATCGTGTCTTCGCTGATCTCGAGCGCCAGGTCGGCAACTTCCCCCGGGCGACCTATCACGGCGCGCGCGGACGACGCGACGTAACGGTGTGGTGCTCCAACGATTATTTGGGAATGGGGCAGCACCCGGCTGTCCTAGCGGCAATGCACGAGGCAGTCGACCGTTGCGGCGCCGGCGCCGGAGGAACACGTAACATCTCCGGCACGAATCACTATCACGTTTTGCTCGAGCGCGAGCTCGCCGATCTTCACGGCAAGGAAGACGCGCTCTTGTTCACGTCAGGCTACGTGTCCAACTGGGCGTCGCTCGCGACGCTCGCGTCACGCATCCCGGGCTGCGTCGTGTTTTCCGACAAATCAAACCATGCTTCGATGATCGAGGGAATTCGCCACAGTCGTGCGCAGACCAGAATTTTCGCACATAACGATCCCGGTGATCTCGATCGCAAGCTTGCGGACCTCGATCCCAGCGCGCCGAAGCTCGTCGCTTTTGAGTCGGTCTATTCCATGGATGGCGATATCGCTCCGCTTGCCGAGTTGTGCGACGTGGCCGAGGCGCGTGGCGCGATGACATACCTTGACGAGGTCCATGCTGTTGGTTTGTACGGTGATCGTGGTGGTGGAATTTCCGAGCGAGAAGGTCTCAGCGGCCGTCTCACGGTGATCGAAGGTACGTTGGCAAAAGCCTTCGGGGGAATTGGCGGCTATATCGCGGCCTCAACTGCGTTGTGCGACTTCATCCGGAGCTTTGCATCGGGCTTCATCTTCACGACGTCGCTTCCGCCGCACGTCGCGGCGGGCGCGCTCGCAAGCGTTCGTCATCTAAAAAGCAGCAATGCGGAGCGTACCCGCATACAGAATCGTGTTGCCGAGCTCCGGCGGCGGCTCGACAATGCTGGGATCCCCTATTTGAGGAATCCGAGCCACATCGTTCCCGTGATGGTCGGCGAGCCCGTCCTTTGCAAGAACATCAGCGACGTTCTGCTCGACCAGTACGACATCTACGTGCAACCGATCAATTATCCGACCGTCCCCCGCGGCACTGAGCGGCTGCGCATTACGCCGTCGCCCTTTCACACGGACGCTGATCTCGACCATCTGGTGGCGTCATTGGCCGCCGCCTGGTCGCGTATCGCCATCGGGCAAAAAACTAAGGCGGCCTAGACCAATTGATTCGCGGCCGCGGGTGAGCCGCAAAATTGTATAAGGACCCAAGCCGCCAGCTGATCGGAAAAAAGAAACCTCGGTTTTCGGCTCCGCGATCTGAGTAATCCGGGATCGCATGCTCGAACGGATATCGGAAAAAAGTAAGCGGATATGAGACGTTTCATTCGCGTACAGCTCTTTTATTGGCTCGCCGTCATCTACGCTATCTAACTGTAGGCAGTGATTAAGACGCTGATCCAGCCATACCCTTATTGATCGGGCTGCTCTCCATATGGGACTTCGCCCCAGCGGCGAGGTTGCCGAGCGTAGGCATATCTCGCTCGTATGACGCCGGCGGTTGTGATTCTTCGCAGGTCCGTTCTGGCGTGTTTCGCACAACTGATTAAGAAACATGAGTTTCTTTATCAGTTGCGGAATGAGCGAGCGGTCTCCGAGCCCGCGGCGAGAACACGCTTACCGGCAATCCCCGGCCTTGCGGTACATGTTTCCGGCGCAGGGAACGCACGACGATTGCCGACTTCGTGACGTCAAATGCACCAAGTGCAGTTCGGATCGGGCTT
>CAYWNY010000012.1:0-46583 GCA_964459765.1 uncultured Hyphomicrobiales bacterium | reverse complement strand
CGATATTGCGCACGGTCGAGAGCTGCAGCCCCGAGCCGTTGGCCGCCATGGTGCCGGCGATGCCCGACGACAACACGTGCGTGGTCGAGACCGGCAAGCCATAGATGTCGGCCGCGGCGATCGTGGCTGCGGCCGTGATTTCGGCGCAAGCACCCTGCGCATAGGTTAGATGGGTCTTGCCTATCTTTTCGCCGACGGTGACGACGATGCGCTTCCAACCGATCATCGTGCCGAGGCCAAGCGCGATGGCGACCGCCACCTTGACCCAGGTCGGGATGAACTTGGTCGCCTCGTCAAGCGACAGCTTATAGGCATTGAGCGTTTTGACTTCGTCGGGCTTGAGATCGCTGCCTTTGTCTTTCATCAGGAAGCGGATGGCTTCAGACGCCAGATACATGTCGTTACGGGTGTTGCCGACCGCTTCTGATGGCATCTTCGAAATCGAGCCGTATTTGCTGATCTGGTCGGAGATATCCTTCACCAGAACCGCCAGCGACGGGTAGGTGCCCTCGTTGAGCGTGTGGCTGGAGACGTAGGCGGTCACCTCCGGCCGTGGATTACCGAGCACCGTGTATCCCGAGGCCTTCTGCTCGATCACCGCGCTTGCGGCCGCCGACCGCTGGGCAAAGAGCTGCAGCTGGCCGTCGGGCAACGCGCGATTGAGCGCGTAGGCGGTCGGCACGGTGCCGATCAGGATCAGCATGATCAGGCCCATGCCCTTCTGACCGTCATTGGAGCCGTGGAAGAAGCTGACCAGCGTGCAGGTGAGGATCAGGATGCCGCGGATCCACCACGGCGGCGGCTGATTGCCCTTCGGCTCGGCATACAGCGCGGGCACGCGCACGACGGCTTTCAACAGCAACAACAAGGCGGCAGCCAGAGCGAAGCCGAACAGCGGGGAGAGCAAGAGCGCCTCACCGACTTCCTTGGCCTTGCTCCAATCAACGCCGGAAGTGCCGCTGCGGCCATGGAGCAGGGCGTTGGCAACGCCGACGCCGATGATCGACCCGATCAGGGTGTGCGAACTCGAGGCCGGCAGGCCGAAGGCCCAGGTCCCAAGATTCCAGATGATCGCCGCGATCAGCAGGGCGAACACCATGGCGAAACCGGCACTTGAGCCGACTTGCAGGATCAGTTCGACCGGCAGCAGCGAAATGATGCCGAAGGCAACCGCGCCCGAGGAAGCGAGCACACCGGCGAGATTAAACATGCCGGACCAGACCACGGCGAAATTCGCCGGCAACGAGCGCGTATAGATGACGGTCGCGACCGCATTGGCCGTGTCATGGAAGCCGTTGACGAATTCAAAGCCCAGCGCGATCAACAGGGCAACGAAAAGCAGAAGAAACGGCGCCAGCGTCGTAACGCGTGCGCCACTGGCGCTCACGTCGGTCCAAATGCTGTAGGCGACAAACAGCAGGACGGCGGCGATAACCCCTCCGAAAATGATGCCGGTGATGGGATTAATGGCGCCAGAAAGATCGGGTCCCTTATGCGCCGCGGGTTCGATTGAACCGGGCAGAACGGCTTCACTCATGACACCCCCTCATTGGCTGAAAGCGGCCACATCTTTGCGCGTGGTTTGTGACAGCTGGATGAAAATCGCCCCTCAGATTGACGACCGGGCGGTATGCGCGGGTCGGCAAGAACGCCTTGTTGCGCAGCGCAAAATACGCCGGAATCAGGGGGCTTTCTGACAGAAATAGTCGATTACGGACCACAGCGGCTTGGGTCGGTAATGATCGTCAAGCGGTAGTGGGCGATTGGCGAGCCCGTCAGCCCGCTTATTCCATGTCGGGACCCAGGTGTAACGGTCGGTAATGCCCCAGGTGCCGATCGCCGAAGGCCGTTCGGCGGCAAAGATAGCGTTGAGGAAATCGTACGCACGCCCCGCCACCATCGCGTCGCGCACCGTGATCGGCCCGGCGAATTCTTTATCGATCACGTCGAGCTCGGTGACGTGAACCGAAAGGCCGAGCGACTTGATCTCGGACACGAAACTGGAAACGCCGTCGTCGTCGATCTCATACTTGCCCTGGATGTGACCTTGCAGGCCGACGCCGTGCAGCGGCACGCCGCGTGCGAGAAGTTCGCGCACCAACGTCAGCAGCGCTTGCCGCCGCGCGGCATAAGAAGCGCCGACGCATTCGACGTCGTATTCGTTGATCAACAGCTCGGCGGCCGGATCGGCCTGGTGCGCCAGGCGAAACGCCATGTCGAGGTATTTCGGGCCGAGCTGCTGCAGCCAAATCGAAGGACGCAAGCCCGCGGCGCCGTCTTTGACGTCATCGATCGGCTCGTTGACGACCTGCCAGGTTTTGATGCGGCCGCGATAGCGGCCGACGACTTTTTCGATATGCAGCGTAAGCTCGCGCTCGGCTTCCGCGGCGCTGCCGATTTGTTTGGTCCAATCCGGCATCGCGCCGTACCACACGAGCGTGTGGCCGCGCATGGTCATTTCGTTGAGGTCGGCAAAGGCGAGCACCTTGTCGGCATAATCGAAGACGAATTGATTGCGGGTCGGGCGCAGGTAGCCCCAGAACAGACCGTATTCCGGCGTCACCTGCTGGCAGTAGGTTTCGAAAGCAATGCGGTATTCGGCTTCGTTCAGGAACGGCGTGAAATTTACGCAGGCGCCGTAAGGAATGCGGCGCGTTGTCCCGGCCGCGGACGTTGCCGCCGACGCCGCGCCGGCGCCCAGTCCGGGAACAATTCCGCCGGCGAGCGCACCGATCAGACGTGCACCGCCCAGCAACGCGTTTCGGCGTGAGATCATGGTTTCCGCTCGATGATTGCGGCCGTGCCGGCCGGCGCGCAACGCGCGCCGTTTGCGCCAATACGAACTCCGAAAACGTCATTTAAGTGCCCGGCAGCGACCGTGCACATAATTGATTTGGTTAACCTTTATGCCGGCAATTGCTTCGGAATGGTGGCGTCCTGTGGGACCATGCAAGCAACCGGATTTCTCTCATCGACGAGGTAAGTCGTGAATGTCCTCGAGCTGACGCGCCTTGGCGCTCACCACGTCCGCAATGCGGTCGCCGAAGAAATTTATTTGCGCACCGGGCGCGACGTAACCGTGCCGATATCGATCTACGGCGAAGTCATCGAGCGCTGCAATTACAAGTGCCGCTATTGCGAGTATTGGCGGCGGCCGAATTACAGCAAGGATATGTCGATCGACGACTGGAAGAAGGCGCTGCTCGATCTGAAAGACTTCATCGGCCACTTTCACATCGAATTCGCCGGCGGCGAGCCCTACATCAAAAAGGGCTTCGTCGATCTCATCACGTTCTGCGGCGAACAGGGATTGAAATGGGGCGTCACCACCAATGGCGCCGCCTTCGTCAACGAGAAGGTGGCCGATTGGACGGTCGCCGCCAAACCATTCAACGTCAACATCTCGGTCGACTCGCACGACGCCAAGATTCACGACTATTCGCGCGGCATCGACAACTCGCTCAGGGATATCGTCACCGGCATCGGCCATGTGGCGCGGGCGCGAGCGAAATACGGCGTCGATTTTCCGATTATCGTCAAGGCGGTCGTGCATCGGCTCAATTACCGGCAGCTGCCGGAGCTGGTCGAGTGGGTGCGCAACATCGGGGCCACTGCGCTCAACATGCAGCCGGTCGAGCAGCATACCGAAGAGGCGAAGGGCGAGTTCTGGATCGGACCCGAGGAGCTCGATGATTTGATCGCGGTGAAAGACCGCCTGATCGAGATGAAACGCGCCGGCGCGCCGATCCTCAACAGCGAGCTTCTCCTCAATCTGTGGCCGAACCATTTCCGCCGCGAAAAGGCGCCGCGCGAGGTGATGCCGTGCCGGGTCGGCATGCGCAATTTCTTCATCCGCTGCGACGGCCGCGTTGAGGTGTGCTGGAACTTTCCGCCGATCGGCAATGTGCGCACGCAGACGGCGCGCGAAATCTGGTACGGCGAGGAAGGCGCTCAGCGACGCAAGGAGACCATCGCTTGCGAAACGCTTTGTCTCTTCACCTGCCTGTCGCAGAAAAATCTCGGCGACAAAGTCGCCATGGGGCTCAAACTTTTGCGCCCGGCAAAACAGCAGATAAAGCCGGCCGCATAGGCGCCGGCGCCTCGGGGGCGGCGGCGCGCCTCGGGTTGAGCAGCGAAAAATAGTGCCCCGCGTAAATTTGCGCCGAGCGTTCGAGCGACAGATGCTCGCGCACATATTGCCGCGGCTTTAAGTCCGGCAATCGGGCCAGAAAGCGCTCCAACGCCGGCACAAAACCGGTCCAGTGGGCAAACCGTTCACCGCAATCGGGCGAGAAGAACGGCACCGACGACGCCGGCACCATCGCCTTCTCGAATTGACGCGACAACGGGTCGAGCCAATAGCCGTTGTCCCAGGCCAGAATCGGCACGTTCGACGCCATTGCTTCCTGATAGGCGATCCCCTGCGTCTCGTGCTCGCACAGAAACACCATGGCGCGTGAGCGCTCGAGAAGGTGCCGATAGGTCGCGTGGTCGTGGAACAGGTAACGAATGGTCTCAACGCGAAAGCCGCGCGCCTCCAAGGTGTCCTGGATCGGCTTGAGCAGGCTCGATTCGAACTGCTCGTGGTTCCACCGGATCTTGTCGTAGATCAGAAAGTCGACGTCCTTGGCGTGCGCTTTGGTGTCAGGCCATTCCGTCGTATCGATGCCCGCATACCACTGCGCGCAGGCCGCGCCGTAATAGCGGGAATAAAAATCGTGAATCCATTGCGATGACAGCAAATAAATGCGAAACCGCGGATCCTCCATCAAATGCGGCGCCAGCATCGGGTGATCGTAGAGCGCCGGACCCAGAACCGCCGGATTGGGCAGCGTCCATCGCTCGATCAGTTCGGGTCCGCCGATCAGCCCGACCGGATAGTCCGGATGCCTGCGGGCGGTGGCGTAATCGTTGAGCCGCACCGTCCAACCCGCCTGCTCGAGCGCGCGGGTCAGCATCTCGCAGCAGACGCCGTAGCCGGTTTTTTTGCGACGATGGTGCGTCAGATTGTACAGCGGCCGCACCAGCCGTTTGAGATAACGGTCGTATTTGACGAACTTGTCGGACTCGGCCTCCTGATAGAACAGCAGAATGGCCTTGCGTTCCGTTATCTCTTCGTTGGGCAGCGACATCGGCAACAATGCGATCTTACAAAAGGGCGTCGTGACGCGGACAGAACGACTGGCCGCCGTCACGCTCTGCGCTCAGATAGTCGGCAGTGACCTGACTTCAACACAGACCCGTCAACTGTTGGTTAACTTTCTCGCGGCGTTGTCTGCTGGCGCGCTTCGGTTAATTAACGACGTCATGCATAACCAGGGTTTTTAACTCGATGCCGCATAAATTTGACCTATGTGTAGTCGCGGCGCTGTGGGTCGGCATTTGATTTGGGTTCGAGCGGGGTCGAGCGACGTGTCGAAGCATAAGGTGGCCCGCCGATGATGAACCCATACACGCTGATCTATGTGGGCGCCCATCTGATGCCGGCGATCGTTGGCTTTTTCGCGCTTATTCTCTACACGCATCTTCTGACGCCGGCCGAGTACGGTGTCTACGTCGTCGGCATGGGCATCGCGGCGATTGTCTCCGCGCTGTTCTTCACCTGGGTGCGGCTGTCGGTCGCACGCTTTCAGGCGCGGTCGCCCGAGCTCGACATGCACGCGGATGCCGCCGCCGCCTACGGTCTGACCGTTGTCGTACTGGCCGCTCTGTTGCCGATCGCGCTCCTTATTTTTCGCCCGTCGATCGGGATCGGGTTGATCATGGCCAGCGTGTTCGTGGCGCTGACCAACACCGCCTTCGACATCAGCATGGAGTTCAAGCGCGCCCAGCTCAACGCGCTGCGTTTCGCCACCATTTCGCTGTTGCGCAGCCTGCTGGGCCTGACGCTCGGCTACACCGCCATCCGGTTCGGCGGCGGCGGCCTGGGTTTGCTGTTCGGATTCGGCTCGAGCTTTCTGATCGCCAACGTTTTGAGCGTGCAGGCCAATCCGCTGCGCTCATTGCGGAACTTCGCGGCGCCGCGGCTCGTGCAATTCATCCGCTACGGCATGCCATTCTCGATGGGCGCGCTGGTGATCGCGCTGCATAACGCGTTGGACCGGCTGGGCGTCGCCTATCTGCTCGGCGAAAGCGCCGCCGGCTGCTACGGCCTTGCCGCCGATCTGCCGCGGCAGATCACCAACCTGTTCGGTAACAGTGTCGCTTCGGCGCTGTTTCCGATCACCTTCCGCAGCATGGCCGAAAAGGGCCCGGCGGCGACCCGCGAGCGCCTGAAAGAGGGCGCTGAGCTGTTGCTGGCCTTGATCGCTCCGGCCGCGGTCTGGCTCAGCATCAGCGCCAATCTGGTGGCGGGGACGTTGTTGGGATCGGAGTTTCAGACCGGCGTCATAGCCCTGTTGCCGTTGCTGGCGGTCGGGCGCGTATGCGGTGCATTCAACCAGTTTTATTTGCAAGTCAGTTTTCAGTTAGCCGAACGGCCGATGCTGCAGGTCGTTCACGACGCCTCGGTGCTGATCATCAACATTTCGCTGCTGCTGCCGTTGACCTTCGTTTTTGGACTGACCGGCGCCGCGGTGGCGGCGGTGGCGGCGGAAGCGCTCGGCATCGTCATCGGCCTTTTGCTGTCGCGCCGCGCCTTCCCGATTCCTTTCAACGGTTGGGGCATGGCGCGCGTCTTTGCGGCCACCGCGATCATGGCGGTGGTGACGTACGCGGTAAAAACGGCGGTGCCCGGGCACGGGATAGTGGCGCTCATCGCAGTCGCCGCCGCCGGCGGCATTGCGTACGCGGTTGCGGCGCTGCTGTTCGACCTCGCCGGCATTCGCACCACCATTACCTCAACGATGGCGCTGCGGACCTGGCGCCGTTTCTCGCTGTGGAGCTCGTGAGGCGGCGATGACGGTGCGCTCTGCCCTTCAGATCAACCTGCATCCGCTCGACGCGCGGCTTGTCGCACATACGCTCAAGCATCAGCTCGAGGCCTGGAGCGGACAAGTCGATCGGGTGGTGTTGACCGTCGACACCAAACGCAGCCGCAACGGCCGCTACCACGGCGCCGCTTACGAGGAAAATCGGCGGCGGCTGTTTGCGGAAATCGAACGCATGGCGCGCCGTTTCCCGAAGCTCGAAGTGGCCGAAGTCGACTATGCGCCGGTCGCCCGCGAGGCTGTGCGGCAACGCTATTTCGCGACCAGCGGCGACTATCCCGAGAAGGCTTATGACGGCGGGCCGTTTCACGCTTATTTTTATGGGCTACTCACAGCCGACGCCGACTATGTGGTGCACATGGACGGCGACATGCTGTTCGGCGGCGGCAGCCAACACTGGCTCGACGAGGCGATCGAGTGGTTTGCAAACGAGCCGGACGCGCTGTTTGTCTCGCCGCTGCCGGGGCCGCCGCGCCCGGACGGTTCGCTCGCCAACCCGCACAAGCCTTTTACCCGCTTCGCGCCGGTGCCGCCGGAGCGGCTGCCGGCGGCCTATCCGGCTTACCGATTCAGCGGCGTGAGCACCCGCATTTTCGTGCTCGATCAGCGCCGCTTCGACGCGCGGGTCGGCGCGCTGGATATCATGCGGCCGAATGCGATGCAGCGGTTGCGCGCGCGCCTCTACCGCCAACGGCCGCTGGCGTTGCCGGCCGAAGTGGTGCTCACCGCCGCGCTGGCGCGTCACGCCCTCTGCCGCATCGATTTTCTCGGCACCGGACCGGGAATGTACTCGCTCCACCCGCCTTACCGCTCGGAGCTTTTTTATCGAGAATTGCCGCGGCTGATCGCGCGCATCGTCGCCGACGACATACCGATGGAACAGCGCGGCGACTACGACCTCAACGCCGGCATGATCGACTGGACCGACGCGCGCCGCCAAAAGACCAGCAAAAGCCGGCGGCTTGCGCGCGCCGTACTCGGCCTCCTGCCGCGCTAGCGCGGCGACGATTTGCAAGGGCTAGGCCGCTTTCACGCCGATCGGCGGTTTGGCTTGCTGACCGAGCGCGCGAATAAACAGATAGACCAGCCGCGGCCGCAGGATGCTGTCCGGATAGCAGACGGCGCCCAGAATGAGGTAACCGGCGAATGCGATTTTTTGTCCCTGCACATAGGCATTGCGGGCGCCGGCCCAGAAGCCGTCGATTTCCGCGAGACGCCGCCGCCGCCTCAGCTCGGCCCGCGAAAATTTTTGCTGAATCGCCGGATTCGAATACACGGCCTCGATCGCGTCGAAGTTTTGCCGCAGCGGCGTCTTGCGTAGCCGGTAATTGGCGCTGTTGAAGCGTTGCCGGTATTTCAATGCGACAAAGCCCGGCATCGCGGAAAAATCTCCAATCACGGCAAGACGGCACCAGAACTCCCAGTCCTCGCCGAGCTTGAGCGCCGGACTGAAGCCGTGCACCGCGCGCGCTGCTTCGGTCCTGATGCAGATCGCGCCGCAGACGATGAAGTTCTTGGCGATGAGTTCGCGCAAAGTGTCTTCGGCCGGAAACATTTTCCAGCGAAGGTCCTCGGTCGTCGACAGCACCGTATCGTCCTCGGCAATCCGCATGTGGTGCGCATAACAGGCCACGTGGTCGGGCTTGCGATCCAGCGCCTCCGCCATTTTCTCAAGCGCGTCCGGTAACAGCACGTCATCGGCGTCGAGAAAAAAAATGTAGGGCGCGCGTGCGATCGCCAAGCCGGCATTGCGCGCGGCGCTCACTCCGCTGTTCTCCTGCCGCAGCACGGTCAGGCGCGGGTCGATGTAGGAGCGAATGATGTGGGGCGTGCTATCGATCGATCCGTCGTCGACAACGATGACTTCAATGTCTTCCAGGCTTTGCGCAAAAACGCTGTCGAGTGTTTTGCGGATGAACCGGTCGGCGTTATAGGCGGCGATCACTACGGTGACTTTCGGCACCGTCGCCGACACGGCGGTATTGCAAGCCTCAAGCGACCGGTCGCCGCTCATTTTTGACCAGCCCCGTGCCGGATGCGATCCAGACTGTCGGCAATGGTGGTGACGACGCAACCGGCGCGCAAGGCGGTCGCGACGCCAAAATCGAGCAGATCGGGTGAAATGCCGTAGGTGCCCGGCCGGTCCACCACGTCGTGGCCGAAGAATATCAGCCAGCCACGACACTGCACGGTCTCGGCGATCAGCTCGGCGATCTTGGCGCGGCCGAGCGTCTCTTCCTGCAGCGGCCAGGCATGCAGCGCGCCGAGATCGGCGATGCCGCTGTTGATTCCGGCGTGTCCGGAACGGCAAGAGTCGAAACACCCTTCCAGATATCGTTTGCTGCGAACGGAAAAGTCGCCGTAAGGGTAAGCGAAATTGCGCAGCTCGACGTTGCGGTCGACCTCTTTCAGTACCGAGCGATTGCGGTCGAGTTCGAGGCCGAGCGCCTCAAGGCTCATGTGCCGGACTGTCGGATGCGAATAGGTGTGGCAGCCGATTTCGTGGCCGTTCGCCCACACCGTTCGCAGCTGTGCGATTGAAGCGCAAGGCGGACCGTCGGGGTTTGTCGTGCCACAACCGCGGCCGGCAACGTAGAAGGTCGCGCGTGCGCCATGGCGCTCAAGAATACGGGCGCCGGTTTCGCAGGCCGAAGCCGGCACGTCGTCGAATGTGAAAGTCACGAGCGGCCCGGTCGCACCCAGCGCCAGAACTTTGCTGCGGCTCTGGCGCGCAATAAATCGCGACGCCATGCCGCTGACGCGTTCCGGCAGTGAACTTGTATTAGGATCTCGTGCTTGCAGGGCGAGCATGGCTTTACCGGCGATACTCTTCGTAAAAGATGCCGAACTCTCCGGCGATGCGGCCGCTGCCGCGCGCCGCCAGAATCAGGCTGCGCATGATGGCGGGGCGCCCGCCCAATGCCGCTATCGGCAAAGACAGCGCGCCGGAGCCGATCAGGCCGAAGCCTTTGATCCAGCGCCGGAGCATGCCGATTTTGGTGCAGACGAATTTGCGCTCGACGCGCGCGGCGCCGGTTCCTTTGCGGAACATGCGCCGCAGCAGATAACCGACCGTGGTGCGCGACCGCGGCGTGGTCTCGAACACCAGCGCCGCGTCGGCCCAGGCGAACGTGCGGCCATCAAGGCGGCAGCGGTGGAAGAACTCTTCATCGCCGCCGCCGGTGAACGCGTAATCGTGCAAGAACGGCTCGTCGAGATAGTCTTCGAGCGTGGTGCGGGCGATCAGCATGCTGCCGGCGCCATAGATCATCGGCACGCGTCCGGTCGCGTAGCGCTGTGGCGTGTAAAGCCCGCTCTTGGCGAGCCAGTGCTCGGGCGCGTCGAACACCGGGAACACCGGTCCGCCGACGATTTCGACGTCGTATTCCTGCGCGACCTGCACCATCTCGATGAGCCAATTCGGATCGGGGTATTCGTCGTCGTCGAGCACGGCGATGTAATCGGGGGACAGCGGCGACCGGCAGGCGCGCACGAATGCCTGGTCGTAGGCATAAGTGTGACCGCGGCGCGGCTCGATATGCACCTCGAGCGGGAAGCGGTAATTGCGCGCGATCTCTTGCGCCACCGCCGCGCCGGCGCGGGTGTCCGGGTCGTTGTCGATGACAATGACCTCGATCTTGCCGCAATAATTCAGCTGCTCGATGTAAACTAAAAGTTTACGCAAACCATCGGGCCGGCGGAATGTCGGCACGCACAGGGACACGGAGGGCGCGGAACCTTCGCTCATGACGCAGCTATGCATACTAATGGTTTACTTACCGTTGGACTGATCGAAGAGCGGCAGGGGCCATGCGCTCGGTCCGCGTCAGCAGCAGGAACAGCGCGTGCGGGTTGGTCACGAGGTAGCGACCGGCGAGCCGCCGCGGCTCGCGATAAATGCGATAGGCCCATTCGAGCCCCGCGCCTTGCAACCAGTTCGGCGCCCGCGGATTTTTGCCGGAAACGAAGTCGAACAATCCGCCGGACGTTTTGATCAGGCCGACCCCGCGCAGCCGATCGCGGTGGCGTGCGGCGAACGATTGCTCAGCCGGCGCGCCCATGCCGAGCCACAGGATGTCCGGCCGTGCCGCGTTGATGGTCGCGATGATACGCTCGTCGTCGCCGTCGCGCCGCAAATAGCCACCCTCGCTGCCGACGATGTCGAGATCGGGATAAAGCGCTCGCGCGCGCGCCGCGGCCGCTTTCATCACGGCGTGGGCGGCGCCGAGAAAAAAGACTCGCAGGTTCTTTTGCTGCGCGACTTGCGCGACGTCATGAAAGAGGTCGGTGGTAGCGACGCGCTCCGGAAGCGGTTGTTCGTGAAACAGCCGCGACACAAAGACGAGCGGCATGCCGTCGGCGTGAATGAGGTCGGCCTGCAGAAACAGATCGCGGATCTGCGCGTCGCGCGCGCACATCGAAAGAACCTGGCCGTTCGCCGAAGTGAAAACCAGCGGACGCTGTCCACTGCCGCGGCGCTCGAGCGCAACGTCGGCCATAAGCTGCGCCGATTGGGTGCGATCAATCACCGCAATCGGCAGGCCGCCGACGTTGGCGATCGGCACTTCGCGCCGTTGACCGTCGGCAATATCGAAATAAACGCTGCGGGTTTTCGCGTTCATAACTGACGGGCTCCTGGGAGCGACTGTGTACGCGAAAACCCGCGAAAAATAACGGTTAATCGCGGATCACGGTTAAGCCGCAAGCAGCGCACCCTGCGCCTTTGCTTAATCGTGCGCCAAGCCGGGCGCGCGCGTCCGCGAACTGAAATGCCGATCCAGCATGCTGCGCACCGACGCGATTTACCAATTAACAATGGCGCGCAAATCCCAATGACAGCGGTTGGGTGCCGTGATTGTAAACGTGTCGGGAGCGTTTTGCGATCGCGCCGACGCGATCCGGACATCGGAAGGTGGGTTAAGTGGTTGCCGTGCGCCTGGGGATTGTGACGACCGACGACGTCGGTTGGAAGACCGTGCGCCAGCGTTGGGAACGCGATCTCGCTGAATACAATCCGGAATTCTTTCATATCGAGGATTACCGGCGGCCGATCACCAGGCTGACCCGCCGTTATGGCGCGCGCAGTCTCGGCGACTCGCTTGCCGGGCGCGCCGCCGCGCAGGCCGCGATCGCCGCCGGCGTCAACGTCGTTCTGCTGTCGACGCTGCAATATGCGCCGCTGCTGCCCGCAAAACCGAAAGTCCGCTACCTCATTTACGGCGACAGCACGACTGCGCAATTGACGCGGCTGTTCGGCGGCAAGCGACTCGGTTTTCCCGGCTCCTGGATCACGCCGCACCTGCAGCACGTCGCCAATCACCGCAGCCAGTTCCTGTGCATGTCGGAATGGTTTCGCGAAACGCTTCGCGCCGAATTCATCATCCCGCCGGATCAGCTTGCGCTGTTGCCGTTTTACGTTGACCTCGAGCGGTGGAAGCCCGCCGAGAGGCGGGACGAGAATCCTTTCAAGGTGATCTTCCTCGGGGCCGATCTGCGCCGCAAGGGCGGCGATCTGGTTTATGCCATGGCGGCGATGGAGCGTTTCCAGGACGTCGAATTTCACATTGTTTCGCGCGAGGCGGTGCCGGCCGGCGCCAATGTCCACATTCACCGCGGGATGACTGCGGACTCCGACGACTTGGTTCGACTGGTGCAATCCTGCCACGTCATGGTGTTGCCGACGCGCGCCGACATGTCGCCGATCGCCGCCCTTGAGGCTTCCGCCTGCGAAGTCCCGGTGATCATCACGCGCTGCGGCGGCACCGCGGAGATCGTTCTTGATCAGCATACCGGATCGGTCCTGCCACGCGTTGACGTCGCGCTGTTTTCCAATGAAGTCGCCAAATACCGCGACAATCCGTCGCTCGCGATCGAGCGTGGCGAGAATGCCCGGCGGCACGCCGAACAGAATTTCTGCAGGGCGAAGCACTTGGCGGCGCTGCGCGAACTGATTGACGTCGCAGCCAGCCGGCTGCCGCCGGAGACTGAGCGCCAGGCCTGGCCGCGCGCCATTGCGTTCGGCTTAGCGCAAGGCTGGTCAGGCGCCGAGGCTTAGAGGCCAATCGCCCCGCGCTAGCGCGCCACCCGCGACACCGAAAGGAAACGCAACCCGAAGGTCGCCGCGAACAGAAACAATGAAGCGCCGCCTTCCTTCAACAGCATGGCCTCGAAGCAGGACTCGTAAGCCATGAACAAACAAACTCGAAGGAACAGCATTGCCAGCGGCCCGGCATAAGGATCCCGCGGCGCCTTATAGAAATCCGCGAGCGGGTAGACGACCAACCACAGCACCACCAGTATTGCGCCGGGAATGCCGATGGTCAGCGCGATGTCGAGAAAACCGTTATGGGCATGGCCGGCGGTATTGGCCCAAACCGCGTAGCCGCCCATGCCGTAGACCACTTCCGGCGAGCCCCAGAACGTCCAGAAGCCGTAACCGAGGATCGGCCGCTCCTTGATGTGATCGAGGACGAACTGCCAGACATCGGTGCGGCCGGTAAATGTCGCGTCGGCCAGCACCAGGTCGAGGAAATTGCGCAGCGGCTCGAAATAGAGCGAGCCGAGCGAAATAAGGTTGAAGAGCACGATTCCCGACAACGCGACTGCGATTCCAAAGACGCGACTGCGCACGCGCGTCATGATCGCGGAAACGATCATGACGACCGGCAGCATGGCGATCGAGGTCTTGGAGTGCGTAAAGATGAGAAATACCAGCGCGAGTACCGCAATCGCGCCGCCTAAGGTCGCGCTTCGCACCCGGCCAACGAACAGGCCCATGAAAACGAACAACGCCATGACGGCGCTGGCGTCATTCTTGTGCGCGAACAGGCCGCGCCAGTCGCCGGCAAGCTCGGGCTCGACAACATCCGTGGATTGATGGATCGAGAGCGAAGGTGCCAACAGCACCCCGAGATAGCAGAGCACGAGCACCACGAGCACGACTGCGGCCATCACGTCAGCGAAGTGACGGACATTTTTGGGCAACAGCATCGCCATGCCGGCGATGGCGATGGCGATAAGCGTCAAGATGAACCGTCGCCCGGCGAGCGCGGGCTCCCAGGAATGGAGGACCGACATCAGGATCCAGAACAGTGAAGCCACCAGGATCGGCCGCACCAGCTCGAGCAGCCGCGCCGGCTGATGCGCGAGACTCCAGCAAGCCAGCGTCAGAAACAGCACCAAGTAGCCGACCTGGTTGACCAGGTTTCCCTGGCCCGCTTCTGCCAGGTCCGGCGGTTCGCCGAGGTTGACGAACGGTCGAAATGAAATCCACAGCACCAGAAAGACCGCGGCGAGAAGAACGGTGCGGATCAGTGTGTCGAGATCGACGCCTTCGCCGGTGGTCGTGTTTCGATAGTCCGTCAGATCGAGTCGCGCCACGGCGATCTTCCTTGCCGCGGTGGATCGGCTGGAGTTTTGAAGGCTGCGGTGCTCAAGCGCCCCCCGCGTCGATCAGCACGGCACCGCGGACCTTGCGGGCGTCGGCGCCGAGCCGCGAGACGAAATGCTCGACCGCGCTTTCGCTGCGGCGGTCGGTGCGGCCGACCATAATGATGTGGTCGACCATGCCGGCAAAGAAGCTTGTGCCGGGATTGCGGGCGAGGTCCACCGCGGCGACGATCACCATGTCGAAGCGTCGGGTCTGATCGAAAGCTTCGCGCAGATCGGTTTCGCTGATCCGTCCATCTCGGCGGCTTCCCGGCGATACGAACGGCAAAAAATTGATATTGCTCTCGCGGTCGCGCAGAACGACGTCGGCGAGATCGAGCCGTCCGCCCGCGACGTCGACCAGCCCGGCCTCGCTTTCATCGGCATCCAGCGCGGTCAGCGTCCGCCGCTCGAGATCGGCGTCGATCAACAGCACGCGCTGTGTCGCGGCCGCGACGGCGGCGAGCATGAGTGCCACGGCGACGGTGTCGTCGGCGTCGTTGGAAGCGACGACCAACAGCCGGGTATTGCCCCTCGTGCGCGTTCCGGCGCGCAATGTTTCATGCACCCGGCGCAGCTCCATCGCGAGCCGCGACCGCGGATTCTCCGCCGCCGTGAGGCCGAACGAGACGTCGACATTGGGCAAGATCGCCAGCACCGGGATATCGGCCGCGGCGCCGTTGCCGGGCCAAATGACGCGAATGAACTCGGTCAGTTTGCCCCAAAGGGGGTTGGCCGCGACCGCGCGCGGCTTTTCGACGTTGACGAAATCGCGGGCGATGACGATGCCGCTGCCGGTTGCGACGCCGAACATCAAGGCCGCGAGCGCAAGCAGCGTATTCCCGGGCGGGAAGCTGCGCTTGGTCGGGACCGACGCCCACGAAATCACCCGGATATTCTTAGTGTCGACCCGCTCCTGCTCGCCGGTTTCGCGGGCGCGCACCAAGAACGCCTCATACACCGCGCGGTTGGCCTGCACGTCGCGATCGAGTTCGCGCAGCGTAACCATGGCCTCGTTGGTGGTGACGGCGCTGCCTTTGAGCTTCTCCAGATCGGCGGCCAGCGCTTCTTCGTTGGCGCGCGCGCTTTCGTACTCGGTGCGCGCCGAAAGCGCGATGCGGTGCACTTCGTCGTCGATGGTGTGCCGCAGCCGTTCCACTTCGGCCTGGATTTCGATGACGGCGGGGTGGCGCGGCCCAAGCGAGGTCATCTGTTCGGCCTCGCGCCGCGTCACCTCGGCATATTGACTGCGCAGCGCGCTGACGGTCGGCGACTGGACCGCTTCCGGGAACGCGCCCATATCGCGGGACAGCTGCACCTGCTGGATTTGATCGAGCCGCGCTTTGGCCGCCGCGGTGCGGGCCCGCGCCGTGCTCAACTCGTTGTTCATCTCGGTGAGCTGCTGTTCGTTGACCAGCGTGCCGCTGGAACCGAGAATGTTGTTGCGCACCTTGTAGGCTTCGGCCTTGTCCTCGGCCTGACGGACGCGGTCTTTGAGCTCGTTCAAGCGGGCCGACAGCGACTGCGATATTTGCCGGGCAGCGTCGGAGCGGACGTCGGTCTGCTCTTCCAAATAAGCCTGGGCGACGGCGTTGGCGATATGTGCGGCCCTTGCCGGCTCGCGCGCGGTGACGGCGATGTCGACGACGTAGGTGCGTTCCGCGCGCTTGACCTGAATGCTGCGCCTGAGCGCGTTCAAGGCGGCGGTCACGCTGTCGACGCCGTCCGAGTGGCCGACAAAATCCGGATCCTGATCGAGCGCTTCGGTCTTGACCACCCGCCGCAACACGCTGTCGGAGGTCAGCACCCGCACCTGGCTCTCGACCAGCAGCACGGTCGCGTCGTTCGCCTGGTTGACGGGTGTGAGATCGTTGGCGGTCGCGCGCAAATCAGTCGGGTCGATGAGGATCTGCGTCACCGCGGTATAGCGCGCGGGAACGATCAGCACGAACAGGACGACGGCGACAAGCGCGGCGGCCGTCGTCCACAAGATGGTCGCCTTGCCGCGCCAGAGAACGGAGAGGAGTCTTTGAAAGTCGATGCTGCCGCCTTGTGGAAACGGCGCGCCGACATCGGCAGCCACAATGGCGGCGGATTGAGCGGGGCGGCGGGGTTCGAACATTCCTTGTTGACTCTTCGTGACACCCGCGGCCTGCGCCGCGGGCAAAGACGGCGACGCCGACCGGGCCCCGGCGTCGGCGCGTCAACCCCACATCAACTCAAGGCCAGGCCGCCGGGCGTGTCCAGGCAAGTTCGTATGGTTAATCAATTCATAAGAGGATAGGGTTAATGGCCGGTTACGGCGAAAACCCAAATAATTGCAAGCGGATGGCGGCGCAGGTCGTGGGCGTGGCGTCAGCGGCGCAGTTGACGGCGGAAAACGACGCCGACCGCCAAGAGAATCGCCAGGATCGGCAGCCAGATCAGCAGCGCGCCGACCGTGGCGAGCAGGACGATGGCGGCGACAAAGCCGATGACCAGCATGACCATGGCAAGGCCGAACGGACCGAATTTGGCAAAATAGATGCGCTGCGTTCCGCTCGCACCCGATGCGTAGGGCGACCAACCGCCTTCCAGCCAATCGCCATCGCGCCGACCGTAACGCGGCGGAATGATCTCCGGCTCGAGTCTGGGGCGCTCTGGTCGGTTTGAATTATTGCTCATGGGATCATCGCCATTATCGGCATTTGATACGGCGCAATGTAAGCAGATTGGTGGCGGCCACAAGCGGCCCAATGCCGCTGTTGGCGTCGGCATCTGTCACGTTTTTGCCGCGGTTATATTTGTGCGCCCGGCGATCCGATGACGGAGAAGGCGCGGTCATGTTAGCGTTCCCGGTATGAAGAATATCTGGCTTCGCTTGGGCGGCGGCGTTCTCCTGGCATGGGCGGTCGCCTTTGGCAATTGTGCCGACGCGTCGGCGCAAGACACGCCGGCTCCGCCGCCTGCGCTTAGCGACGCCGCCAGCGCGATGATCGGCGCCTGGGAATTCTCCAACGCCGATCACGACAAGATTTGCCGTTTCATCTTTCGCGTCGATCCCGCGGCCGGCGGATACAAGCTCGACATCGACCGCAATTGCGCGAACCTGTTTCCGTCGACCAAGGAGGTATCCGGCTGGACGCTCGACGGCTTCGGCACGCTTGCGCTTCTCGATGGGCGCGGCAACCGGGTCATTGAGATGACCGAGGCGGAAGCGGGAATCTATGACGGCTTTGAGCCCGGCGAGGGCCGTTACATATTGCAAAGCGCCGCGGCCGCGCCGGTACGCTCGGCCGACGATATGATCGGCGATTGGGCGGTCGCGCGCGGCACCGGCAAGCCGATCTGCATTATGACGCTGGCCAACACCCCGGCGGGCGCCGACGCTCTGTCGCTCAAGGTCAAGCCCGGCTGCGACCCGTTCGTCGCGCGCTTCGGCCCGACGTCCTGGCGCATGGACCAAGGCGAACTCGTGCTTCTGTCCGCGCGTGGACAAACGTGGCGCTTTGCGGAAAACGACGCCGACACCTGGCTGCGCGTGCCGGAGAGCACCGACCCGGTGCTGCTGGTGCGGCAAGAGCGATGACTGAAGATCATGAGTCGGTGGCGATGAGCGCATCGGCGCAGAAACAGCAGGGTGCCATATGAGCGACGCAGTTGCGAGCGACGCGGTTGCGCTTTTTCATGCCCGGCAGGTCGGCTTCCTGCCGGATCTTTTGGGACTTGAATGGCTCGAACTGCGGCACGGCTTTGCGCACGGCCGGCTCGAGGTGAAAAAACATCATCTGGCGCCCAACGGATATCTGCATGCGGCGACCCTGGTGACGCTGGCCGATACCGCGTGCGGCTATGGCTGCATCATGTCGCTGCCGCAAGGCGCCGGGGGCTTCACCACCCTTGAGCTGAAGACGAATTTCATCGGCACCGCGCTCGAAGGCGGCATTGCCTGCGAGGCGCGGATGTTCCACGGCGGGCGCACCACCCAGGTCTGGGATGCCGAGGTGAAAAGCGAGACCAGCGGCAAGACACTGGCGCTGTTCCGCTGCACGCAATTCCTGCTCGCCAAGTCACGGGCCGAGCCGTAGCGGATAGGGCAAGCGAAAGTTGCGTCCGTGAGCGTCAAGCCAGTGCCGCCGGTCGGTTTCGACACGACCGTGCCGATCGTCGTCGTGGGCGCCGGCGCCGCCGGCTTTTGCGCGGCGCTCGCGGCAACCGAAGCCGGTGTCGAGGTCGCGATCCTCGAACGCGATTCGCTGCCGCGCGGATCGACCGCCTTATCGGCCGGTCTGATCCCCGCCGCCGGCACGCGCTTTCAGAAAGCGCTCGGCATCGCCGACGGCGCCGAGCAGTTTGCTTCCGACCTTGAACGCAAGGCCCATGGCGAGGCTGATGCGGCGATTGTCGAAGCCGTCGCGCGCGCAGCGGGGCCGACCATCGAATGGCTCGCCGAGCGTTACGGTCTGCCGTTTTCCGTCGTGCACGATTTCGATTATCCGGGCCATTCGGCGCGCCGCATGCACGGCTTGCCGACGCGCTCGGGCGTTGAATTGATCGACTGCTTGCGGGAGGCCGCCGTCGACGCCGGCGCCGCGCTGATCGTCAACGCGACCGTGAGCGCGCTCCACGCGGAAGCAGCGCGCGTCATCCGCGGCGTCGAAATCGCCCGCCCCGATGGCGCGCGCGAGACCATCGGCTGCCGGGCGCTGGTGCTCGCCTGTAACGGCTATGGCGGCGCGCCCGAGCTCGTGGCGCGTCACATCCCGGAGATGCGCGGCGCCCAATATTTCGGACATCCCGGCAATCGCGGTGATGCCGTCGTGTGGGGCGAAGCGCTTGGCGCAAAACTCCTGCACATGTCCGGCTACCAAGGGCACGGCTCGGTCGCGCATCCGCACGGCATTTTGATCACCTGGGCGGTGATCATGGAGGGCGGCTTTCAGGTCAACGCCGAGGGGTTGCGCTTCTCCGACGAGAGCCAGGGTTATTCCGAACAATCGGCAATCGTGTTGGCGCAACCGGACGGGACCGCCTTCGATATCTTCGACGAACGGATTGCCGCGATCGCCCGGCAGTTTGCCGATTTCCGCGACGCCGAGGCGGCGGGCGCGATCGTCGAGGCGGCGACGATCGCCGATTTGGCGCAGCGCCTGCATCTGCCGGCGCCGGCATTGAGGCAAAGCTTCGCCGAGGTCGAAGACGCCAAACGCGTCGGCAAACACGATCGTTTCGGACGCGACTTTGCGGGAGTCCAACGACTGATGCCGCCGTTCAACGCCGTGGAAGTCACCGGCGCGCTGTTTCACACCCAGGGCGGCCTGGCCGTCGATCGCGCGGCGCGTGTACTGACTACACAAGGTGCGCGCTTGCCGAATCTGTTCGCGGCCGGTGGCGCGGCGGCCGGCGTGTCCGGCTCTCGCGCCAGCGGCTATTTGTCGGGCAATGGGTTGTTGACCGCCACCGTGCTCGGCCGCATCGCCGGCGAGAGCGCTGCCGCGCTCGTCAAAGCCGGCCGATAGCGGCGCACCTTACGCTTGCGGCTCGCCACGCTCCGTCACGTTAAGCCGGCGCACGGTCAATTCGTCGACTTCGAGCGAGCCGATCCGCGCCTTTTTGATCGTAAGCCGGCCGGCGGCAATACGGCCGATCGCGATCTGGCCAATGGCGAGCGTGCCGATTGCCACCGCGCCGACTGCGGCGGCGCCGCAGGCAAGCGCCAGTAAAGCGCGCACGGGACCGCCTCTCGCTCGCCTCGTTACCTCGCGTGCCATCGGCGCTCCTTGGCTACATCAGCTTCAGCCCCTTCAAGCTAGCATGACCTTCCTTGCCGACGATAATGTGATCATGCACGGCAATGCCGAGCGGCGCCGCAACCGCGATGATTTGCTGTGTCATCTGGATGTCGGCTTGCGACGGCGTTGGGTCGCCGGAAGGGTGGTTGTGTACCAGGATCACCGCAGTCGCCGACAGCTCTAGCGCCCGTTTGACCAATTCGCGCGGATAGACCGGGGTGTGATCGACGGTCCCGATCTGCTGTAATACATCGGCGATCAGGTGGTTGCGCTTGTCGAGGAACAGCACGCGGAACTGTTCGCGATCGGCGAAGGCCTGCGCGGTGCGCCAATAATCGAGCACCGCCGACCACGATGACAGCACCGGCCGCTTTTTCACCTCGCCGCGCAGGAGCCGGCTCGCCGCCGCCTGGATGAGCTTGAGTTCGGTGATGGTGGCCTCGCCCAGACCCTTGACTTCGGCGAGCCGCGAAACCGGCGCGCAGATGACTTCGGCGAATGAGCCGAAAGTCGCGATCAGCGCTTTGGCGAGTGGCTTGACGTCGCGCCGCGACTGGGCGCGAAACAGTACCGCCTCCAAGAGCTCGTAGTCCGACAGCGCGTCGGCGCCGGCCTCGCGAAATCGTTCACGCAAGCGCTGGCGATGGCCGTAATAGTGTGGCGCTTCGGCAAGACCGTCGTCCTTCCCGCGCTTCTTTTCCAACATCGCAGATCCGAAACGCCCACCCGCCGCCGGGCCGAAGCCTCGCGGGCAGCGAGTCGCACCCTAAGGGTGAAATGCGATGGTTTGCAATCTTATTGAACGGCCTGTCGTCAAGCGGCGCAGACCGCGGCAAGAAAATCTTCCATCTCGGCCGAAAGCCGATTGCCGTCATGCGACAGCGTCTGGGCGGAAGCGAGCACTTGCGCCGACGCCGAAGTGACGCTGGCGGCGCCATCGTTGACTTCGGCGATATTGGCGGTGACATGCGAAGCGCCGACGGCGGCGTCCTGCACATTGACGGCAATTTGCTGTGCGGTTGCCGATTGCTGATGCACCGCCGCCGTGATCGCCTCGGAGATTTCCGAAATGCGGCCGATGGTGCTGCTGACCTCCTGGATGATGGCGACCGAATCGCGCGTTGCCGCCTGAACGCCTGCGATCTGCACCCCAATCTCCTCGGTCGCCTTGCCGGTCTGCGCCGCCAGCGCCTTGACCTCTTGAGCAACGACGGCAAAACCGCGCCCGGCGTCGCCGGCGCGCGCCGCCTCGATGGTGGCGTTGAGCGCCAGCAAATTGGTCTGCTCGGCGATGGCGGTGATCAGATTGACCACGTCGCCGATGCGGCCGGCGGCGCGGGTGAGTTCGGCGATGCGCGCATCGGCGTTCTCGGCTTGCGTCACCGCTTTAAGAGCGATGCGCGAGGATTCCTGGGTCTGGGCATTGATCACGTCGAGCGAGGCGATCAGCTGATCGGTGGCCTCGGCCACCGACTGCACGCTCTCGGAAGCCTGCGTGGAGGCCGCCAGCACCTTACTGGAGAGGTCGCGCGTAGCGCCGGCGGTCTGGCTCAAGGCCGCGGCCGAGGCTTCGAGCTCGGTCGATGACGAGGACACCGAGCGCACGACGTTGGCCACCGTGGTCTCGAAGGCTTCGGCGAGCGCCTGCATGTCGGCCTTGCGCTGTTCGGCGTTACGCCGCGCTGTTTCCTTCTCGGCGGCTTCCAGTTGATCGATGCGCAGCAGTTTTTCCTTGAAAGTCTGCGCTGCGCGGGCATTGTCGCCGACTTCGTCGCCGCGGTCGGTATAGGGCACCTCGACCGTCTTGTTGCCGCGCGCGAGCTCCAAAAGTACCTCGCCGATGCGGCGGATCGGGCCGCTGATGGCGATGGCGCCGAACGCAGCCACGCTGCCGAGCACAGCGATGATGAACAGCCCGATGCCGAGGTCGAGCCGGCTGGCAAAGGTGGTCGCCGCGTCCGCCTGTACTTTTTGCTCGTCGGCTTCGCGCATCAGCGCGATCGTCGCCGAAGTGAACAGTCCGTTGATCTCGCTGCCGAGACCGTCGATCTTTTTGACCCAGGCGACAGTGTCGCCATACTCCTTGGCGGTTGCGGCCAGTTCGGCGGCATTGCGGACATAATCCCGCAGCAGGTCGGCCAGCTTTTCGAGCCGCTCGTCGTCGGTTATTTCGAATGCAGCGATGAGATGCGACAGCCCGGATGTTTCGTCGATGCGCATGTGCGCCACTGCCCGGTCGAAATCGCCCGGCGCAACGCCGAGACGTATCTCGCGCGCATCGATCTGCATGGCGCGCGAATCCTCGGCCGCGCGCAACGCCTCGACCGCGGCGAGTTGTTTGCGGTTGGCGTCGGCGCGATAGAGGCGGGCGCGGTGATCGCCGATTTGCTGGTTGGCGAGCATGCCGGCGACCAGCAAAACCCCAACCCCGGCCCAAGCGGCAAGCTTGGTACGAATAGAAAAGTCGTAAGCAGCCATTGACGGGTTTCCGGACAGAGCCGGAGCATGATTGATGCGGCTGGTTAATCGCGGGTAAATTTTCCGGCGGTCGGGCGCCCGGGGCCGCCGGCAATCGACTAATCCCGTCCGAACAGCTTGCGCAATTCGTCCTTGGCCTGCTGCAACGTCCGCAGCCGCCCGGCGGGCAAGTTGCGGCCGGCGCGATTGATATAGAAGACCAGCATCGACATTGCCGAGCGGAAGGGTGCCGACTTGCGGCTATGGCTGCGCTCCGCCGAGCGTTTGAGCGAAGCGGCGATGCGCCTGGGATCCTTCAAACTGAAGACGCCGCTGGCGAGATCCAGCGCATCGCTCTCGCGGGTGACGCGACCGGACCAGTAACGCGCGTTGTTGCGGCGCATGGCCTTTGGCCGGCTCGATTTTGGCGCTGTCTTCTTTCGCTGCGTTGCCGTCCGGGTCATGCCAGTTCCTGGTGGTCTCTATCGAGGGAAATTGCGCTGGCGGGGCGATGGTTCCCGTTGCCGGCGGCGCCGGAAGCCAGTCGCTCACGTGGCCTTTTTCAAGGTGCTCGGCTGGTCCGGGGCGTCGGAATCATGGACAGCGACGCCCACCATCGGATCGACCGGGTTGTCCCAGGGCCGACGCTCGATCGTGCGCATGGTGTCGTCGTAGCCCGCCCTCCAGCGGCCGTTGATGCCGTCCGGGGTGAAATCGATCTCGCGCAGATAATCATCATTTTTGCTGGGTGCGGCGTTGATACGCACGATATGCATGAAGGTGCCGCAGCCGTAGCCGCTCATCTCTTTGACCTTGGGCGTTTCCCTCACGTCTTCGGGCAGCATACGAACCAGTTCGCGCACCATGCGCCGGAGCTGATGAATATGCTCCTGCCGCGGAATGTGGCTGTCGGCGCGGCTGGCGTATTGAATGTCGATCTGACGGCTCATCACCTGCCAAAGTGAGTCCGGCTCCGGTCCGGCGATGGGGAAAATCTGTACCGAGAACACAACGGAATCGCGCCGCGGATTATCGTCGAACACCACCTCAATGGGCGTATTGGAATAAAGCCCGCCGTCCCAATATGGATCGCCGTCAATGCGCACCGCCGGAAACCCCGGCGGCACGGCGCCGGAGGCAAGCACGTGGTCGGCGGTGATGTGCGCGTCGCGGTTGTCAAAATAGTGCATCTTGCCGGTCCGCACATTGACCGCTCCCACGGTCAAGCGCGTCTGCCCGGACTTGATGCGCTCGAAATCGACGACGTCGCCGACCGTCTTTCGCAATTCGTCGATTTTGTAGAAGGCTGCATTCTCGACGCCGACCGACGCGTTGAGGCCGAACGCGAGGGCGTGGTTGGGCGAAAAATAACCTGGAATGCCGCGGAGCATGGTCATGAGATAGGCGCCGGAATGGCCCGCCATGTGGTCCAGCGCCTTGATGCCGAAAAGCGGCTTGCGCTCGATCCGATCCCAGAATTCCCGCATGCGTTCGAGCCGCGAACCAACGTCATTGCCGGCGATGATGGCGCCGTTGATCGCGCCAATCGACGTGCCGACGACCCATTCCGGCTCTATTCCGGCTTCATGCAGCGCCTGATAGACACCGCCTTGATAGGCGCCGAGCGCACCTCCGCCTTGAAAGACAAGGACACTGCGGCCGGGGAGTTTGGGCGGACCCGTCACCGCGCCGGCTGGCTGATGTTTGACGTAGATTTGATCCACGATCGGTCTCCCGCGCTGGCGTTTTAGTTATTTGGCTAGCCGCCCAGCGCCGGGCAACGGCTCCGAGGTAAAATCAAAGCGAGCTTTGCAGCACCCGCTCGACCATGACGCCGAGTAGAACGCGCCGGTAGGCGCCGCTGGCATGAATGTCATCCCCCGGATCGGCGGCTGCGCGGGCCGCGCTGGCCGCTGCAGCAATCGTCGCGGCGTCGATCACGCTGCCGTTGATCGCGGCTTCGACCGCCGACAGGCGAAGCGGCCGGTCGGCGGCGCCGATGACGCCGACTTTTGCATTGCGCGCCGTGCCGTCTGCGGCGCGGTCGTAGAACAGCGCCGCCGCGGCAAGGGCAAAATCGCCCTGGCGGCGCGCGAACTCGGCAAAGCCAAAACGCCGCCCGGCCGGCCAAGGCGGCAGGCGCACGGCGCTGATGATCTCGTTGGGCTCAAGCGCCGTCATCAGCGGCCCGCGGAAAAAGTCCGCGGCCGCGATGGTGCGGGCGCCGTTCGCACCGACAGCGGTTATCTCGGCCGCGCAGGTCAGCGCAACGCAGGGCAATTCGGCTGCCGGGTCGGCATGCGCCAGGCTGCCGCCGACCGTGCCGCGATTGCGGATCTGATAATGCGCCACATGGCGCACGGCCTCGACCAGAAGCGGCTGCGCCGCATGCAACGCCGGGTCGTCGAGGATGTCGCGGTACCGCACCATGGCGCCCAGCGTGACGCCGTCATCGGCGATGCTGATGCGTTTGAGTTTCGCCACTTTCCCGAGATCGACGATCAGCGAAGGTGAGGCGATCCTGAACGCCAGCATCGGCACCAGGCTTTGGCCGCCGGCGAGCGCTTTGGCGTCGCCGTTATGCGCGGCCATTAGCGCGACCGCTTCGGAGAGGCTTTCGGGAAGCGCATAGTCGAAGGGCGGCAGCTTCATGACGGTTGCGCCGATGTTTTCTAAAAACGCCCTTATCCTAAAACCAAACGGCCCAGACCAAAAGGCGCAAAGTCGGGGCCGCTGCCGCGGAGGGCTTCCCTCGACTTTTTGCTGCGATGCGGCTAAGCGGACCGCACGCGCGCAGCCGGACCGCGATCATGGTGCAACAGACGCAGACATTCTTTGACCGCGTTAGCCGTTTGGCGCGCCGACGCTTGCCCATGGCGTGTCTCGTCGGCGCGCTGATTGTGTGCGTCGCGCCGGCGCGCGAGGCCGACGCAGCGGGTGAGAAGGCGGCGCCGCCCTCGGCGGTCGCGGTTCCGGGCTTTTGGGATCCGCGCCGGCGGCCGGAGCGGCCGGATCTGTCGCGGCTGATGTCCATCCGTTTTCTCACCGATCTCGACTATCCGCCGTTCAATTACGCCGGCACCGACGGCAATCCAGCCGGCTTTAACGTCGATCTGGCGCGGCTGATCTGCGACGAAATCAAAGTCAGCTGCACCATCCAGGCGCGCCCGTTCGGCTCGCTCCTTGCGGCGCTCAACGAAAATCGCGGCGACGCGGTGATCGCCTCGATCTCGCCGACGGCCGAAACCCGCCGCCGCGCCGATTTCAGCGATCCGTATTACCGCACCCCCGCGCGCTTTGTGACGCGCATCGACAGCCCGATCGCCGAAGTGCTGCCGGAGCGTCTCGAAGGCAAGAAAATCGCGGTGATAGCGGGCACCGCACACGAGGCTTATCTCAAAGCCATGTTCACCGAAGCCGAGGTCCGGCCCTATCCAAACGCGGACGCCGTGCGCGAGGCGCTGCGCAACAAAGACGTGGACCTCTTGTTCGGCGACGGCATTGCGCTGGCGTTCTGGCTCAACGGCAGCGACTCCGGCGGCTGTTGCGCCTTTCGCGGCGGCCCGTTCCTGGAAGGCCGCTTTTTCGGCGAAGGCGTCGGCATTGCGGTCAAGCGCGGCAACGATCTGTTGCGTCTGAGCCTGAATTGGGCGCTGTTTCAGTTGTGGGAAAAAGGAAGCTTCACCGATCTGTGGCTGAAGTATTTTCCGATCAGCCCGTTCTAGCGCGTGGACTTTGGACTTAGGAAGCGATGACGGAAGCGGCGGTAGCATATCCTTCGAGCTTGCGCGAATTCGCCGAGCAATCGAACGCGTGGCCGTTCGAAGAGGCGAAGAAGATCGTCGCGCGCCTGAAAAAGCGCCCGAAGGACGAAGTGATTTTCGAGACCGGCTACGGCCCCTCGGGCCTGCCGCATATCGGCACCTTCGGCGAAGTGGCGCGCACCACCATGGTGCGCCATGCCTTTCGCGTGCTCACCGACGACAAGGTCAAGACCCGCCTGATTGCTTTTTCCGACGACATGGACGGCTTGCGCAAAGTGCCCGACAACATCCCCAACAAGAAATTGATCGGAGAGCATCTTGGCAAGCCGCTGACGCAAGTGCCCGATCCGTTCGGCACCTATGACAGCTTCGCCGCTCATAACAATGCGCGGCTGCGCGCCTTCCTCGACCAGTTCGGCTTCGACTACGAATTCCTGTCGGCGACCGCCTGCTACACGTCGGGCCGCTTCGACGAAGCGCTTTTGAAAGTGCTCACGCGCTTCGACGCGGTGATGGCGATCATGCTGCCGTCGCTGCGCGAAGAACGCGCCGAGACCTATTCGCCGTTTCTGCCGATCTCGCCGCGCACCGGCATCGTGCTGCAAGTCCCGGTGACCGCCCACAATGCCGAAGCCGGCACCATCACCTACGAAGATCCCGATACGCGCGAGCAGGTGACGACGCTGGTCACCGGCGGGCGCTGCAAGCTGCAATGGAAGCCGGATTGGGCGATGCGCTGGATGGCGCTCGGCGTCGACTACGAAATGGCCGGCAAGGATTTGATCGATTCGGTCAAGCTATCGAGCGAGATTTGCCGCGCATTCGGCGGCCTGCCGCCGGAAGGCTTCAATTACGAACTGTTCCTCGATGAGCACGGCCAGAAAATCTCCAAGTCGAAAGGCAACGGACTTACCATCGACGAATGGCTGCGCTACGCCAGCCCGGAAAGCCTGTCGCTCTTTATGTATCGCGAGCCAAAATCCGCGAAACGGCTTTATTTCGACGTGATCCCACGCCACGTCGACGACTACCAGCAATATCTCGAAGCCTACGAAAGGCAGGACACAAAGCAGCGCTTGGGCAATCCGGTCTGGCACATCCACGCCGGCAATCCGCCCAAGGCCGACAATCCGATCACCTTCGCCATGCTGCTGTCGCTCGTTACCGCCTCGAATGCCGAAAATGCCGAGACGCTGTGGGGCTTCATCGGCCGCTACCGGCCGGGCGTGACCAAAAAGACGCATCCGCATCTCGAAAAGCTTGTCGACTACGCCATCCACTATTATCGCGACTTCGTCCTGCCGACCAAAAAGTTCCGCGAGCCAAGCGAAGCCGAGCGCGCAGCGCTGATCGATCTGCGTGATGCGCTGTCGCAGTTGCCGGCCGCCGCGCCGGCCGAAGAGATCCAGAACGTGGTCTATGAGGTCGGCCGCCGCGAGCCCTTCCTCGACCAGAAGAAAAAAGCCAAGGACGGCAAGCCGGGCGTGTCGCTCGACTGGTTCAACATGCTCTATCAGGTGCTGCTCGGCCAGGAGAAGGGTCCGCGCTTCGGCTCCTTTGTCGCCGCCTACGGCACGCAAAACACCATCGACATGATCGACGGCGCGCTGGCGCGCAGCGCGTGAGCTTTCCCCTCCACCGCACCCAGTGCAGGGAAGAAAGCGCTACTGGCTCGCCCACAAGATCCGTGCGATCCATAACACCTCGGCTGCGGCCAGCGTGCGGTCGGTGTGCTCGGCGTTGAGCGACCGCAGCTCGACCGATTTCGCCGTGCGCCGCTTGAGCTCTTTGGCCATCACCTCGCCGCTTCGCGTCCTCACCACGACGCGGTCGCCGCGGCGGATCGGCGCCGACGGCGACACCAAAATCACGTCGCCGTCGCGGTACGCCGGCAGCATGGACTGACCGGAGACTTCGAGCGCATAGGCATGCTCGTCGGCGACCGCGGGAAAGGCGATTTCGTCCCAGCCTTCGCCGACCGGAAAACCGCCGTCGTCGAAATAGCCGCCGGAGCCGGCCTCGGCAAAGCCCAAGAGCGGCACCGCACGGGTGGTGCGGCCTTCGCCGGAGCGGATCAGGTCGACGAACACGTCGATCGGCGTGCCGGTGGCGGTGAGCGCTTTGGAGATCGACTCGGTCGACGGCCAGCGCGCGCGCCCTTCCGCGGTCACGCGCTTGGACTTGTTGAAGGTGGTCGGATCGAGGCCGGCGCGGCGCGCCAGCCCCGAGGCCGACAGTCCAGCGCGGGCCGCCAATTGATCGATGGCCGACCAGACCTGCGCGTGGGTGAGCATCCCGGCCCCTTTTGCGTCACGTCCGGGACAAGCCCCGGCATGACGGCGATCGATAAATCCTAGGGAATTATTCCTTTGCGCTCAAGGGGCCGCGTCCGCCGGGCCGCCGCCTTGAACTGCCGATTCCACGCCGATAGGGTCGCCCGGACCAGGACGGCGTGTGACCACGATCTACAAAATCTGCGGGGAGACCTTGTGGCGGGAAGCCAAGGCTGCGGGGCAGCTTGTCGGCGCGCCGGTCGATCTTCGCGACGGGTTCATCCACTTCTCCACTGCCGCGCAGCTTGCCGGCACAGCGGCGAAGCATTTTGCCGGCGCGACGAGTTTGGTGCTCGTCGCCGTCGATGCCGACGCGCTCGGCGCGGCGCTGAAGTGGGAAGTCTCGCGCGGCGGCGAACTATTCCCGCATCTATACGCGCCGTTGCCGCTCGGCGCGGTGCGCTGGGTGCGTCTCTTGGCCGACGAGATCGACGGCCGCCGGCCGCTGCCGGAGCTTGCGGCGTGATCGGTCCGTTCGAGCGGCTGCTGCGGCCCTTCTTGCACGCGCTCGATCCGGAAGACGCGCATGCGCTGACGCTGCGGATGTTGAAACTCGCCCCCGCGATCGGGGCCGCGCGCGACGATAAAAGATTGGCAGTCCGCGCCTTCGGCTTGAATTTCCCCAACCCGGTCGGCTTGGCGGCGGGCTTCGACAAGAATGCCGAGGTTCCCGATGCGCTCATTCGCCTGGGCTTCGGCTTTGTCGAGGTCGGCACGATCACGCCGAAACCGCAGGCGGGCAATCCGCGGCCGCGGGTGTTTCGTCTTGAGGCCGACCGCGGCGTCATCAATCGCCTCGGCTTTAATTCGCTCGGCGGCGACGCCGCGCTCAAGCGGCTCGCGGCGCGCGCCGCTTCCGGCGGCATCGTCGGTGTCAATGTCGGCGCCAACAAAGACTCCGTCGACCGCGTTGCCGATTATGTGGCGCTGATCGAGCGCTTTGCCGCGGTCGCGAGCTTCGTCACCGTCAACGTTTCTTCGCCAAACACGCCGGGCTTGCGCGCGCTGCAGCAGGCGAGCGCGCTCGACGATCTGCTCGCCCGCGTCGTCGATGCCCGCGAACGCGTCGTGGCGCAATCGGGGCCGACGCCGGTGTTGTTGAAGATCGCGCCGGATCTTTCGCTCGGCGAGCTCGACGACGTCGTCGGCATCGCCCGCTCGCGGCGGGTCGACGGCATGATCGTCGGCAACACCACGATCAGCCGGCCGAAAACGTTGCGCGACTTAAAGACCGCGCAGGAAGCGGGCGGCTTGTCCGGATGTCCGCTGTTCCCGCTGGCGACCCGCATGTTGGCGGAAACCTATGTGCGGGTGGAAGGAGTGTTTCCGCTGATCGGTGCCGGCGGCATCGATACCGGAGCGGATGCGGTGGCGAAATTCCGCGCCGGCGCGAGCCTGGTGCAGCTCTATTCGGCGTTGGTGTTCCGGGGCTTAAGCCTCGTCGCGGAGATAAAATCGGCGCTGCTCGCGGCGCTGGCCCGCGACCAGATCGAGGCTTTAAGCGATCTCACCGGCGTCGATGCCGCCGCGGTCACCGCCGAGCCGTGGCCGGAGTAAAAAGCGCATTTCTTTTGGTCGGATTTCCTTAGGCCGGAAAATCGTCGCGGTTCGGCAGCGACGGCGCGAGTGTCGCTCCGACGGCGCCCGGCGACGGGATCAGCGCCGGGTTGAGCGCTGGCACCAGGCGGCGCCGCTCGCGCCGCGCCGGGACCGCACGATAGACCTGCTTGGTCGCTTCAACGATATGCACGCCGGCAAACGGTGCCGACAACGTCGCGCCGGTGCGCTCCCAGGCGAAGGCCGAGCGCAGGAACCAGCCGCGCGAGACCGGCGGTACATAAAGCGCCTCGCCCCAGCCGGTCGGCGTGAACCAGGTTTCGCGCAGGAGATGGGTGATCTGCGGGCGCGAATAGGGCCGGCCGTGGCCGAACGGCGTGGTGTCGATGCGCGCCCACAAGCCGCGCCGGTTCGGCACCACGGCGAGGAGCCGACCGCCGCCGGCAAGCACCCGCCACACCTCGCGCAACAGCCCGACCGGATCGGGCGAATTTTCCAGCGCATGCACGAGCAGCACGCGATCGATAGCGGCATCGGTCAGGGGCAAATCGTCTTCCTCGACGAGCGCCGCCAGCGCGGGTCTCGACGACGGCCAGCGCACCACGCCTTGCGGCGCCGGCATCAGCGCCAGGCACCGTTCCGCCTCGCCGCGGAACAGGCCGAGATAGGGTGTGGCATAGCCGATGCCGAGCACGCGCAGCGACCGCGTATCCGGCCAATGCGCGCGGATGCCGCGGCCGATAAAGCGCCGCGCCACCTTGCCCAAGCCCTGGGCGTAGAAATTGCGCAGGTCGACGACATCCATGGCGGCAAAATAGCATGAATTGCGGTATCGTTCCGGGGCGCGGCAACAGCCGGAGTCGATACCTCGTCATCTTGCGGTTAATGGTCCGGAGTGCCTACTTTCACCTATCGTGACTATGGATTTTGGGTTCGCGCTTTTCGGCGTGCCCCGGAATAACAACGCCCTTTTACAACGACGGTGCACCATGCCCGCGCAGACCTACCTATTCCCCTGCCTGTCGGACAATTACGGCGTGCTGATCCACGATCCGGACAGCGGCGCGACCGCTTCGATCGACGCGCCGGAAGCGGGCGCGGTCGAGGCGGCCCTGAAAAAGACCGGCTGGAAACTCACCGAAATCCTGGTGACACATCATCACCATGACCACACCGGCGGCATCGGCGAACTCAAAGCCGCGCATAATGTAAAAGTGATCGCGCCGAAGCACGAGAAACAGCCCATCGCGCATGTCGACCAAACCGTCAGCGAAGGCGACACGGTGCATGTCGGCGCGCTCACCGGCCGCGTGCTCGATACGCCGGGTCACACCGCCGGCCACATCTCTTATTTCTTTCCCGCCGACAAACTCGCTTTTGTCGGCGACACTTTGTTTTCGATCGGCTGCGGCCGCGTCATCGAGGGCAATGCGGAAATGATGTGGCAGTCGCTCTTGAAGCTGCGCGCGCTGCCCGACGACACCCGGTTCTACTGCGGTCATGAATACACCGCGGCCAATATCAAATTCGCCAAGACCATCGAGCCGAACAACAAGGCGCTGATCGCGCGCTCGGCGCAAGTTGACAAGCTGCGCTCGGCCGGCGAGCCGACCATTCCGGCGACCATCGGCGCCGAGAAAGCGGATAATCCGTTTTTGCGCGCCGACTTGCCCGAAGTGGCGCAAGCGGTCGGGCTTGCCGGCAGTCCGGCCTGGAAAGTGTTCGCCGAAATCCGCGAGCGCAAAAATCGATTTTGAAGAACCGGCTTTGAGCTTGACAAAACTCACCGCCGCCGAGGTCATCCGGCTTCTAGATCTAAAACCGCATCCGGAAGGCGGGCATTTTCGCGAGACCTTCCGCGATCCCTATCAGATCGGCGGCGGCCGCGCGGCCTCGACCGCGATCTACTTTTTGTTGGCGCGCGGCGAACGCTCGCACTGGCACCGCGTCGATGCCGCGGAGGCCTGGCACTGGCATGCCGGCGCGCCGCTGCAGCTCGATCTCGCGTTGCCGTCCGGCCGGCACGAGCGCCTCAATCTTGGCAGTGATCTCCCTGCCGGCGAACGCCCGCAGGCAATCGTGCCAGCGCATGCTTGGCAGGCGGCGCAATCGCTCGGCGACTGGACGCTTGTCGGCTGCACCGTGGCGCCGGGTTTTGAATTCGCGAAATTCGAACTGGCACCGCCCGGCTGGGAGCCGGGAAGCTAGGTAATATACTGCCCGCCGTTGGCGGTGAGCGTCGAGCCGGTGATGTAGCCGGACTCGTCGGCGGCCAGGAACACGACGCAGCGCGCGATCTCCTCCGGCTCGCCAAGCCGGCCGATCGGAATCTCCGGCAGGATCGACTTCTCCAGCACATCCTTCGGCACCGCCTGCACCATCTCGGTGTTGACGTAGCCCGGCGCGATGGCGTTGACGGTTATGCCGAGCTTGGCGCCTTCGCGCGCCAGCGCTTTGGTGAAGCCGATGTCGCCGGCCTTGGCTGCCGAATAATTGGTCTGCCCGAACTGGCCCTTCTGGCCGTTGATCGAAGAGATGTTGATGACGCGGCCGAATTTTCGGGTCCGCATGCCCTCGATCACGTTGCGGGTCATGTTGAACAGCGAGCCGAGATTGGTGTTGATCACGGCCTGCCATTGCTCGAGCGTCATGCGATGCAGTTGCGAGTCGCGCGTGATGCCGGCGTTGTTGACCAGAATTTCGACCGGCCCGAGATCGGCCTCGACCTGCTTGATGCCGGCGGCGCAGGCCTCGAACGACGAGACGTCCCATTTGTAGACTGGGATGCCGGTCTCGGCCTTGAATTTCTGCGCCGCTTCATCGTTGCCGGCGTAGTTGGCTGCAACTTTATAGCCGGCCGCTTTGAGCGCCTTTGAGATGGCCGCGCCGATACCGCGTGTTCCCCCGCTCACCAGTGCGACGCGTGGCATGAAACCCTCCCCATTCTTGCACTGTCATGCCCGCTTGGCGCAGGGCACAAAGTCTTTTGATACAGCTTAGAGACATGCATGGCCGGGACAAGCCCGGCCATGACTCAGGTTAAATAAGTCCTGGCTCCGCGCGTTTAACGCTCCACGCACATGGCGATGCCCATGCCGCCGCCGATGCACAGGGTCGCGAGCCCTTTCTTGGCGTTGCGCTTTTGCATTTCGTAGAGCAGCGTCACCAGGACGCGGGCGCCAGAGGCGCCGATCGGGTGGCCGATGGCGATCGCGCCGCCATTGACGTTGACCTTGCCGGTGTCCCAGCCGAGGTCCTTGTTGACGGCGCACGCCTGAGCGGCGAAGGCCTCGTTGGCTTCGACCAAGTCGAGATCGCCGACGCTCCACCCGGCCTTCTTCAGCGCCGCGCGCGACGCCGGGATCGGGCCGGTACCCATGATCTTCGGATCGACGCCGGCCTGCGCCCAAGAGACGATGCGCGCCAGCGGCGTCTTGCCGAGCTTCGCGGCTTCGCTCGCTTTCATCAGCACCATGGCGGCCGCGCCGTCATTGATTCCCGAGGCGCTGGCCGCGGTCACCGTGCCTTCCTTGTCGAAGGCCGGCCGCAATTTCGAGACCGCGTCTAGCGTCGTTCCGTGCTTGGGATATTCGTCGGCGTCGACGATGATGTCGCCCTTGCGGCTCTTGATGGTCACCGGCGTGATCTCGTCCTTGAATTTTCCGGCCTTTTGCGCGGCTTCCGCCTTCTGCTGCGAGGCGACCGCGAATTCGTCTTGTTGCGCGCGCGTGATTTGCCACTGGCGGGCAACGTTTTCCGCCGTGTTGCCCATGTGATAGCCGTTGAAAGCGTCCCACAGGCCATCCTTGATCATGGTGTCGATCATTTCGAAATTGCCCATCTTCACGCCGTTGCGCAGATGGGCGCAGTGCGGGGCCATGCTCATCGATTCCTGGCCGCCGACCACCGCGATTTCGGTGTCGCCGTTGGCAATGCCCTGATAGCCCAGCGCCACCGCGCGCAAGCCCGAACCGCAGAGCATATTGACGCTCCAGGCCGGAACTTCGACCGGAATGCCGGCATGGATCGACGCCTGCCGGGCGGGGCCCTGGCCTTCGCCGGCCTGCAGAATCTGCCCCATGATCACTTCGGAGACGCGCGGCGCCTCGACGCCGGCGCGATCGATGGCCGCCTTGATCGCGACCTTGCCCAGGTCGTGGGCAGCCACATTGGCGAATGCGCCGTTAAAAGCGCCGACGGGCGTCCGTACCGCGCCGACAATGACAATGTCATCCTTCATGGGGAGGTCCTTTCCGGTCAACCGGTGAGTAACGCGGGTTTGCCGCCGGCTTCTTGACGTATGTCATAAGGAGGCGACGGCCTGCCGACAAGCCGGGAGGATGCCGCATTGCGGCTGTGCCAGCGCGGGCTCCCGCCAGCCGCGCCGGCTCGCATAGCAGTGCTGCCGCGTACCCCTTGCACAAAACGGTAGCCGCGCCCGCAGAATCCGCCTATTTTGACGGCGTCACCCTAGGGTTGCTGTGCCATGCCCGAACCAATGACCAAGACCCCCGTAGAGCCGATCACGATCAAGAAGTACGCCAACCGGCGGCTCTACAATACGGGCACCAGTACCTACGTCACGCTCGAAGACCTCGCCAGCATGGTCAAGGCCGGCGAAGATTTCGTGGTCTATGACGCCAAGACCGGCGAAGACATCACGCGCTCGGTGCTGACGCAGATCATCTTCGAGCAGGAGAACAAGGAAGGCCAGAACCTCCTGCCCATAGCGTTCCTGCGCCAGCTCATCCGCTTCTACGGCGACAGCATGCAGATGCTGGTGCCGCGCTATCTGGAAGTCTCCATCGATTCGCTGACCCGCGAGCAGGAAAAGTTCCGCACCCAGATGGCGCAAGCGTTCGGGGTCGGCGCCTTCTCCTCGCTGGAAGAGCAGGTGCGGCGGAACATGGAGATGTTCGAGCGCACCTTCGCGATGTTCGCGCCGTTCGCGCGTCGCGAAGCGCAAAGCGGCGAGGGCGCGGGCGAGACCGTCACGCCGATGCCGACGAAGACCGGCGATATCGACGATCTCAAGCGTCAGCTTGAGGACATGCAGAGAAAAGTCGACAAGCTGACCGAGAAGAACGGCGGCCAATAAACGACGGCCGCGCCCTTGCGGCCCGGTAACGTCAGCCACGCCGCCGCTTTTTGCTGACGCGGCGGATTAACCTCAAGTTCGCGAACATTGTCGGCTGAAAGTCCTCGGCCTTGCTGCGGCATGGCGATTGCGGCCCCAAATCCGAAAAGGCGGCTGGTGTCCCGCATTGACGCGGCCACCGAGCCGTTTCGGTACGGGAAAGTTAATGAGCACCGCGCTGGTTCCGGTTTCGGTTCGCTGCGACGAGACATTCGCTTCGTGTGGGCGCGAGCGCGCCCGGGCGGATTTCCTGGCACAGCTGATCGCGATGGCCGTGCAGGCACCGCAAACGCGGCTGCGATGCCGCGCCGAGCCGCAGGAGGCGACGGCCGTTTACCATTCAAGCGGCCGCGCGCCGGCAGCGACGGGACTGACGCTCTCGCGGTCGTTGTAAGCAGTTCTCCCCAGCCACGATGGGGGAGGGAACAGAGGTGCTTACGTCCCGGTGTCGATCTGCACCTGACGTTGCGAGGTGCGGATGCTGACAATGAAGCCGACCAGCACGTCGACCACCGCGATCATGGTCAGCAGGAAAAACGGCGAGGTACCGGCCTGCGGCACCAGCAGAAATTCCACCAGCATGGCGATGAATAGCGCCATCGCCAGCACGTGATCGACAATCGAGCGCGTGCCGGCGCGGGTCGATTTGAGCATCTCGACCGCGAGCAACAGAATACTGAACCCGAGCAGCATGTCCTCCCAGGTCAGCACCCAGTCCTGGCCTGACATCATGTGCACGGTCGTCACCGGTGTCGTCCAGCTGACGCCCGGGGTGAGGAACACGACCATATTATAAATGGCGAAAGGGACGAGCAGCAGCGGAAAGCCAAAGAGGAACATGGCGCTTTCAGGCCCCCAAAGCTTCGCGTCACGCGCTCCGACGGCGCTGTGACGTGGTAGAGCCTACGCCTCGGTCTTTTTGGTCAACACCTGACGGCCGCGATACATGCCGGTCTTCAGATCGATGTGATGCGGGCGGCGCAGTTCGCCGGAATCCTTATCCTCGACATAGGCGGGACGCTTGAGCGCATCGGCCGACCGGCGCATGCCGCGGCGCGACGGCGAGGTTTTCTTCTTCGGCACGGCCATGACCGTGGTCTCCTTGCAACAGGGTTTTGACAGGAGCCGGGCTTATAGAAGAATGGCGGCGACCACGCTAGTGCCGATCAAGGCCCGCGGGGGCGGATGCAGGCATCGAAGGCCGGGTGCGCGGCGGCCCGCCGTTCGTAAAGACCGGCCAGCCGCCGCACCATGACGCTCGGGTTGCGCGCGCTCCGGCGCAGCGGATTGGGCAAAATGGCGGCAAGTTCGGCTGCTTCTCGCGGGTTGAGTTCGCGCGCCGCCTTGCCGAAGGCGAAACGCGATGCCGCCTCGGCGCCGAATTCGCCGTCCGGGCCCCACTCGGCGATGTTGAGATAGATTTCGAGCACGCGCCGTTTCGGCAGCACCAGATTGATCCACAGCGCCAGCGGAAATTCCAGCGCCTTGCGGACGAAGCTGCGGCCCTGCCACAGGAACAGGTTCTTGGCGGTCTGCTGGGTGATGGTCGAGCCACCGCGCGCCGCTTCGATATCGTCGTCGGCCTGCTGCAGCGCTTCGCGCATGGCGGCAAGATCGACGCCGCGGTTGCGGCAGAAGGTGCCGTCTTCGGCGATGATGACGGCGAGCGGGAGCGGCGGCGCGATGCGAGACAGCGGCACAAAGAAGCGCTCGACGCGCTGGGCGGTTGCAAAACGCCAGAGCATCGTTGTCGATACCGGATCGATGAAGCGATAAAACGGAACGATCACATAGGGTAGCGCCAGCACGACGACGATGACGGCGCCGACGATCAGGAGCAAACGTGCAAGCAGGGTCCGCGGCGGAAGGCGCACGGTGCCGACGCTTTAGTTTCGCGCGTAGCCGATCAGCGGCTTCTTCTTGCGCCCGAGGAGGATCAGGATCAAAGCCAGGACCGCCAGCACGGCCCAGGTCGGAAGATCGAACAGCGCTTGCGTATAGGAGTCCCAGGCCCACGGCGCTTTGAGCTTCAGCCAGGCTTGCGCCTGGTTCAAAGTCGTCTGGTCGACCATCGCCCAGGTATCGACGATGCGGGCATAGATCAGGTGCTGGTTGGCAATCGACTTGGTCCCGTCATAGACGACGAAGACAAAGGCGGTCGCCAGGAGGCAGAGGCCGATAAAGCGCAAAAGGAATCTGATCATCGATGACGGTGCAACGGACTTGCGAATGGGCGGGGATCGGGCCACGGATAACCCGCCTCGCGCCGTTGTTCAATGCGCCGCAACTGCGGCGCTTTTGGTCCAAACGCGCGAATTAGAGCCGCGCGTTTCCATCCCTTGAGCAGGGACGCCTCATTCCGCTAACGTCCCGCCGGGCTTCGGCGGGACGCGTTCTGAGTAAGGATTTGAAATGGCTTCGAAATCCGGCGGCGGCAAACACCGGCCGACATTCACCGATCAGGAAGCCTTGCTGTTTCACAGCCAAGGCCGACCGGGCAAGCTCGAAGTCATGGCCACCAAGCCGATGGCGACGCAGCGCGACTTATCGCTCGCTTACTCGCCCGGCGTCGCCGTGCCGGTGCTCGCCATCGCTGAGGACGAAAGTCGCGCTTACGACTACACCACCAAGGGCAATTTCGTCGCCGTCATCACCAACGGCACCGCCATTCTCGGCCTCGGCAATCTCGGGGCGCTGGCGGCCAAGCCGGTGATGGAAGGCAAGGCCGTTCTCTTCAAGCGCTTTGCCGACATCGATTCGATCGACCTGGAAATCTCGTCTGAAGATCCCGACGAGGTCATCAATTGCGTGAGGGTGCTGGGCAAAAGCTGGGGCGGCATCAATCTCGAAGACATCAAGGCGCCGGAGTGTTTCATCATCGAGCAGAGGTTGCGCGAACTCCTCGACATTCCGGTGTTTCACGACGACCAGCACGGCACCGCGATCATCGCTGCCGCAGGCCTGATCAATGCGCTCGAAATCACCGGCCGCGACATCAAATCCACAAAAGTTGTGTGCAACGGCGCTGGCGCCGCCGGCATCGCCTGCCTCGAGCTCCTTCGCGCCATCGGCTTCCGCCCCGAGAACTTGATACTCTGCGACACTAAGGGCGTGATCTATGAGGGCCGCACCGAGGGCATGAACCAGTGGAAGTCCGGCTTCGCTGTCAAGACGCCGGCGCGCACGCTCGCCGAAGCGCTCGTCGGCGCCGACGTGTTCTTCGGCCTGTCGGCGAAAGGCGCGATGACCCAGGACATGGTGCAGTCGATGGCGGACAAACCGATCATCTTCGCCATGGCCAACCCAGACCCGGAAATTACCGTCGACGACGTCGCTGCGGTGCGCTCGGACGCGATCATGGCGACCGGCCGCTCCGACTATCCCAATCAGGTCAACAACGTTCTCGGCTTCCCATACATCTTCCGCGGTGCGCTCGATGTGCGCGCCCGCGCCATCAATATGGAGATGAAGATCGCGGCGGCCCACGCGCTTGCCGAACTGGCGCGCGAGGACGTGCCTGACGAAGTGGCCGCCGCCTATGGCGCGCGGCCGAAATACGGGCCCGAATACATCATCCCGGTGCCGTTCGATCCGCGGTTGATCTTCTGCATCCCGCCGGCGGTCGCGCAGGCGGCGATGGATTCCAAAGTCGCGCGCCGGCCGATCGTCGATATGGAGGCCTATCGCCAGCAATTGCGCACGCGGCGCGATCCGATCGCCGGCGTGCTGCAGCGCGTGTTCGACCGGTTGCGCCGCTCGCCGCGCCGCGTGGCGTTCGCCGAGGGCGAGGAGGAGCAGGTGATCCGCGCCGCCGCTTCCTTCGTGCAGCAGGGCCTCGGCACGGCCTTGCTCGTCGGCCGCGAAGCGCGCGTGCGCGAGACCGCGCAGAACCTTGGCGTTGAGCTCGGCGGCGGCATCGAGATCATCAACGCCGCATTGTCGTCGCGCAATTCCGCTTACGCCTCTTATTTGTATGAGCGGCTGCAGCGGCACGGTTATTTGCAGCGCGATTGCCAGCGCCTGGTCAACACCGACCGCAATCATTTCGCGTCCTGCATGGTGGCGCTCGGCGACGCCGACGCCATGGTGACCGGCGTCACCCGCAATTTCTCGGTCGCGCTGGAGGATGTGCGCCGCTGCATCGATCCGAAGCCCGGGCATCGGGTGATGGGCGTGTCGCTGGTGCTGGCGCGCGGCCGCACCGTGTTGGTCGCCGACACCGCGGTGACCGAAATGCCCGACGCCGCCGACATTGCGGAAATTGCGGTCGAGGCGGCGCGGGTGGCGCGCGCGCTTGGCTACGAGCCGCGGCTGGCGCTCCTTGCCTTCTCGACCTTTGGCCATCCGCCGGGCGAACGCTCCGAGCGGGTGCGCGAAGCGGTGCAACTTCTCGACAAGCAGCGCGTCGACTTCGAGTATGACGGCGAGATGGCCGCCGACGTGGCGCTCAACATGGAGCTGCGCGAGGCCTATCCGTTCTGCCGCCTGTCCGGGCCGGCGAACGTGCTGGTGATGCCGGCGTTCCACTCCGCCTCCATCGCCACCAAAATGCTGATGGAACTCGGCGGCGCCAACGTTATCGGCCCGATCCTGGTCGGGCTCGACCGCTCGGTGCAGATCGTGCCGCTGTCGGCCAACGACGCACAGCTCGTCAATATGGCGGCGCTCGCCGGCTTTAACGTCAGCGGCTAAGAGCCGCCTCATCCGCTCGTCCCCCGCGGAGGCGGGACCCAGTTTCGTCAAGAATGAATGCTGGATTCCCGCCTTCGCGGGAATGAGCGGAAAACTCAGCCCGGCGCAAAATACCGCTTCTGATTCACCGCGCCGAAACCAGTCTCGACTAGACCGGTCGGCGTTTTGGCCCCGCACATAGCGGCCTTTGGACCGCGTTAATCATGCTGCAAACCCTCCCGCCGGCCGCGCTCGAAATTCGAGGCCTTGTCAAACTCTTCGACCGGCCCGCCGTCGACGGCCTCGATCTCGCCGTCCGCGCCGGCGAATTTTATGCGCTGCTTGGCCCTAATGGCGCCGGCAAGACCACGACGTTGCGCATGGTCGCCGGCCTGATGAAACCCGACGCCGGCTCGATCCACATTGTCGGCATCGATGCGCTCGCCGACCCAGTCGAGGCCAAGCGCGTCACCGCCTGGATCTCCGACGAGCCGATGATCTACGACAAGCTCACGCCCGAGGAATATCTCGAATTCGTCGCCGGGCTGTGGGGCGTGAAAGCGGAGATCGCGAAGGCGCGCGCACACGAACTCCTCGATTGGCTCGGTCTTGCCGACAATGCGCGGGAGCGCTGCGAGAGTTTTTCCAAGGGCATGCGGCAGAAAGTGGCGCTTGCCGGCGCGCTCATCCACGAGCCGCGGCTGATCATCCTCGACGAGCCGCTGACCGGCCTCGACGCCGGCTCCGCCCGCCAGGTTAAGGATGTGCTGCGCGAGCGCGCCCGCGACGGTGCCGCCATCGTCATGACCACGCATATCCTCGAAGTAGCCGAGCGCATGGCCGACCGGATCGGGGTGATCGCCCATGGCAAGCTCGTTGCGGAAGGCACGCTTTCTGACCTGCGCCGGCTCGCCGGCGGCGGCGCTGACGGCGGCACAGCGAGCCTCGAAGATACCTTCCTTGCGCTGGTCGCGGCGCCGGCGGCCGCGGCGTAGGGAAAATGACCCAAGCCGGCACCGCCGTGTGGTTCGTGCAGCACGAGGCGCGGCTCGCCTGGCGCGATTGGCTGTCGATGATGACCGCCGGCAAGCGCGAGCGCCGCCGCACCGTCGCCATCGGCATCGCCGCGTTCGTCGTCTTCATGCACGGCGTCGCCTACTTCGTGGTCGGCGATTTCGCCTCCGCGCCGATCGACCAGCATCTCCTCGTCGGCATCTCGACGACGCTGTTGCTATCATGGCTCCTGATGGTCTCGCAGGCCATGGAGTCGATGACGCGCGCCTTTTATTCGCGCTCCGATCTCGATCTCATCCTCTCCTCGCCCGTGGCGGCGCATGAAATCTTTGCGGTGCGCATCTCGACCGTGGCGCTGTCGGTCGCCGCCATGGCGCTGCCGCTGGCCGGACCGTTCATCGACATGCTGATCGTGCGCGGCGGTGCCCGCTGGTTCTCAGCTTATGCGATTATTTTCGCCATGGGTGCGGCCGCCGCGGCTTTTGCCGTCGGTTTGACGGTCATGCTGTTTCGCACCATCGGAGCGCGCCGCACCCGGCTGATCGCGCAGGTAGTCGCCGCGGTGATCGGCGCCGCCTTCGTCATCGGCCTGCAGGTCGCCGCGATCCTCTCCTATGGCACGCTCTCGCGCGGGAGCGTGCTGCAATCGCAAGCGATGCTGGCGCGCCTGCCGGACGTCGACAGCTTTTTGTGGTGGCCGGCGCGCGCCGCGAGCGGCGACGGCTTCGCACTCGCCGCCGTGCTGATCGCAAGCCTGCTCGCGCTCGCCGTCGCCATTGCGCTCGTCGCGCCGCGCTTTGGCGAATACGCCATCGCCGCCGCCTCGATCGGCAACGGGCCGATGAGCCGCGCGCGCGGACGAACTACCTTTCGCACCGGCTCGCCCCAACGGGCGCTGCGCCGGAAGGAATGGCTGCTGCTCGCCCGCGATCCGTGGCTGGTATCGCAGACGCTGATGCAGATGCTGTATCTGCTGCCGCCCGCGGTGCTGCTGTGGAAGAGTTTCGAAGATGGTGGTGGCGCACTTATGCTTTTGGTGCCGGTGCTGGTGATGGCGGCCGGGCAGCTCGCCGGCGGGCTCGCCTGGCTCACCATCTCCGGCGAGGACGCGCCGGACCTTGTGGCGACCGCGCCGGTACGCCCGCGCGACGTGCTGCGCGCCAAGGTCGAGGCGGTGCTCGCCATCATCGCCATTATCTTTGCGCCGCTGGTGTTGGTGCTGGCGGTCGCTTCGCCGCGGCACGCGGTGATCGCCGGCAGCTTCATTGTTGTCGCCGCTAGCGCGTCGACCGCGATCCAGCTCTGGTTCCGGACGCAAGCGAAACGCAGCATGTTCCGCCGCCGCCAGGTGTCGTCGCGCATTGCGACGTTTGCCGAAGCCTTTTCATCGATCGGCTGGGCCGCCACCGCCGCGGTCGCCGCGGTCAGCATGCCGCTCGCCATTGCGCCCGGCTTGATTGCGCTGTCGCTGCTCCTCGGCGCGCGGTATCTGGCGCCGAGGGGGTAATGACGAAAGGCTACCCCACCGCGACCAGGAGCACCGCGATTTCGGCGACCTGCTCGACCGTGCCGAGCACGTCGCCGGTCTGCCCGCCGATCTGCGCCACCGACAAGCGCGCGACGACCGCCACCGCGATAATCAGCACCATCGCCGCGACGATCGCATGCGCCGGGCCGAGACAGGCGATCAGCACGATCAAGCCGAGCGCGGCGGCGATACCGGTGCGCGTGCCCGACGGCCGGCCGGCGGTGTAAGCGAGCCCGTCGCTGCGCGCCGGCGTCACGAGCAGCATGACCGCCGGAATGGCGGCGCGCGCCGCGGTATGCGCCGCGATCAGCGCCGCCGCCACGGCGCCCGAGCGGCCAAGGCTTGCCAGCGCCGCGGCGCGCAGCAAGAGCGACAACACCAGCGCGCAGACGCCGTAAGCGCCGATGCGGGCGTCGCGCATGATCTCAAACTTCGCCTCGCGCGTCGCGCCGCCGCCGAAGCCGTCGGCGGTGTCAGCAAGCCCGTCTTCATGCAGCGCGCCGGTCGCGGCCAGCGTCGCGGCCAGCGCCAGCGCCGCCGCCGGCCATGGCGGCAGGCCGAGGCGATGTGCGAGCGCATAGACGACCGCGCCGATTACGCCGACTGCGATGCCGGCGAGCGGAAACGCCCACACACTGTGCGCCAGCACCGCGTCGCCGAGCGGGTCGGCATGCGGCAGGGGCAGCCTGGTGAGAAAGCGCAACGCGGCGGTGAGTTCGCCCAGGCGCTCGCCGAGCCACGGTCGCCAGTCGTCGGAGAAATGGGGCGTCAACATCCTTGCTTCCTCCTGGGTCACAAGGGTTCAAAACCGACAGGCGCCCGGATCTGCCGACCCGTCATGTATCCGCCGCCCTACGCGTGGTAAAGCTGGTGCCGCAACTAAAACAGGAGGAAGTCATGAAAATAAATTACAAGTTGGCATTGACGCTCCTTGCCGGGATCGCGCTTGGCGGCGCGGTTATCGAGACCATTCATGCCCAGGCGAAGCCGCCGACTTACGTGGTCGTCGCCATTCGCAAAATAACCGACCCCGAAGGCTACAAGGAAGTCATGGCCAAGGCGCCCGCGGCAGCAAAGGCCGCCGGCGGTACGTTCGTCATCCGCTCTGACAAGATCACCACCCTCGATGGACCTTCGCCGGCACGCTTTGTCCTACTTAAGTTCGACAGCGTCGAGCAGGCCCAAGCTTGGTACAACTTGCCGGCGCAGAAGGAAATCAACGCGCTCCGCGCCAAGACGACGGACTCGCTTTCGTTCATTGTTCCAGGCGAGGCGATGTAGCTTTCCGCCGGCTGGCTGGCGACACTGCGGATCGGTGTGCGAGGGCGCTCCTTGCGGCCTCGGATGGACGTTGCTAGCCCGACGCATATCCGTCATCCTTTAGAGGCTCGGCGCTACCCGCCGAGTACCTAAAGGACGACGGGCGCGGTGTTTCCGATTCACAACCACCGCAAAACAAGAAAGTGCCGATGACTAATTTCGCCTCCTTTGCCGAGTTGCGCGCCGCCTGCCTCGATCTGCCGAGCGGCCATCCCGCTGCCAGCGCCGCGGTTAAGCAGCGCGAGGACACGCTCACCAAGCCGCCGCAAAGCCTTGGCCGGCTGGAGGAGCTCTCCAGCTTCCTCGCCCACTGGCAGGGTCACGCGCCGCCGCGGCTCGACCGCGTCGAAATCTTGGTGTTCGCCGGCAATCACGGCGTCACGGCGCAGGGCGTCTCCGCTTATCCGTCCGAGGTCACCGTGCAGATGGTGGCGAATTTCGCCAACGGTGGCGCCGCCATTAATCAGCTGGCGCGCGCGGCCGGCGCGAACTTGCGCGTCTTTGCGCTATCGCTCGACCGGCCGACGCAAGATTTCACGGCGGACGCGGCGTTGTCCGAGGCCGACTTCCTCGCCGCGGTGTCGGAGGGCTATGACGCGGTGACGCCGGATTGCGATCTGGTCGCGCTCGGCGAAATGGGCATCGGCAACACCACTGCGGCGGCCGCCATCGCCGCCGCTCTGTTCGGCGGGCGCGGCGCACGCTGGGCAGGCCGCGGCACCGGCGTCGACGACGAGGGTTTGGCAAGAAAGCGCGACGTCATCGACCGAGCGCTCGACCGCCACGCTACGATCCTATCCGATCCGCTGAAAATCGCCGCGGCGCTCGGCGGCCGCGAGCTCGCCGCCATCCTCGGCGCCACGCTGTCGGCCCGCCGCCACAACATCCCGGTGCTGCTCGACGGCTTTGTCTGCACTGCCGCAGTGGCGCCGCTTCATAAGCTGCGCACGGACATACTGGCGCACGCGCTCGCCGGCCATGTCTCCGCCGAGGCCGGGCACCGCATGCTGCTCGAAGAATTAAACTTGAAGCCGCTCCTCGATCTCAACATGCGGCTTGGCGAAGCGTCCGGCGCCGCCGCGGCGGTGTCGCTGCTACGCGCCGCGCTCGCCTGCCACATCGGTATGGCGACGTTCGGAGAAGCCGGCGTCTCCGACAAGCCGGCGGACGAGAGGACCGAGAAGGCCGCGGGGTAGTTAGCTTTCCGCCCCCGCGAAGCGGGGGAGGGAGAAACGGCGGTTCACATAAACGCCTGGATGCCGGTCTGGGCGCGGCCGAGAATCAAGGTGTGAATGTCGTAGGTGCCTTCGTAGGTGTTCACGGTCTCGAGATTGCACAGGACGCGCATGACATGGAATTCGTCGGAGATGCCGTTGCCGCCGTGCATGTCGCGAGAGAGCCGCGCGATGTCGAGCGCCTTGGCGCAATTGTTGCGTTTCAAGAGCGAAATCACCGGCGGCGAGGCCTTACCCTGCTCGATCATGCGTGTCAGCCGCAGCGCCGCATGCAGCCCGAGCGCGATCTCGGTCTGCATGTCGGCGAGTTTTTTCTGAATGAGCTGGTTTGAGGCGAGCGGCCGGCCGAATTGCTTGCGGGCGAGCACATAGTCGCGGGCGCGATGCCAGCAGAATTCCGCCGCCCCGATGGCGCCCCAGGCGATGCCGGTGCGCGCCATGTTGAGGCAGCCGAACGGGCCGGCGAGACCGGAAACATTCGGCAACAGATTCTCTTCCGGCACCACGGCGTCTTCGAGCACGATCTCGCCGGTGATGGAGGCGCGCAAGGAAAGCTTGCCTTCGATCTTCGGTGTGGAAAATCCCTTCGTGCCGCGCTCGACGATGAAGCCGCGGATCTTGCCGTCGAGTTTCGCCCAGACCACGGCGACGTCGGCGACCGGCGCGTTGGTGATCCACATCTTGGTGCCGGTGAGCGCGAAGCCGCCGGCGACTTTTTCAGCGCGCGTGATCATCGAGCCGGGATCGGAGCCGTGGTCGGGCTCGGTGAGCCCGAAGCAACCGACCATTTCGCCGGTCGCGAGCTTCGGCAGATATTTGCGCTTATGCGCCTCCGTGCCGTAGGCATAGATCGGGTGCATGACTAGCGACGATTGCACCGACATGGCGGAGCGGTAGCCGGAATCGACGCGCTCGACTTCGCGTGCGATCAGGCCGTAGGCGGTGTAGGAGAGACCGGCGCCGCCGTATTCTTCGGGGATGGTGGCGCCGAGAAGGCCGAGTTCGCCCATCTCGCGGATCACTTCCGGATCGTAGCTCTCCTCGCGGTACGCCTTGAGCACGCGCGGAAACAGCTGCTCCTGCGCATAATCGCGCGCGGTGTCGCGAACCATGCGCTCTTCCTCGGTGAGCTCGCTTTCGAGGTCGAGCGGGTCCTCCCAGTTGAAGGCCGTGTCTTTGAGCGAAACCGATCTGGCCTCGTGCTTGTCGGTCTTTTCCGCTGGCTGCGCCATGGCGTGCCCCTTGCAGGCTGTAATCCTGCCAAAGCTATAGGAGCGGCGGGCGAAGGCGGCAAGCGGGCCGGAAACGGGCCGTTGCCGCAACTGCGCCCTTCCGCTATTTAGGCGCCGAAGCCGCCATTTTGCGCCCGTAGCTCAGCTGGATAGAGCGTTGCCCTCCGAAGGCAAAGGTCAGGGGTTCGAATCCCTTCGGGCGCGCCA
>CAYWNY010000011.1:0-46660 GCA_964459765.1 uncultured Hyphomicrobiales bacterium | reverse complement strand
GGCAGCCAGGGCCATGCCCACGCGCTCAATCTGCGCGATTCCGGCGTCAAGGATGTGGCGGTCGCGCTGCGTAAATCATCGGCCGGCGTCAAGAAAGCCGAGGCCGAGAAGTTCAAGGTCATGGAGGTGGCCGACGCCGCCAAATGGGCCGACGTCATGATGATGCTCACGCCCGACGAACTGCAGGGCGACATCTGGCGCGATCATATCGCCAAGAACATCAAGGACGGTGCCGCCATCATGTTCGCGCACGGGCTGAACGTGCACTTCAATCTGATCGAGCCGGCCAAGGGCATCGACGTGCTGATGGTGGCGCCAAAAGGCCCCGGCCATACCGTGCGCTCGGAATACCAGCGCGGCGCCGGCGTGCCCTGCCTGATCGCCATCCATCAGGATGCCTCCGGCAACGCGCGCGATCTCGGCCTGTCTTATGCCTCGGCGATCGGCGGCGGTCGCGCCGGCATCATCGAGACCACCTTCAAGGAAGAATGCGAGACCGATTTGTTCGGCGAGCAGACGGTTCTGTGCGGCGGCCTGGTCGAGCTGATGAAGGCGGGCTACGAGACCTTGGTCGAGGCCGGCTACGCGCCGGAGATGGCTTATTTCGAATGCGTGCACGAGGTGAAGCTGATCGTCGACCTCATTTACGAGGGCGGTATCGCCAACATGAATTATTCGGTGTCGAACACTGCCGAATACGGCGAATACGTCTCCGGTCCGCGCGTGATCACGGCGCAGACCAAAGCCGAGATGAAAAAAGTCCTCGCCGACATTCAGTCCGGCCACTTTACGCGCGACTGGATGCTCGAGAACAAGGTCAACCAGACCTCGTTCAAGGCGACACGCGCCAAACTCGCCGAGCACCCGATCGAGCAGGTCGGCGCCAAGCTGCGCGAGATGATGCCGTGGATCAAGCAAAGAGCGTTGGTCGACAAGAGCAAGAATTGATCCACGGCATTTTCTGCTAAGACGGGCTGGCGGGGGCGAGCCCGCCGGGAATCATATGCGCATGTCCATGCTGATCGTGCGCCTTGCCAAGATCGCGCTGCTCGCGGCGATCGGGGGCTTCGCCCTGATTGTCGCTTACGACAACATGGTCGATTACGACAGCAACTATGCGTTCGTGCGTCACGTGCTCAGCATGGACACGACGTTTCCGGACAATGCCGCGATGGACCGGGCGATCACCGACCCGCGGCTGTGGTCGGCCGCCTACGCCGTGATCATCGCCGTCGAATGGCTGACCGGCGCGCTCGCCATCGTTGGCGCTTTGGTTTTGCTCGTCCGGCTTCGCGCGCCGGCGGCGAAATTCAATAGCGCCAAGGCCTGCGCGATCGTCGCTCTGACCGTTGGCTTCGGTCTTTGGTTCTTCGGCTTTCTTGTGATCGCCGGCGAATATTTCGCGATGTGGCAATCGCAGACCTGGAATGGACAACAAGCCGCGTTCCGGATCGTCGCGATCATTCTGGGCGTTCTGATTTTTGTTGCGTTGCCCGACAACGACGCCGCGGCGTCGTGAATGTTTGGCGGATTTTTCGAACACCGGCACTGGAAATCAAATCGAAAACGAAAGTGCGCCATGGGTCACGGCGGCCCGCATCGCGGTACGTGTGGCGCTGACGCCAGCCGAAAAGAATGTGAAAGAAAAACGGCAATCACTTTAGAATTTTTCTTGCCTTGGTTTGACGGCGCGGTAGCATCGTCTTCTACGTGCAGCGGGGCGTTTCGTTTTTGCACCGCAATAGTTGCACTGCAGCATAAACCTGATCGCACGCTTCGCAAATGGCGAGGCAGGCGGCAGCGCCGAAGTCGGCAAGGTCACGGAGTGGGGACGGCCACCCGTGACGAAAGCAAAACCGCTCCATCTGGAGGAATATGGTCACCGTGAACATCAATGGGCATGATCATTCGGTCGATGTACCGAACGACACGCCGCTATTGTGGGTCATCCGCGAGCATTTGCAGATGACCGGCACCAAGTTCGGCTGCGGCGCCGGCCTCTGTGGCGCCTGCACGGTCCACCTCAACGGTGAGGCGGTGCGTTCCTGCCAGACCCAGGTATCGCAGGCGTCCGGCAAAAAAATCACCACCATCGAAGGTCTCGATCCCAAAGGCGAACATCCGCTGCAGCGCGCGTGGATCGCCGAGCAGGTGCCGCAATGCGGCTACTGCCAATCGGGGCAGATCATGCAGGCCGCCGCGCTGCTGGCCAAAAACACCGATCCCAGCAAGGACGAAGTCGTCGCGCACATGGACGGCAATCTCTGTCGTTGCATGAGCTATGTGCGTATCCAGCGCGCCATCCTGCGCGCGGCTGCCGAAGTACGGGGGGTCTAATCATGACAAAGCATGAAAGATTTGCAGGCCTGCCGAAGCTCGACCGGCGCACGTTCATCGTCGGCACCGCGGCCACCGGTCTCGTCATCGGTTTCGCCGGGCCGCGGTTCGGTGAGTCGCTCGCCGCCGCCAACGTGGACGCGACCCAGTGGGTGACGATCAGCCCTGACGGCAAGGTATGGGTGACCGTCGGCAAGGCCGACATGGGTCAACACATTGCCTCGACCATGGCGCAGCTCGTCGCCGAGGAACTGGAATCGTCGTGGAAGGACATGAACATTGTGCTCGCGTCCAACGACCCGAAGTACAACGATCCGATCCTCGGCGCCGCGGTCACCGGCGGCAGCTGGTCGGTCGGCATGAACTTCGACACCATGTGCCGCGCCGGCGCCGCCGGCCGCATCACGCTCATCAAGGCCGCGTCCGACATGCTGGGCGTGCCGGAGAACGAGCTGATCGCCAAGGACTCGCGTGTCATTCACGCCAAGTCGAAGAAGAGCCTGACCTACGCGCAGATCGTGCAGAGCGGCAAGGCCAACAAGGCCTGGTCGCCCGACGAACTCAAAGCGATCAAGCTCAAGACGCCGGACCAGCGCACCAAGATCGGCCAATCCTTGCCGCAGCTTGATATTCCGGCGAAGACCAACGGCACGTGCAAGTACGGCATCGACGCTTTTGCGCCCGACATGCTGTACGGCAAGCCTGTGGTGCCGCCGGTGCGCTACGGCGCGACGGTGAAATCGGTCGACGACAGCGCGGCCAAGAAGGTGCCGGGCTTCGTCAAGGCGGTGACGGTCGAAGACAAGACCGCAACGACCACCGGCTGGGTGGTTGCCGTGGCCACGAGCTACGAAGCCGCCAAGAAGGCGGCGGCGGCGCTCAAGATCGACTATGACAAAGGCAAATACGCCAACGTCTCCGATCAGTCGATCATCGACGAGTCGCGCCGCCTGCAGAAAGAAGGCACGGAAGGCTTTCTGTTCGTCAAGGACGGCGATTCCGCTGCGGCGCTGGAGAAAGCCGCCAAGGTCATCGACGTCGAATATCTGACCAGCCTCAACATCCACGCGCCGCTCGAGCCGATGAACGCCTTGGCGTTCGAAAAGGACGGCGTCTGGCACGTCTATACCGGCAACCAGTTCTTCACCCGCACCACGATCATCGGCTCGCTGATCGCCGGCACGGATGCCAAGAACATCGCCATGCATCAGCACTACCTGGGCGGCGGCTTCGGGCGCCGGCTGGAATCCGACATGGTGATCCCGGCGATTGCGGCGTCAAAGGCGGTTGGCAAACCGGTGAAGCTCATCTACGCGCGTGAAGACGACATGCAGATGGATTTCACCCGGCCGCTGACGTACCAAAAAGTCAAAGTCGGGCTCGACGACAAGGGCAAGCCCATTGCCATGGAGCACGACGTGATCGGCGCGTGGCCGACCGCGAAATGGGGCATTCCGGCGTTCCTGACGCCGGCGGTGGACCGAAAGCGCGTCGGCGACACGACCGAAGGGCTCCATGACAGCTTCACGGTCAATGGCGCCGACTATTGGTACTCGATCCCCAACCACACTGTGCGCAACTACGAGAACAAGCTGGCGCAGGGCGCGACGCCCTCCGGACAGCTGCGCTCGGTAGCGCCGGCGTGGACCTTCTGGGCGGTCGAAAGCACCATGGACGAGATCGCGCATGCCACCGGCGAAGATCCGGTGGACATGCGGCTGCGGCTTCTGGATGGCGCCGGCAATAACGCCGGCGGCAGCACGCCGCAGAATCTCGGCGGCGCCAAGCGTCTCGGCAACGCGCTGCGCATTGCGGTGGGGCGCGCCGGCTACGGCTCGCTCAAAGTCGGCGAGAACGAGGGCATGGGCGTGGCCTGCGTCTCTTCGCAGGAACGGACCAATCCGACGTGGACCGCTTGCGTCGCCCACGTGAAGGTCGATCCGAAAAGCGGCGAAGTGACGGTGAAGAAACTTACCCTCGCCATGGACGTCGGCACCATCGTCAACCCCGACGGTGTCCGCGCCCAGATCGAAGGTTCGCTGCTGTGGGGCATGTCGCTCGGCATGCTCGAAAAGGCCACCATGAAGGACGGCGGCATCGAGCAGACCAACTTCGACGGCTACACGCCGCTGCGCATGAGCCAGATGCCCGAGCTCGACATCTCGATCATCGGCAACGGCGAGCCGGCAGTGGGTTGCGGCGAGCCGGCGGTGACGGTGGTGGCGCCGGCGATCGCCAACGCTATCTTCAACGCGGTCGGCGCGCGGGTGCGCTCGCTGCCGATCACCGCGGACGCGGTCAAGGCGGCGATAACCAATAAGGGCTGATCGGGCTCGCCTGAAAGGCTTTTGTGAAGAACACGGGGCGGCACCTTCGGGTGCCGCCTTTTTTATCTCCGCTCGTCCCCGCGAAAGCGGGGGAGGGGGACCACACGAAGTGTGGTGGAGGGGGTGCTTTCCCTCTCCCCACCGGGGAGAAAAAAGATCATCAGGGAGCGCGCCAGTGCCAGCGAATGAAAAGAGCTCGGGCTCTTGCACCCCCGGCACCGCGCGCCCCACATCTTCCAGTGAAGCCAGAAGCAAGCCCATGCCCAAAACACTTCTGCAGACGCGTCTGTCCCGCACTCGATTTTTGTTGATCGCAATACTGGCGCCGCTGACATTTGCGTTGGCAGCACCGGCGGCCAACGCCGAAGTCTTCACGCTGAAATCGACGACCTTCGAGGACGGCAAAATCATGCCGAAGAAGGTCGCCAACAGCAAAGCTAACAGCACCAATCCCAACTGCGTCGGCGAAAATGTGTCGCCGGAATTCTCCTGGACCGGCGTTCCCGATGGCACCAAGAGCTTCGTCCTGACCATGTTCGATCCGGAAGGCCGCGCGCCCGGCGGCGTCAGTCATTGGGTCGCCTACGGCATCCCCGCGACCGTCACCGGCTTTGCCGAGGGCGAGGTCTCGAAGCCGTCGGACAAATATGTCGGCGGCAAGAGCACGCAGGGCGTCGGCTTCTATTCGGGACCCTGCACGCCGCCCAACACCACGCCGCATCACTACACGTTCGTACTCGTCGCCACGGATTTCGATCCGACGGAATTGCCGCCCGGTCTCACGCGCGACGATCTGATCGCAAAATTTGGACCGGCGCCCGCGCATGCGAAGGGCTCGACCGGCCTGGTCGGACTGTACGTCAATCCGTGGCGTGAATAATTGGCACGAATGATTGGCACGAATAATCGGCGCGCGTGAGCCGGCCTGAGACTTGTCGGTCGCGTCCGCCCGTGGCACCAAGCGCGGCGATGTCGTCCGCCGCGCCGAAAATCGAGATTTTCGACATCGACCGCGCGGAGATCGTGGTCGCGCCGTGGCAATGGGACTTCGCCGAAAGCCGCCGTGACGAGATCGACCGGCATTTCGCCGAACGCCGGCGCCTGCAGCCGGCGCTGTGGAACGGCCGCGTTCTCTTGCTGCGTGACTATGATGTGCGCGGCCGCGTGCTGCGCGGCACCTGCTTCGAGGCCGATTACGCGAGCTTCCTCGCTTGGCGAGACTGGGACTTTGCCGACCGCAGCGTCTTCAACGTTTTTGCCAGCGCGGCGCTGCGCTCATCCGACGGCGCCTATCTGCTCGGCGAAATGGCGCCGTCGACCAGCTCCGCCGGGTTGGTCTATTTTCCCTGCGGCACGCCCGATCCGGCCGACTTCGGTCCCGGCGGCGCGCTCGATCTCGACGGCAGCCTGCGCCGCGAACTGAAGGAGGAAACCGGGCTCGACATCGGCGAGTTTGAAGCCCAACCGGGCTGGACGCTGCTGCACGACCGCGGCTTTCTGGCGCTGGTGCGGGGGCTCACCACGCGGCAAAATGCCGACGAGCTACGCGACCGCATCCTGCGGCATCTGGAAAACGATCCGCACCCGGAATTCTCAGCTATAAGAATTGTGCGCGGCCGCGGCGATCTTGATGCTAATGTCCCGGCTTTCGTCGTTGCTTATCTGGACATGATTTGGCGCCGGCAAGAGGCTGGCGAAAAAGACGCCGGCGAAAGACAGCGATGAAGCTTCCGAAGATCCTCAAAGCCTGCCGCGTCGACAAGCCGGGCCGCTTTCGCCTTTCCGATTGCGATCCCGCCGAGACGTTCGGTCTCGACACCGCCAAGGACGACGTCAAGACCATGCTCGCCGACGGCATCGAGCAGCTGTCGGCGCTGCAAGAGCGGCTTTACGCCGAGAGCCGCTGGTCGGTGCTGATCGTTCTCCAAGCCATGGACGCCGCCGGCAAGGACGGCGTCATCAAGCACGTGATGTCGGGCGTCAATCCGCTGGGCTGCGAAGTGCATGCGTTCAAGGAGCCGAGCGACGAGGAACTGGCGCACGATTTTCTCTGGCGCACGACGACGCGGCTGCCGCCGCGCGGCATCATCGGCATCTTCAACCGCTCCTATTACGAGGAAGTGCTGGTCGTGCGCGTGCACCCCGATCTGCTGGCGCGGGAAAAGCTGCCGCCGAGCCTTGTCGATCATGCGCTGTGGAAGCATCGCTTCAGGGCGATCCGCGACTACGAGCATCATCTCGCGCGCAACGGCATGCTCATTCTGAAATTCCATCTGCACATCTCCAAGGAGGAACAGCGCCGGCGCTTCCTGGCGCGGATCGAGGAGCCCGCCAAGCGCTGGAAATTCTCGATGGCCGATGTGCACGAACGCAAGCGCTGGGACGATTATATGGACGCCTACGAGGACATGATCCGCGAGACCTCGACGGACTATGCGCCCTGGTATGTCGTGCCCGCCGATCACAAGCAGGTGTCCTGGCTCACCGTCGCCGGCGCCATCATCGACGGCATCGCCAAGCTCGCGCCCGAGCCGCCGAAGATCAGCGGCGCCAAACTCAAGGAGCTGAAATCGGTCGAGCAAGCTTTGCGCGCGGAAGCGCCGCGCCGGGTAAAGCGAAAGAACTAGCGATTTTTTGCAGACCTGCGCGCCGCTCGCGTCGCGTCGCGTCGCGTCGTACCTTCTTCACCCATCGTGTGCTTTTAGCTACGATTGATTTGCGAATGCGGATAGGACGATGACGAAATTCACACCGCTGCTTGCCGCCGCTTTATTGACCGCGATGTTCGCTTGCCGGGCGTCGGCGGCGCCGTCGGACTTTAACGGGGTGTGGGTTCCCGACGTCAAGGACCAGCACCGGCAGGAAAAGGACAACGTTCCGGCCTGGAAGCCGGAAATCGTGCCGCAGATCGAGCACCAGATCGCCGAGGAGAAAGCCGGCCGGCCGTTCCTGGTGCTTGGCCACTGCCTGCCGCACGGCATGCCGAGTTGGATGCTGATTACGCACAATGCGTTCGAATGGCTCACCACGCCCGGCCGCGTCACCATGCTCGGCGAGGTCGACGGCAACCGCATGCGGCGCATCTATACCGATGGCCGCGCGCTTCCCGAAGATCCAGATCCGACCATGCACGGCTATTCGATCGGCCATTGGGAAGGCGACGTGCTGGTGGTCGACACCACCGCCATCGTGCCGCAGGCCTATATCGCCACCAGCGAAGCGGTCGGCGTTCCCAACAACGGCGGCATGCATATCGTCGAGCGGCTGTATCTCGCCAAACCGAACGTTCTCAACGACGAGCTTGAAATCACCGCGCCAAAAATCCTGAGCGCGCCGTGGAAAACGACGCGCATTTTCCGCCGCTATCCCGACCGTCACTACGAAATCATCGAAGGCGAATGCGAGCAGGAAGATTTGATCCCCGGGAAGGACGCTTACGGCAATGATATCTTCGTCTCGCAGCCGCAAAACCCGGACGGGTCGGTCCGCACCAGCAAATAAGGATGAACAGATAGTGTCGCGCAGATTAATTCTTCTCGCCGCCGCCTTGACGCTCTGCTTGGGCGGGGCAGCCGCCGCGCACCATTCCGGCGCGGCTTACGATATGGAGCACCAGCGCACCGTCGAAGGCACCGTCAAAACGGTGAACTGGACCAACCCCCACATCACCTTCACGATCGAGACCGACGCCAAGGACGGGAAACCGGCCCAAGCCTTGTCGTTCGAAGTGTCGAGCCCCGGCGTGCTGACCCGTTCGGGCTGGACCAAGAAATCGCTGCAACCGGGGGACCACGCGGTCTTTCACTATGCGCCGTTGCGCGACGGCAATCCCGGCGGCTTTCTGGTGCGCGTCACGCTGCCGGACGGCAAAGAGCTCAGCTTCAGTCTGAGCCCGCCCGATCAAGCCGATCAATGACGCGATGTTCCATGCGCCCCTGTTAGCGTTCAGCAAGTGGCTCGCGGCAACGTCGCTGAGTAACACGATCCAGACCACCGGCTGGATCATTCCGGCGCTGCAGACGATCCATATCCTCGCCGTCGCCGTGGTGTTTTCCTCGGCGATGCTGGTGAATTTGCGCATCTGGCGCCTCCTGCAGCGCGATGTTCCCGTGTCCGACGTAGCGCGCCGCTTTTTGCCGGCGATCTGGCTGGTTCTAATTATCCTCTTGATCACCGGCGGCCTCTTGATCGTCGGTGAGCCGCGGCGGTCGCTGCTCAACACGACGTTCTATTTCAAGATGGCGTTCCTGACGCTCGCCGTGCTGCTGACCATCGGCCTGCAATGGTCGTTGGCGGCGGCGCCGGAAAACTTAAACAACAAGCCGGGCCGGCGCATCGCCGTGCAGCTTGCGGCCGTCGCCTCGACGTTGGTCTGGTGCGGCGTCCTGTTCGCCGGACGCTGGATTGCCTACACGCAGGTCGGATGATGTCGGCCTTTTGGAATTTGATTTCACTTCTCGAGGAAAGCAGCCTAGCCGACAGCATTCGCGAGAATGACCTGCTGTTTCCGCTGATCGAGTCGATCCATGTGCTGGCGATCTGTCTCGTGGTCGGCTCGATTCTCGCCGTCGATCTGCGGCTCGTCGGCCTCGCCTGGGTTCGTCGGCCGAGCCAAGACGTGACCCGCGGCATTCTACCGCTGACCTGGGGCGCTTTTGTCGTCGCCGTCGCTTCCGGCGGCTTGTTATTCATCTCCAACGCGACAAAATATTTGGGCAACGGTTTTTTCGTCGCCAAGATGTTTTTGATCGCCGCTGCCGGCGTCAACATGCTCGTCTTTCACGCCATCAGCGGCAAGGATGCGGCGAAGTGGGACAATGACGCTTCACCGCCGTTGCCGGCGCGGCTAGCGGGCGTGGTATCGATCGCATTGTGGGTAGCGGTCGTCGCCTGCGGCCGCTGGATCGGCTTCACTATGGAGCCGGGATGAGCCGTCACTACGGACTTGAATAGCAGGCTACTCCGCCGCTTCCGCCGGCAGGTTCGGCGGGAATTCCGTCACCGTTCCGGCCTCGTTGTCGACGATCATGGTCAGATCGAAATAGCGGATCGTCGGCGTCGCGCCGGTGCGCGCCTTGATGTTGGCCAGCCATTCAGCGTTGTGGCCGCGCTGCGCCGCCTCCTTCGACGGCCAGATGTAGATGCCGCCGCCCGTGCCGTCGTCGCCGGCAACATAGTGTTTGCGGATCAGTTCCTTGTTGCCGCGCCAGCGCGGCAGACTGGTGCGGGCGTCGGCGACGATTTGCTCCCGCGTCCAGCCTTGCGGATATTTGAACTGCACCAATTCGACGATCATAGGTCAGTCTCCCTGTCGTTTCTGGACCATTGTAGCGCAAAGCAGGCCTTGCATCAGAGACACGCGATCATTACAAGAACCGCGTCCCTGAAGGCTTAAACGCGGTTTTTACCCTTCTCCGCGACCTTCTGGACCTGAGGATGGGTATGGCGATTCGCGGCGATATCAGCGCGATCGGACGGGGAGCCGGTAAGGCTCGGCCCGGCGCTACGCCTATCCTCAACAGGGTTCTCGGCGGCCTGCTGCTTCTTAGCGCCCCCTGAGCGCCGGCTGGGCGTTTACGCCTTGGCACTCAGGGGTTCGACTCAAAGCCGACGGAACCCACGAGCGCCCAAACGGCGCAGACCAGAAGGACCAACATCATGACCGCCCCCGCGAAGTCCGATAAGGACCGCGTCGTCATTTTCGACACCACGTTGCGCGACGGTGAGCAATGCCCCGGCGCCACCATGACCCACGAGGAGAAGCTCGAAGTCGCGGCGCTCCTCGACGAGATGGGCGTCGACATCATCGAGGCCGGCTTTCCGGTCGCCTCCGACGGCGATTTCGCCGCGGTCAACGAGATCGCCAAGCGCACCAAGAACGCGGTGGTCTGCGGGCTTGCCCGCGCTGCGTTCAAGGATATCGACGTTTGCGCCGAAGCGATCAAACCGGCGGCGCGGCGGCGCATCCATACCTTTCTGTCCACCTCGCCGGTGCACATGAAATACAAGCTGCAGAAGGAGCCGCACGAAGTCTACGAAATGGTGATCGGGCAGGTGACGCGCGCCCGCGGCCATACCGACGACGTCGAGTGGTCGAGCGAGGACGGCACCCGCACCGAGCACGATTTCCTCTGCCGTTGCGTCGAAGCGGCGATCAAGGCCGGCGCCACCACCATCAACATCCCCGACACCGTCGGCTATGCGGTGCCGGAGGAATATTTCGCGCTGATCAAGATGGTGCGCGAGCGGGTGCCGAACTCCGATCAGGCGCGCTTTTCGGTGCACTGCCACGACGATCTCGGCATGGCGGTGGCGAATTCGCTCGCCGGCGTGCGCGCCGGCGCCCGCCAGATCGAATGCACCATCAACGGCATCGGCGAGCGCGCCGGCAACGCCGCGCTCGAGGAAGTGGTGATGGCGATGCGGGTGCGCAACGACGCCATGCCGTATTGGACCGACATCAACGCCAAGATGCTGACACGCGCGTCGAAGCTGGTCGGCGCCGTCACGTCGTTCCCGGTGCAATACAACAAGGCGATCGTCGGGCGGAACGCGTTTGCACACGAGAGCGGCATCCATCAGGACGGCATGCTCAAGCACACGCAGACTTACGAGATCATGCGGCCCGAGGATGTCGGCGTGAAGCAGACTTCGCTGGTCATGGGCAAGCATTCCGGCCGGCATGCTTTCGTGCACAAGCTCGAGGAACTCGGCTACCACCTCGCCGGCAACCAGCTGGAAGACGCCTTCGTGCGCTTCAAGACGCTCGCCGACCGCAAGAAGCACGTTTACGACGAGGACATCGAGGCGCTGGTCGACGAGGAGATCGCGACTTTCCAGGATCACATCAAGCTCGTCTCGCTCTCGGTCATCGCCGGCACCCGCGGGCCGCAGCGCGCCACCATGAAGCTCGACATCGACGGCAAATCGCTGCTCGAGGAGTGCGGAGGCAACGGCCCGGTCGACGCCATCTTCAACTGCATCAAGGCGATGGTGCCGCATGAGGCGGTGCTGGAGCTCTATCAGGTGCATGCGGTGACCGAAGGCACCGACGCACAGGCCGAAGTCTCGGTGCGTCTGGCGGAAGGCGGCCGCGCCGTCACCGCCAAGGGTGCCGATCCCGATACGCTCGTCGCTTCGGCGAGGGCCTATATCGCCGCGCTCAACAAGCTCCTGGCACGGCGCCTGCGCGGGACCGGCGAAGCGGGTGCCTTCGGCGGCCGCCGCATCCACTCCACGGACGTGGGGTGAGTATCGCCGTGCGGACGCGGGCTAATGGCCTGCGTCCGAGGCGTTCCGGCTATTCTCCCTTGCTCACCGTGAAGCTGCGCTCGGCGAGCATGCGGTCTTTGTACCAGATTTGCTCGGTCCAGGTGCCGGGTACGATTTCCCAGGCATTGTCGAAGCCGTAGCCAAGGAGCGAGAGCGCGCCGATCTTGACGTTCGGGAACGCGATGCGGGTGCCGTGCAGCATGGCGCCGGTATTGGGATTGCGCAGTCCCTGCGGCGGGAAGGAGAGCGCCATGTAAAGCGTCACCGGTTCGCCCGCCGGCGTGCCGTCGACGCGGAATTCGATGCCGAAGCGCGTGCCCACGCTGGCCGACACGTCGGTCCCGTCCGCGACAAAATGCCAGCCGGTTTCGGTGCCGATGGTGTTGGTCGGCGACAATTGCCCGGCGCGCGCCGGCGCGCTGGTCGAGGTCGCCATGTAGGTCCCGGCATGCGTGACGGTGAGGCCGGCGACGGTCGGACCTTCATCGATCACCGTTGCGGACGCTCCGGGTCCGCCCGGGCTTGGAGCCGTAGGCGTCTGTGCGGCGGCACCCGCGGCGACCACGGCCAGAACAAATACTGAAAAGCCAAGCATGCGCATTTGAGCGGTTCAGCGTCGGTTGGGGTCGCGATTCGGCGAAAGCGATTCTCTCCGCATCGAGTCCGTCAAGCAATGCACTAAATACGCACGGCGGCAAAGCTGAGCCAAGGCCGCGAGGTTCACTGAACTAGGCCTTGGCCGACGAAGGTGGCCGTTCCTGACCGCGCCTTGCCGGTCAGGGCGCGTGGCTCGGTTGGTAGCGCTCGGCGAGCGTCAACCAAACTCCTGCTTTCTCGTCTGCGATCTTGGATTTCTTCAACGTCCTTCGTATCCAACGTTATCAGTTCCGTTCTTGCATCGGCGTGAGAACGAAGGAGTTCGTCGATTTTCGCGTGGATCGCTGCGGTGTCACGGTGTTCGGTGCGCGTTATGAACAGCGTCATCATCCACGTGGCTAAAGTCGCTATAGCGGCCCATCCGAATGTCTGGCGCGAGAAAATCAGCCATGCGATTGCATAGAGGAGGACGACGGCGAAGGCCATTGGATGGGTGGTTAGTTCCCCAATCCGGGTGAGGCTGCGGCGAAGGAATCTGCTCATCTTGGGTGAACGCCTGGGCGCGCCATTAGTGCCAAGTCGGCCCTCACGCCCGCGCGGCTGAAATTCATGCCGGGCCGCTGCGTTATGCCTGATTATGGATTCTTCGTTTAAGGATCAATCCACATCCACACCCGGTCACTCGCAATCGAAAGACCATCGCATGCGCGGCCAAGAGGCGATTTGCATGGCCGAGATTGATGTCGTGGACGGCGAGATCGATGCGGTGGACCCCGCCGACCGGCGGTGATATATAGCCGCGTGGGCGCCGTAAGGCGCCCTTTTCGCCAGCGCTTTAGACATGCAAATGGCGAATAAAACCTCGGTGGTGCCGAGCCGGAAACGCGATAATAATCGATGTTCCGGCGGTCGGGCGCATAGCTCAGTTGGTAGAGCAGCTGACTCTTAATCAGCGGGTCCAAGGTTCGAGTCCTTGTGCGCCCACCAAATTCATCAATGACTTAGCCAAGTCCGGAGCTTCCATTCCGACAAGGCGGTCCACTGCTATTCAGACAAACGATTGCTTATTGTTCTCGTCGACATCTTACGGCACCTCGATTTCGGCGCGTAAGGCAGACACCGCGCAGGACATGGGTGAAGGATTTCACTGATCGGCAGTTAAACGGGCAAAATGAATATCGGGGCGCTTCTTGCCGTATTGAACGTCGGAGCACTGTTGATATCGCAACCGGCATCGGCTTTTGGTGCGCTTGCCGTGGGCGTTCCGGCCGATGTCTCACATAGCGGTTTCGCCTATGGCATCAACGTAAACGCGCCGACCGAAGCGATGGCGCGCGAGACGGCTCTCAGCAATTGCCGCGGAACCAATGCCAACTCGCAGGTCCATTCCCAATCGAGCCAGCCCGCGCGGGCCCTGTGTACGGTGGTGACAACGTTTCGTCACCAGTGCGCCGCCGTGGCCGAAGACCCGGCTGCCGGAACCCCCGGCGTCGGTTGGGCGGTCGCGCCTACGCTCGAGGACGCAACACAACAAGCGATAAACAATTGCCGGGCCACGGCGGGTGCAACGCGCAAGCAATTCTGTGCCAGGGATGCTTACAACTGCGACAAGTAGGTGTCAGGTTGCCATAAGCGCGTCGCGATCCTGCGCGTCCTCAAGGTCCCGAGGATCGATAGCCACCATCTCGACAGAGGACGCGTGCGCGGATGCCGCCGGCACAAAAATCATGGTGGCGACCCGGCGATAAACCGGGAACGATAATTCCTCGATGCGTTCTTCGTCCGTTACGACGCGATAGTCTCCGGCGCCCAATATTCGATCGACGCCCTTGAGCAAGAACGGATGAGCGAAGGTTACGGTTTTGCTGCTGGTACGCGTTGCCATGGTGGAATTGCTGCTCGCGACTCAGGGATAGAGCGTCAGGATCAGCATGCCGACAAAGACGACCACGCCTGCGGCTAAGAAGTAATACCCTACTTTGATGGCGAAGTCGCTGGTGCCGTAGCCCGTTGTCACGATCAGCCCTCCTATTTTGGCGACCTTTTCCAGTCGCTATTCGCAGACACTATTCGCAGCACTATTCGCAGACTTGGGCGAGTTCTCGTGCCAGAGCCAGCACCTGGTTTTTGGCCGCTTGCTCTTTATCTGCAGTCGACCGCCGGTCCGGAGGACCTTCGGTTCCTACGTTGACTCGGCCAGACAGCTCTCCGCGCGCCGAGGAGAATGTGAATATGAACGACCCGCGGCCATCTGGCTCTAACACAATGGCATCCACGCCACTACACTCCCGCTTTGTGCCAAAACATATGTTCTACCCTCGGCGCCGGAATCGACTTAGCCATCGACAGCATCCCGGTTGTCTAAAGCCCGCGTGATGCCAGCCGCGCCAAAAACGCCCCGTCCGGTCTAGCCGCACGAGGCGTTCCACTACCCATTTGGCTGCGCGTTACGCCGCGAAGCGGATGCTGGGCGAGCCAATCACGCCACTCTTCTCCATCGCCGTCTTCATTTCATTCGAGCCCAACCAAGTGCGGGCCTTCGATACGTCGGCGACGTCTTGGACGATCAGCACATCATTGGCGTCGTCAGCGCTGCGAAACACCTTGCCGTTGGTAATGCCGGCGGACGTGCGATCCTTTTCGTGCCCATTGTAACTCGTACGCCAAGCGTTGAAGTCCTTGACCTTGAAGCGAACGGTCATGTTTTCGTTTGTATTGGGATTTGCCATAACAATTTCTCCTGAAACATTTGAAGTATGTTCAGTCTGTATGTCCATCATTCAGACTGCCGAACGTACTTAAGACCCAACGCAGACGAAACAAGCTCGTTAAAAAACTATAGCTGACCGCATGACGATCGTCTGTTTCGGCGCGCGATTTTCACGAGCGCAAGACGCTGGAGCGCATGGAACGTCACGTTCCATCTTCTCAGTGGCAGCGTTTCCAAAGACAAGCTCGCACTGAACCGGCTGCTATGACCGCATCTGAAAAGCAGATCTTATGCTTAGAGCGGTGGCGCCGAGCGCAAACTGATAAGTTCAATCGTGCGCCCTTATCGGGTCAATGTCGAGGATAATATGAGCATGTGAAACAGAAGATCAGAAATACATCCGGGCTCGCTGTTTGATCCCAACATCCCCACATTCAACGCGCACTGTTCAACGAGCAAAACTGATCCACTTGAGCGGAGTCGCCTCAGGAAAGGAAACCGCATGTTCAAGCTCACGCAATATCGCACGAAAGCAGCCGAATACGGTAATTTGGCCGACACATCGACGTCTTCTGACCAAAAGCGCGATTTTCAAAAGCTCGAACAAAGATTCACGTTGCTCGCCGATAATGAGCAATGGCTCGCGGATAATTATCACGATACCGTGACCGGCGCGGAACAGGACGCACCCGAAGCCATCGCCCTCGCGGACGAAGAGGAGCGCATCCTGCGATGTCTCGGGGCGGCCGTCATCATGCAATGGAATGCGATCCCGACGACGCTGCAGCGCGAGCTTTTCGATACCGCAGGCTCGCTGGGGGATGTACTACAAACGGTGACGCTGCGAGGCCAGATTGCCCGCTTCCTGCATAACTACAAGGACGAGCAGAAACCCCGCCTGTTGAGTTGACTGAGTTCGACCGCCGCCGGCCAGCGCGTGGATCGCGCGTTCGGTAGAAAATCGCCCTGGCGCATAGCTCAGTTGGTAGCGTAGCTGGACCCTAATCGGCGGGGTCCAAGGTTCAAGTCCTTGTGGGCACACCATCAGATCCAACCCCGCCAAGTCTTCACATCCAACCCTGCCAAGTCTTCGGGTCATCAACCGCCGAATGCAACGGGCCGAGGCTACCCGCGACTCAAATTGCGCTGTTTGGGCTCGACCCGGCGCGGCTGATGCGATTTATTTCAAACACAGATTGCGGTGGTTGGGATTTTAAGACGTGGCATTTAAGCCCGGTCCGGACGATAAAATTTATCCGGTCGTCAAGGTCGCGACCGTTCTCGACGCGCTCGCAGCCGAGGGTTTGCCAACCGAAGACATCCTGCGTCGCATCCGGTTGTCCAAAGAGGCTATTCGTTCGCCGGCAACCCGGGTGTCCATCCATCAGGTCCTGGAGTGTTACGGCTACGCTGCGGCGCACGCGCGCGATCCTGATTTTGCCTTCCAGGCAGGCGCGCAGTTTCACCTGTCGGCCTATGGGATGTACGGGTTCGCCATATTGAGCGGCGTGAATTACCGGCAGACGATGCGCTTCGCGGAGAGGTACCACGAATTGGCGACCCCGCTCACCGCAATCGCGTTTAACGAGGAAGGCGGCCGCGCCATCTGGAGCTTCGCCCCGGTTGCAAACCCAAGGGTCGACGCCCGCCTCTACAGATTTATCGTCGACATGCAGTTCGGCATCACGCTGTCGCTCCACCGCGACGTTATGGGTCCCACGTTTGCCCCCCGCGAGCTTCGCGTCACCTATCGGGCGCCGAATGCCGCCGGGATCCATGCCGGCACATTCGGTTCGCCCTTATTGTTCGAACAACCTCACAATGAGCTCGTCTTTGATGCGGATTGGCTCGATCGTAACCCCACCCTCGGCAACGAGATTACCCACGCGTCCGTGGTCGCGCTGTGCGACGCGCAGCTCGAGGAATTCAAGCTGAACTTGGGGCTGGCTGGGAAGGTGCGCCAGATTCTGATGGCGAGCCTAATGCGGCCGGTGAGCGTGGTGCGGGTCGCTGACGCTATGAACATGAGCGTGCGGACGCTGCGCCGGAAGTTGAGCGAGGAGAACACTTCTTTCCGTGCGCTGGTTGATCAACTGCGCATGACCATGGCGGTCAGCTATCTGCGCGATACGGACCTGACCGTTGAAGAGATTGCCGCTTCGCTCGGCTTCAGCGATGCCGCCAATTTCCGGCACGCTTTTCGCCGCTGGACGAAGGCGGCGCCGGGCGAGTTCAGAGGCTTTTCCGGCAAGGCCCAGGCCAAACCGCGGGTGTAGGAACGGCCAGTTGGCCGCTTTTCCCCGCGTGATGACCGCAAAAAACCGTGTCACAGGCGCTTGCGGCTTGTAGGCTTTCTTGACTTCGTTGGGCTCGGGACCGGCCTCGATCGCGCTATGCTGCGCTATCGGAGTGGCGATCCCGGCTTTTGATCCGCCCTACAGTGTTGGATCGCGAAGCAGCATTCTTTTGATCAAAAGCCGTCCGTGGCTAAGGCACCACTGGACGGATGGAATTGCATTGCGTTCGTGAGGCCACTGTCACGGGCGGCAGGTAAATGGTGATTGAAGGAGAATTGCAATGTCGACACAAACAGGATTGAACCCGCCCATCCTCGGTCGCGGTTTGCTGAGTTCTCTCGCGGACAATTGGTGGCTGTTCTTGCTGCGCGGCCTCGTGGCGATCGCGTTCGGCGTGATCGCGTTCGTGTGGCCGGGCCTCACGCTAGCGGCGCTGACCCTGGTGTGGGGTATCTACGCGCTCGCCGACGGCATCTTGGCGCTGTGGGCGGCGTTGGCCGCGACTGGCGGCGATACGGCAAAGCGCTGGTGGCTGGCTTTGGGCGGCGTCGCTAGCATCCTCGCCGGGCTGGTGGCGTTCTTCTATACCGGAATGACGGCGCTGGTCTTACTCATGTTCATCGCTGCCTGGGCGATCGTCATCGGTGTTGCGCTGATCTGGGGTGCGATCGAACTCTGGAAGGTGTTGGACGATGCTTGGTTGATCGGTCTCAACGGCGCATTGGCGATCGCTTTTGGCGTGCTGATGGTCGCCCGGCCCGGTGACGGCGCGGTGGCGGTGGTGTGGATGATCGGCTGGTTCGCGGTGGTCTTCGGCATTCTCCACATTGCGCTAGCGTTCCGGCTGAGAAGGTTCAAGCAGCCGGCGTAAAGAGCCGGGTTGGTCCGCGGAGAGAACGCAGCCGGGCGGCTTTGCCGTCCGGCGCGACCGCTGCCGGCGTTGCGGTGGATGGATGCAAGGAAAGCTCCCGAGCGGGCTTTCATTTGGACATTCAGATTTGCTTACGAATGCCGGAATTGCGAATGCCGGAATTGCGAATGCCGGGATTGCGAGGAGAGTTAAAGATGGCCGACCGACTGTTTTTAAAATCCGCAGCCTGCATTGTCACCTGCCTGTTGGCGATCTCCGTGGCGTTCGCGGGCGAGGCTCCCGTTCCCGAGCCGGTCGCGGACCAAGAAACAGAGCTTGGCAAGGCAGTCTACGAGCAACTGCGCGACAAGGTGGAAATCGTCCAAAGTTCGCCACTCTACGAGACGCTAAAGCCGATCGCCGACGCAATTTCCCGGGTGGCGCAGCCCCGCTACGAACATCCATTCAAGTTTTACTTGGTGCATGAGGCACAGCCGAACGCCTTCGCCACTCCCGGCGGCAACGTTTATGTGGTGGATTCTTTGCTCTATTTCGTCAAAAAGCACCGAGCAGCTCGCGGGCACGCTCTGCCACGAAGTCTCGCACACGATTCATCATGATGCCATCAACCGCATCAAGGAGCAGCGAAAGCTCGAGGCGTTTGAAATCGGCACGACGCTGCTGCTTGGGCCGACGCTGGCCAAAGCCATCGCCGTCAAGATGATCGGCGATCTCAACTCGCTTGCCTATTCGCGCGACATCGAGTCGAACGCCGACCTAACCGGCTCGGATATCTGCGCGCAGGCCGGCTACAATCCATGGGGGTTGGTATGGCTCTTTAAGGAATTCCAGGACGCCGATACCAAGCAAATTCCCCAACTGTTGTCCGATCATCCGGCCAACGGCACCAGGATGGAAACGCTCCAGAGGCATTTCCGCGACAATCCGGCGGTCTTCTCCAAGTTCGATCCAGATCCGAGGTCGGCGACGCCGTTCAACGTGGCGAAAGACGCGCCTGTGGTATTCTTGCGCCCGTGAAAACGCCGGTACCCCGAACCACGCTCATCGCCATTTCGACGACGGCGTTGCTTTTTTTCGCCTTCGGCCTCATCGCCGAAGAGGTCGCCGGAGGAGAAATGTCGGCATTCGATCGCAAGATACTCCTCGCCATGCGCGATCCGGCCGATCCGTCGCTGCCCATTGGTCCGGCTTGGCTGCAGGAGGCCGCTCGCGCCGTCACCAGCCTCGGCAGCATCGTCGTGTTGGTTTTCGTCACGTTGGCGGCCGTCGGTTATTTGTTTTTGGTGCGGCAATACGCCTCGGCGTAGCTGATGCTCGCCGCCGTGTTCGGCGGCCTTGTTCTGACCGAGCTGCTCAAGGCCGGGTTTGACCGACCCCGGCCGGATTTTGTGGCGCACGCGGTGCGGGTCTTTACCGCAAGCTTTCCCAGTAGCCACGCATCACTTTCCGCCATCACCTATCTGACCATCGGTGCGCTGTTGGCGCGGGCCCAATCGTCTACCACGATAGGACTCTACTTCATCGCATTGGCGACGTTTCTGACGGTGCTGATCGGCGCGAGCCGAATCTATCTCGGCGTTCACTATCCGACCGACGTCCTTGCCGGTTGGTGCCTCGGCGTCGCCTGGGCGATCACGTGCTGGCTCGTCGCGGCTTGGCTTGCGCCGCTGTCGGCATAAGGCGGCCGCGATGGCGCATATCCGCATCATTCTGCACGGCAAGGCCGCCGGCAATGCCGACGTGCGCGCCGGCGTTCATACGTTGCGGCAGGAGGGACATGTCGCTGAAGTGCGCGTCACCTGGGAGGCGGGAGATGCGCAACGTTTGACCGCCGACGCCGTAACGGAAGCCAGTGCCGGCCACATCGATTGCATCGTCGCCGGCGGCGGCGACGGCACAATCAATGAAGTCTTTGCCGCGGCCTATGCCGCCGGTCTACCGGCAGGATGCTCGCTCGGCATCCTACCGCTCGGCACCGCCAACGATTTCGCGCACGCGGCCGCCATACCGTTGCAAAATCCGACCGCCGCGCTGCAACTCGCTGCCGGCGCTTCGCCGCGGCGGATGGATATCGGCGTACTTAACGGGCGGCCGTTTATCAATCTGGTCTCGGGCGGATTCGGCTCGCGCGTCACAGTGGAAACCGACCCAACTCTTAAGAAGCGGCTCGGCGGCCTCGCTTATGTGTTGACGGGCATCTCGCGCTTCGCCGAGCTCTCCGCCAACGTCGGCCGCTTCCGTGCCGAAGGTCTTTCCTGGGAAGGACGCTTCGTCGCGATCGCCATCGGCAATGGCCGCCAAGCCGGAGGCGGCGTACCGCTCTGCCCGGACGCGCTGATCGACGACGGCCTCCTCGATTTGATGATCCTGCCCGAGCTCGACCATTCAGCGCGCCTTGATGCTTTCACCCGCCTGCTGCGGGAAGGTGCAACCGCCGTTCGCGCCGATCTCGTCACCGCACGAAGCGCGTGGATCGAATATGAGTCGGAAGAAGCGCTCAACGTGAATCTGGACGGCGAGCCGATGTTAGCGAAGCACTTTCGCGTCGAATGCCGCCCTAGCGCCCTGCCGGTCCGGCTCGGCGCAACGCAGCTGTTGTCGGGCGGTGGGTCGCAGGTGCGATAGACAACCGCGCCCGCGCCGAGAGGAGGCTTCGTTAACGGATCGCTTATGTCACCCCCATTAGATTAACGGCGCGCTATTGTCATGCGTTGTTATTCGGAGTGACCAAATGAGTTGCATACCTTGCATCGTTTTTCCTATGCCGAATCAGGAATGGATGGCTCATCTCGAAAACGGTTCTGCGGGGCCTTTTTTGGACCGAGATTTGGCGATCAGGGTGGCGGCCGCCGAGGCGTTGGCATTGCGGAGAGCTGGTCGGCCAGCCCGCGTCGTCATCAAAGACGAGCGTGGAGAGACTTGTGCCCAAAGGTGCCTCTGCCAGGAGTTTGGTTGCTGACGCCGGTTGTATTCAAGCCACGCCGGGCTCAATACGACTTCGGCAGATCGAGCACCTTCTCGGAGATGAAGCAGAGGATGAGCTGCTCGGTGATCGGGGCGATGCGGGTTAGCGTCACTTCGCGCAGCAAACGCTCGACGTGATATTCCTTGGCATAGCCGAAGCCGCCGTGGGTGAGCACCGCCTGCAGGCAGGCGTCATAGCCCGCGCGCGCGCCTAGGAATTTCGCCGCATTGGCCTCGGCGCCGCAGGGCTCGCCGCGGTCGTAAAGGTCGGCGGCGCGCGCCGCCATCAGATAGGCGGACTCCAGATACATCCAGCACTGCGCCAGCGGATGCTGGATGCCCTGATTCTGCCCAATCGGCCGCCCGAACACGACGCGCTCGCGCGCGTATGTGGCGGCGCGGCGCAACGCATCCTGCCCGATGCCGATCGCCTCCATCGCGATCAGCACGCGCTCGGGATTGAGGCTGTCGAGAATGTAGCTGAAGCCTTTGCCTTCCTCGCCGATGCGATGCGCCTCGGGAACAAACAGGCCGTCGATGAAGATGGCGTTGGAATCGACTGCCTTGCGGCCCATTTTCGCGATCCGGCGCACTTCGATCTTGCTGCGGTCGAGGTCGGTATACAAGATGGTGATGCCATCGGTCGGACGCGGTGCGCCCTCGTAGCGCGTGGTGCGAACGAGCAGCATGATCTTGTTGGCGACCTGCGCCGTCGAAGTCCAGACTTTCTGCCCATGCACCACGTAACCGCCAGGCGCCTTTTCCGCGAAGGTCTTGATGCGCGTCGTATCGAGACCGGCGTCGGGTTCGGTGAAGCCGAAGCAGCATTGATCCTTGCCGGCGACCAGGTTCGGAATCCACTCGGCCTTTTGCGCCTTCGTGCCGTGCACCACGATCGGATGCGGTCCGAACAGATTGATGTGCACCGACGACGCGGCCGCCATGCCGCCGCCGTGGCTCGCAACTTCGTGCATCATCACGGCCGCCTCGGCGACGCCAAGGCCGGCGCCGCCATAATCCTCGGGCATGGTGATGCCGAGCCAGCCGGCGTCGGCCATGGCGCGATGAAACGCCTCGGGAAATTCGCCGTCCTCGTCGCGCGCCAGCCAATATTCGTCGTCAAAACGCGTCACCACCGCGCCGACGCCCTGCCGGATGGCGTCGAGATGCGCCTGGCGATTGTGGTCGGACGGGTTTCGTCGGGGCATTTGGCGCCATTAAATCGGGCGAAAGGGATGCCGGCAATCCTGGCGCGGCCTGGCATGACCGCTGCATGGACGCTCCGCGCCGGCGCGTGTAGTCATGGTTGGCGGCGAATGCTATCGCGTTTTCGCCGGTCGCGGTTCATCCCGGAGTTGGAAGGCACTTAAAAAGAATGCATTCGCCAACCGCCTCGCCGCCCGTTCTCGGCGCCCAGCTCGATTTTCCGCATCCGGCGCCGCCGGAGCCGGGCCGCACCATTGAAGTCGCCCCCGGCATCCTGTGGGCGCGCCTGTCGCTGCCGTTCCTGCTCGATCATGTGAACATCTATTTCGTCGACGACGGCAACGGCTGGGCGCTGATCGACACCGGGCTCGGCAACAAGACCACCTTGGCCGCCTGGGAGCCGCTGCTCGCCACCGTTTTGCGCGACCGCCCGCTGACCCGCATCATCGCCACTCACTTTCATCCCGATCACGTCGGCGCCGCCGGCTTTTTGCTCGGTAAGTTCGACGTGCCGCTCTACATGTCGGCGACCGAATATCTCCAAAGCCTCAATCTGCATCTCGATCCCGGCGGGCTCGACGCCGAGCATTACCGCCGCTTCTATCTCGATCACGGCCTCGACCGCGAGACGACGCAACGCGTCGTCACCGGCGGCCACTCTTATCTGAGACTGATGTCCGGCCTGTCGCCGACCTATTACCGCGCCGTCGCCGGGGACGTGTTGCGCATCGGCGGCCGCGATTTCGACGTGCTGACCGGCGGTGGGCATTCACCGGAGCAGATCATGCTGATCTGCCGGGCCGACAAATTGTTTCTGTCGGCCGATCAGGTGCTGGCGAAAATTTCGCCCAACATCAGTGTGTCCGCCGTCGATCCGCACGGCGATCCGCTCGGGCAATATCTGCGCTCGCTTGATGCACTAGCCAGCGGCGTCGACCGCGATGTTTTGGTGCTGCCCGGACACAATCTGCCGTTCCGCGGACTGCACACGCGCATCGCTGGGCTCGTCGCCCATCACGAGTCGCGCTGCGAAAAGATCCTGCACGCCTGTCAGGCGTCGCCGAAGTCGGCCGCCGAGCTGGTGCCGTTCGTGTTTACGCGAGAACTCGATCCGCACCAGATGGGTTTTGCCTTCGGCGAAGTGCTTGCGCACGTCAACCACATGTTGCGGCGCGGCGCTTTTAAGACGATCGCTTCGGCCGACGGCATTCACCGCACCGTCGCCGCTTGATGTTGCGCCGCTGCGAGCTGTCGTAGCCGCGCGCCCTTGAGCTGCATTGGCTGGCGGCTCCGCACAGTTCCCGCTATGGATGTCCGGTCGGGGAGCGGGCGATGGCCGACGACGCCGACGTCATTATTGTTGGGGCGGGGCTTGCGGGCCTGGTCGCCGCGGCCGAACTGGTCGACGCCAAAAAGAAGATCATCATTGTCGATCAGGAGCCCGAGCAATCGCTCGGCGGTCAGGCCTTTTGGTCGCTTGGCGGTCTGTTCTTCGTCGACTCGCCCGAACAGCGGCGCCTTCGCATCCGCGACTCGCACGCGCTGGCGTTGGAAGACTGGATGGGCACCGCCGGCTTCGATCGACCGGAGGACTATTGGCCGCGGAAGTGGGCGGAAGCTTACGTCGACTTTGCGGCCGGCGAGAAACGCTCCTGGCTTTACGCGCAGGGCCTGCGTTTCTTCCCCGTCGTTGGCTGGGCCGAACGCGGCGGCGGCAACGCCGTCGGCCACGGTAATTCGGTGCCGCGGTTTCATATCACCTGGGGCACTGGGCCGGGCGTGCTGGAACCCTTTGTCGCGCGGGTGCGCGAGGGCGAGAAGCGAGGTCTCATCACCTTCAAGTTCCGCCATCGCGTCAATACGCTGACCAAATCCGGCGCCACGGTCGATGGCGTGCAAGGCGACATTCTTGCGCCGAGCACCGCCGAGCGGGGGCAAAAGAGCTCGCGCGGCGTCGTCGGCGCGTTTGCGTTCAAAGCGCAGGCCGTCATCGTCACGTCCGGCGGCATCGGCGGCAATCACGATCTGGTGCGGCAAAACTGGCCGCAGCGGTTGGGCCCGCCGCCCAGGCGCATGATCACCGGCGTCCCTGACCACGTCGACGGCCGCATGCTGGCGATCACGGAAGCCGCCGGCGGCACCATCATCAATCGCGACCGGATGTGGCATTATACCGAAGGGGTCAAAAATTTCGCGCCGATCTGGACCGATCACGCCATCCGCATCATCCCCGGGCCGTCGCCGCTGTGGCTCGACGCGCGCGGCAATCGGCTGCCGGTGCCGCTCTATCCCGGCTTCGATACGCTCGCCACGCTCAAATACATCATGGAGAGCGGTCACGATTATTCCTGGTTCATCCTGACGCAAAAGATCATCAAGAAGGAGTTTGCCTTATCCGGCTCCGAGCAGAATCCGGATTTCACCGCCAAAAGCTGGCGGCTGGTCCTTCAGCGCGCGCGCCAAGGAATCCCTGCGCCGGTCAAGGCGTTCATGGACCAAGGCGAGGACTTCATCATCGAGCGCGATCTGGCGCGGCTGGTCGCGCGCATGAATGCGCTCACCGGCGACAACCTGCTCGACCTTGCCACCGTCGAGCGTGAAATCGCCGCCCGCGACGCCCAGCTCGACAATGGCTTCGGCAAGGACATGCAGATCGCCGCCATTCGCGCGGCGCGCAAATATGTCGGCGACAAGCTCACCCGCACCGCACGCTTGCATAAACTTCTCGATCCCGCGGCCGGACCGCTGATCGCTGTTCGCCTGCATATCCTGACGCGCAAGACGCTGGGCGGCCTGCAAACCGATCTCGACAGCCGCGTTATCGGCGCCGACGGGCGGCCAATGCCGGGGCTCTATGCCGCCGGCGAAGTCGCGGGCTTCGGCGGCGGCGGCGTGCACGGCTATCGCGCGCTCGAAGGCACCTTTCTCGGCGGCTGCATTTTTTCCGGGCGCGTCGCTGGGCGCGCGGTGGCGCGCGCAGTCGGCTAGACCGGACCTTCGCAACCTTAAAAATCGCTGCGTTTCGGCCGCCCGCGCTTTTCCTGGGCGCTCACGTGCCGCATGCACCAAGCGTTGAGCGGCATCAATAGCCGAAGCAGCTCCTGCCCCGATGGCGTCAGCTTATAGCCGTGCGCGTCGAGCAAGATGAGCTTCCAGGCTTTGAGCTCGCGCAAACGCTGGTTGATGACGCTCGGACTGGCGCCGCCGCAGGCGACCTGCAAGGCGCGAAAGCGCGCCGGTCCGCCGTTGATCTCCCAGAGAATGCGCAACGCCCAGCGGCGGCCGATCAGGTCGAGGAAGGCCATGATCGGTTTGCCGGTATCGGAGCCGCGGACGCGCCGGCCGGGAGCCGGAATCACCATGATGCCTCGCTACGATTTTAGTAGCGTAGCTCCGCGCGTCACGCTACTATAATCGTAGCAACGAAATGGTGGCCGTAATGTCGCGTATCGCCGCGCTGAATCCGCCCTATCCGCCGGACGTGCAGGCCTCGTTCGCCAGGATCATGCCGGGGGCGTCGACACGCTGCTGTTATTCCGAACCTTGGCGGTCAACAACCGTGTGTATCAGCGGTTTACCGCCGGCGGCCTGCTCGATCGCGGGCTGTTGACGCTGCGGCAGCGCGAAATCGTCATCGATCGCACCTGCGCGCTCAACGAATGCGAGTACGAATGGGGCGTCCACATCGCTTTCTTCGCCGCCAAGGTGAAGCTCACGCCGCGGCAAATCGCGGCCACCGTCAATGGCGGCGACGCCGACTGGAGTGCGGATGAGCGCGTCCTGCTCGATGTCTGCAACGAGCTTGACGCCACGCGGTCGATTCCTGACGCGCTGTGGCGTAGGCTCGCCGCACATTTCACGCCGGAGCAGATTCTCGAGATTATCGCGCTCGTTGGTTTCTATCGGACGGTGTCGCTTTACGCCAATGCGCTGGCGCTGCCGCTCGAGCCGTTTGCCGCGCGCTTCCCGGCCTTGTTTTTGTTGGAGTCTGGGTCAGCGGATAATCTTCAGCGCCAGCTGCGCCGCCTCGGCGATGCCGATGTCGCCGCGCGCCGCGGCGTCAGCGAGGTCGCGCAGGTCCGCGCTGTCGGCATCGCGAATGCGATCGTGCAGCAGCCGGCCGGCGGCTTGCGCGATCAGGCGGCGCATGCGCCGCTCGCGTATTTTCGCCTTGGCGGCGGCGCCGGCGGCAAGGAGCACATCGATCGCGGCCAAGAGCGGCTCGATGCCATCGTCCTTGATCGCCACGGTTTCGATGATCGGTACCTCGCGCTTCTCATGCCGCAGCATCAGCATGTTTTTCAGCTGGTCGGTGGTGCGCCGCGCCTGCGGCAAGTCGGCTTTATTGACCACGAGCACGTCGGCGATTTCCAGGACACCGGCTTTCATCGCCTGGATGTCGTCGCCCATGTTGGGCGCGTTCACCACGACGCAGAGATCGGCAATCTCGGCGACTTCGACCTCGGACTGGCCGGTGCCGACGGTCTCGACGATGACAACGTCGCGGCCGGCCGCATCCATCACGTCGACGATGCGGTGAATGCTCTCCGACAAGCCGCCGAGATGGCCGCGCGACGCCACCGAGCGGATGAACACGCCCGGATCTTCGGCGTGGCGGCGCATGCGGATGCGGTCGCCGAGAATGGCGCCGCCATAGATCGGACTGGAAGGGTCGACCGCGGCGACGGCGACGCTCTGCCCGCGCTGGCGTAGCGCGGCGATCAGGGCGTCGATGAGCGTCGACTTGCCGGCGCCCGGCGCGCCGGTGAAACCGATCACCGCCGCGCGCCCGACTTTGGCGCAGGCGCGCCGGTGGATGCGATCGGCGGTCGCTCCGCCGCCCTCGATCAAGCTGATGCAGCGCGCCAGCGCCGCGGCATCGCCGTGGCCGAGCCGGTCGAGAAGATCGCCTGGCCGCGCCGGCGCCGCCGTCTCAGACGACGACAAGGGGATGGCCAAAGCCGAATTCCGCCCGCAGGCAGCTCACGATCTCGCCGTGGGTGACGCCGACTTCCGCCGCCTCAACAATCCCCTGGTAGACGTTGTCGCGTTCGCTGTTGGCGGCGCGCTTGAGCGTGTCGAGCGCCCGGTCAACGTCGGCGCGGCTGCGCTCTTCCTTGTAGGCCTTAAAGCGCGCAACGTGCTCTTGCATCTTTTCCGCGTCGGGGCGTTCGGTCGGCAGGCCTTGCGGCGCGCCATTGTCGTTTTGATAGCAATTGACGCCGATGACTTTTTCCTCGCCGCTTTCCACCCGCTCCTGGAACGCGAGCGCGGATTGCCCGATCATGGTCTGGATCAAGCCGGCTTCGGCGGCTTTGTACATGCCGCCCGCCTCGTCGATCTTGCCGATCAGCGCCAGCATCTCGCGCTCCATCTGATCGGTCAGCGCCTCGACATAATAGGAGCCGCCGAGCGGATCGATGACGTCGCACAAATGCGCCTCCTCGCGCAGGATATTCTGGGTCGCTACCGCGATGCGGGCGGTTTCTTCGGTCGGCGTGGTGATGGCTTCGTCGTAGGCGTCGGTATGCAGCGATTGCAGCCCGCTCATGATGCCGGCCATTGCCTGTACGGCGACGCGAGCGATGTTGTTGAGCGGCTGCTGCTCCGTGAGATCGACGCCCGAGGTCTGACCGTGGAACTTAAAACGCCACGACGCCGGATTCTTGGCACCGAGCCGCTCGCGCGCGAGCCGCGCCCAGATGCGCCGGCCGGCGCGGAATTTCGCCACCTCCTCGAAGAAGCTGATCGAGATGTCGAAGAAAAAGGTGAAGCGGCGCAGCACGTGATCGATGTCCATGCCGCGCTCGATGCAGTCTTGCGCGTATTGCAGCGCGGTCGAGATCGTGAACGCCATGGTTTCGACCGGCGTGGCGCCGGCCTGCTGCATATGCTGTCCGACGACCGAGACCGGATTCCAGCCCGGCACGTAGGCGCGGCAGAACGCGATGTGGTCGAGCAGCACCCGGCGCGCTCCGGGCAGCGATAGCCGGTAGAACATGTGATTGGCGATGAAATGCGACAGGTAGTCGCTCTGGTTCGAGGTGCCGGTGATCGCGGTGAAGGGGATGCTGCGGCGTTTGGCAACCGCGAGCGTAAAGGCCAGAAGGGTGAACGGGGAGGGGTCGTTCATCGCCGCTGAAATCCGGCCGAGCGGCACGGCGTCGAGCGCCCGATCCATATGATCGGTGGTGTTGATCACCGTGCCGCAGGTGCCGAGCAGCACCGGATCGACTTCGTCGCAGTCGACGCCGCGGAAGCCGGAATTGCACGGCAACAGGCTGATGGCAGTCGCGCCGGCATCGAGGATGACGCGCACCCGTTTGTTGTAGTCTTCGGGGGTGCCGAGCCCGATCAGTTGCCGCTGCGACCAAGTGCGGCCACGGTGCATGGTCGCATAGATGCCGCGCGTATAGGGATATTGTCCGGGGAAGCCGAGATCGTCGAGAAAACCGTCGCCGCTCCAGTCGCGCGGCGTGTAGAGCGGTTTAATCTCGACGCCCGAACGGTTCCTGATGAGGCGATCGGTGCCGATCTGTCGGCTGTAGTCAGCGCGCCAAGCGCCGTGCGCCTGCTCGAAACCCGGCAGCGAAAGCTGAATGGCTTCTTTACTCACTTAAGCGATCTCCCCTAGCGCGACATCTTTTATTTCGCGGACGCGGACGGCCAACGCCGCGACATGATCGATGATTGCCTCACGCGACGTTCCCGGCCCGAGGATGGCGCCTACGCCCGAAGCCAACAGCGCCGGCTTTTCGTCTTCCGGAACGATGCCGCCGACCACCATGCCGACGTGGCCAACGCCGGCTGCGCGCAACGCCTCCATCAGCTTGGGCACGATGAGATGGTCGGTCGCGAGCGACGAGACGCCGATGACATCGACGTCTTCTTCCAGCGCGAGTTTCACCACCGCCGGTATGGATTGCCAGGGCGGCGTGTAAATGACCTCCATGCCGGCATCGCGCAAATAGGCGGCAACGATCCGGCTGCCGCGATCATGCCCGTCGAGCCCGATCTTGGTGACCAGCACGCGCGCCGGCGGCGATAATTTGCTGACGCTCATTTGCAACCTCGTCGGGCTTTCGCGCCGGCCAACGCCCGCAGCGGCGCCAATAACTCCCGCGCGATGGCAGGCACGGATTTGCCGCCGTCCCGGTACCAGACCGGCGTCCAGTTCATGGCGCCGAGCAGCGCCAGCCGCGCGATGGTCGCGTCGCGCTCGCGCGGCAGCGCGATGGCGGCGAAATGGCGATTGAGCCGCGCCTCGTAGCGGTCGCGCAGTTCTTTCAGTTCTGCGGCAATCTCGGGCGCGTCGGAGGGGAGGATACGGATGAGGACGCGCGCATAGGCGCTGGCGTCGAGAATCGATTCCAGATGCGCGACAACGGCCTTCTCAAGCCGTGCCCAAGGCTCGCGCTCGCCGGCGGCCGCGGCTTCGACGCGGTCGAGCAGCCGCTGCACGCCCTCTTCATAGACCGCGAGCAACAATGCCTGCTTGCTGTCGACGTGAAAGTAGATCGCGCCAGCGGTCATAGCGGACGCGGCGGCGAGGTCGCGCATGCTGGTGGCGTGATAGCCGCGCTCGGCAAATTGCGCGGCGGCGGCGTCAAGGAGCGCCGGCCACCGGTTCGGCGCCCGTTTGGCGCTTGTTGCGGTCATGGCTTGCTCGGCAAGGTCCGTAAGCTGATCGATCGTTTAGCATGTTACGCGCGTGCAGGAAAGGCTGATGGCTTATTTAATTGGACACCTGAGCCATATAGCAAAACGATCGTTTTGTTGCAATGCCGCATAGCCGACCGATTCTGGAGCAGGGCCGGTTGTCCCGCGCTTGCCTCTGAGCTTGGCTTGACCGGCGAAAATCGGCGTCCCTAACTTGTGGCAACGAAATAGCGCGGCCTGATCGGCGGCGAGGGAAGGAAACATGCCAAAAGCCGCGGCCAAACCGGCCAATGCCAAGAACGCCGAGGATCGCCAGGCTGCGGGCGAGCGCAAGAAGCGCACGATCACGGAGATCCGCGAGTCGAAAGCCACCGGCGAGAAAATGGTCTACATGTCGGTGCCCGATTACACTTCCGCGAAGTGGGCGGAGATGGCCGGCGTCGACGTAGCGGTGGTCGGCGACAGCTTGGCGATGGTGGCGCACGGCCATCCGAGCACCATCCCCGCGACCATGGACATGATGATCATGCACGCGCAAGCCGTGCGCCGCGGCGCGCCGAATACCTTCTCGCTCGGCTGCATGCCTTACCAAAGCTATCACACGGTCGAGCGCGCGCTGACCAACGCGACGCGCTTCATGCAGGAAGCGCTCTGCGATGCCGTCAAGCCGCAGGGCGGCAAATCGCAGGCGCATATCCTGCGCGCCTTGGTCGATGCCGGTATTCCGACCGCGTCCCACATCGGGCTGACGCCGCACACCATCGCCATGTTCGGCGGATTCAAGATCCAGGGCCGCACGGCGGAGGCCGCGATGAAGATTTTGGAAGACGCGCTGGCGATCGAGGATGCCGGCTGCTTCATGCTGGAGTTCGAGGCAGTACCGGCGAGGATCGCCAAGCTCATATCCGAGCAGTTGACCATCCCGACCATCGGCATCGGCGCCGGCGCGGGCTGCGACGGGCAAATACTCCTATGCTACGACTTGCTCGGCGTGTTTACCGACTTCAAGCCCAAATTCACCAAACGCTACGCCAAGCTGACCGAAGTCGCCGTCGTCGGCATTTCGCAATACATCAAAGAAGTGAAGGAAGGCTCGTTTCCGGACGACGAACATTCCTACGGCGTCAACGAGGCCCAATACGAAAAATTCGCTTCGCTCGTCGCCAAGCGCCGGCAGATTTGATGGGGCGGATTTGACATGGCGGTCTACGAAGGCAGGCGCACCATGGACGGTCTCGTCGTCACGGTCGACGGCCGCCCGCTGCCCGAGCATTACGAGGTCAAGCGATTCACCAAACGCGGCTTCGAATGGACCTATGAAGGAGCGAGCCCGCAGCAATTGGCGCTGGCGATCCTGTTCGATCATACCAGCGACGGCGCGCGCTCGGTCGCACTGTCGCAGTCCTTCATGAAAGAGGTCATTGCCAATCTCGACAACGATTGGCGGCTCGCGGGCGAGGACATCGACGACTATTTGCGTCGGCGCCCGCCTGGCTGAACCGGACGGCCAATTGAACGCGGCAGCGCTTGTGCTAGATTCGTTTTACGTCTGTGCCGAAACAGCAGCGACAATGACGGCCTATTAAAACGGCCGCCGCCGACGGGAGAGCGATCCATGATCAGCCAGCGCCAAATCGATTTTCGTCAGGAATACCGCGCGCGCATCCGCGGCTGGTATGACGGCTGGGTTCACGTGTTCATCATCTACGCGATTGGCGCCGCCGCCTTCTACGTCTATGTCGCGCACCTGCACAACGTAACCGCGCTCGAATGGCTAACGGTGCCACTGACGTTTCTGTTCACCAACCTGTTCGAGTGGGCGGTCCACAAATTCGTCATGCATCGTCCGATCAACATCAAGGGCCTACGGGCCATCTATGAACGGCACACGCTCAACCATCATCAGTTTTTTTCCGACGACGAAATGCGTTTCCGCGATCACAAGGATTGGCGGGTCACGTTGTTCCCGCCCTATGCGCTGGTCGTCTTTATCCTGATGTCGATACCGTGCGCCGTCATTCTCGGCCTCCTGCTCACGCCGAATGTCGGCTGGCTGTTCATTTGCACCACCACGGCGATGTATCTGATCTACGAGTTCATGCATTTCTGCTGCCACGTGGACGAAAATTGGTTCGTGCGGCACTGCCCGTTCGTCAACACCTTGCGCCGCCATCACACCGCCCATCACAACGCGCGGCTGATGATGGAGGTGAACATGAACCTGACCTTTCCGATCGCCGATTGGTTGTTCGGTACCTCGGACCTCGACCGCGGCCTCGTTGGCACCTTGCTCAACGGCTACGACACGCGCTTTCTGAAAAGGAACCTGCGCGGCAAGCCGCGGCGCCCGGACAAGGCCGCTGCTGCCCCGATCAGCGCGAATTAGCGCCGCGGGTGCTGCCATGCCGAACGATGTGAAAGCCGCCCTCTCGGCAATGGTGCTCGTGGTCGCCGCGATCCTTGCATACTGGAGCGGTTCGCCCATCCGCCACGATTTCTCGACCTTCGTCATGGTCATGGCGGTCCTGATGATCGCCGCCATGTGGGTATTCCCCGAGGCCGGCGTGAAGAAGGGCGAGGCGAAGCCGACGAAGTGAACGGCACGCATGGCGCCAACGGCAAGAATTATCTCACGCCGTTTCGGGTACGTCGAAGTGATAGGCCGTCGAAATTCGTCCGCGGTCGTCGAAGATCAGGAGTGCCGAGGTATCGCTCCTCGGCGTACTTTCCTCCTTTGGAGCGATTCTCCAACCGAACTGCGCCACGTTGTGATGGCGCTGTGATTGATGTACGGGCGATACCGCCAGTCGGCGCGTCGCAACATCGCCGAGCACTTGGCCGGCGGCTGCGCCTATCTCACCTGGCCCTTCTGCTTTGAGATTCTGGGCGAAAAACGTTCCGTCGCCGGCCCAAAGCTTTTCTATGCGTTCTAGCCGATGTTTCGCGTCCCGGTCATACCATGAGGTCAGATAGTCTTGTGCCAGATCGAGGGCGTCGTTGGCAGACGGATTGAATTGGAAATCATGAACAATACGGCCCTCGTCGTTCAACAACAAATAAGACAGACCTTTCGCCTCGACCCTGCCATCGCCGGTGGAAATCATTGCGAAATCGAACTTCATTGCCTGGTGGTGGGAAACCGCCGTTACCGCACGAAAGACGTATTTCCTCTCTCGCAGCCAGCGGTCCCAGGAACCGGTGACGCGCGCTTCAATGGCTTCGTATCCGCGCGCGTCGAGCAGCCGATAGCAAGTCGTGCCGTTCGGCACCCAAACCTCGGCGATGCGGCGCCGACGCTGCACCGCGTCCGGTTCGTTCCAGACCGCCACGTATTGGTCGATGAGGTCGGTTGAGGTTTCCATCTTCTGGCACTGCGGTGAGGATGCAACCCGGCGGCTCACGCCGCCGTTTGGTGTCGGGCCAGCTCGGCCTGATACAGCGCCACTTCTTGCTGGAACGCTTTGGCGATGCTCGGCCTGGCGCGCAGGCGCTGGTGGTCGCTTTTGATCGCCGGCCACTGCGAAAGATCGACGCGCGTCGGTACCGTCCAGTTCAAGATCGTGTAGAGATACGCATCGGCGACGGTGAACTGGTCCAGCAGGTACTGCCTGCCGGCGAGGTGATCGTTGAGGTATTTCCAGCGCGAGTCGTATTTCCTGAGCGTGTGATCGCGTGTTCCCTCGGGCGCTTTTTGATCGAACAAAGCGATAAACACGCCCTTGTGCAACTCGGTGCCGATGAAGCAGAGCCATTGCTGCAAGTGGGCCCGGCCGGCTTCGTCGGTGGGTGCGAGCTTCGCCGCGGGACAGCGGCCGGCGATATATTGCAGGATCGCAGCGTTTTCGCTCAGCAGCGAGCCGTCGTCGAGACGGTGCAGCGGTACCAACCCCAGCGGGTAAATGTCGCGATAGTTTTCGCCGTCGAGCGTGCGTTTGGTCTTGGGGTCGACCTCAATGAGGCGGACATCGGTTGCTCCCGCCTCGTGAAGGGCGATCCGGCTGGCCATCGAACAGGCCATCGGTGAAAAATAAAGTTCCATGGTGTTCTCCCTGTTATTTATGTACTGTCTCGCATAAATTAGAGCTGGTCAAGGATTTTTTGCGAAATGGTACAAAAAAAAGCAAAGCCCAAGAAAGCCCAGAAAAAACAGGTGCGTCCGCGCGGGCGGCCGCGCCAATACGACCCCGATCGGGCGTTGGCCAAGGCCGCCACGGTCTTCTGGAAATATGGCTATGCAGCGACCTCGCTTGACGATTTGGTCGCCGCCACCGGCATGAACCGGCCAAGCCTCTATGCCGCATTCGGCGACAAGCGCGCGATCTATCTCAAAACGCTCGAGCGCTACCAGCAAAGGTCGCGCGCCATCGGCGTGCAAATCATCGCCGACGATCCGCCGCTGCGCGTCTTCCTGAAAAGGTTTTACGACGCAGCGATCGACACCTATCTTGCCGACGCCGGCGAAGCGCGCGGCTGCTACTCGATCTCAACCGCACCGGCGCAGGCGACGACCGACCCGGCGGTGCGGCAGTTCCTCGCCGGCAGCTTCACCGGCACCGATGTCTTTCTCGGCAGGCAAATCGCCAAAGCGCGGGAGCGGGGCGAAGCCCCACCGCGCGCCGATCCCTCAGCGCTTGCCCAACTCGCGACCGCAACAATGCACACGCTTGCGATCCGCTCGCGCGTCGGCGTGCCGCGCGAGCAATTAGAGGCGCTAGCCGCGGCCGCGATCGATCTCATTTGTGGGCCGCAAAAGAGGTGACCCGAACGCTGGTTTTGGCTAACACCTCGGCCATGCAGAACACCAAACGCATCGACGGTAAGGCGCGCGCCGATCGTCTTGTTGCCGATGTCGCGGCGGCGACGGCAAAGCTCAAAGCGGAAACCGGTATCACACCGGGGTTGTGCGCGGTCTTGGTCGGCGAAGATCCGGCGAGCCAGGTTTATGTCCGCAACAAAGGCAAGGCCGCGATATCCGCCGGCATCGCGAGCTTTCAGGAGACACTGCCGGTCTCGATCGGCGAAGCGGACCTGCTGGCGCTGATCGCGCGGCTCAATGCCGACGATCGGGTCGACGGCATCCTGGTGCAGCTGCCGCTGCCCAAGCATATCGACCCGCAGCGGGTGATCGCGGCGATCGACCCCGGCAAAGACGTGGATGGTTTTCACCCGGAGAATGTCGGGCATTTGTGGAGCGGCGGCCGGGCGCTGGTGCCATGCACGCCATTCGGCTGCCTGCTGCTACTGCGCGATGCATTACCGAAACTGTCCGGCGCCGAGGCGGTGGTGCTCGGACGCTCCAACATCGTCGGCAAGCCGATGGCGGCGTTGCTCTTGGCCGAGAGCTGCACGGTGACGATCGCGCATTCTCGCACCCGCGATTTGCCGGCGGTGCTGCGCCGGGCCGATATTCTTGTTGCGGCAGTCGGCCAGCCGGAAATGGTGCGTGGCGACTGGATCAAGGACGGCGCGACCGTGATCGACGTCGGCATCAACCGGGTGACCGCTGGGGACGGCAAGTCGAAGCTCGTCGGCGATGTCGCTTTTGCGCAGGCGCAAGGCATAGCCGGGGCGATCACGCCGGTGCCCGGCGGCGTCGGTCCGATGACCATCGCTTGCCTGTTACGCAATACGGTGATCGCCGCATGCCGGCGGGGCGGGCACGCCGAGCCGACTTTATAGGCCACCGCATCGAAACCATGGCATTCGAAGGACAAGAAAATCACGCCGTCGCCTTAGGAGCGTTCTTGGAGCGCGACCAATACGCCAAGCTTCTTGGCATTCGCTTTGGAGACGTTGGTGCGGGTCGGGCCAGCGCCACGATGATCGTTCGGCCGGACATGGTGAACGGTCACGGCCTGTGTCATGGCGGCGCGATTTTTTCGCTCGCAGACGCGGTGTTCGGCGCCGCCTCAAATTCGCATGGCCGCAAGGCGCTCGCCCAATTCTGTACGATTGCCTTTCTGCGTCCCGCGAGCGAAGGCGACGAGTTGACGGCAGTCGGCCAGGAAACCGCCGCCTCCGGTCTAAGGGGCGTTTTTGACATCAACGTGAGTTGTGGCGACGAACTGATTGCCGCCTTTCGCGGTCATGTTCGCGTCATAGAAGAATAGCGGGCCGACTTTAGTGAACCGCCGGCGCCAGTCCGGGCGATTGCACGGCCGGACCGGGTGCGAACTTCATCAGCATGATCGATAGCGCGCCGAGAAAGCAGGGGATGGCAGCGGCGTAGAAAATGCCTTGGACGCCGACGCCCCAGCCAACGAGGAGGCCGGTGCCAAGCGGGCCGAACACCTGGCCGACCCGGCCCATGCCCATGCCCCAACCGATACCGGTTGAGCGCGCGCTGGTCGGATACATGCCGGCCGCAAGCGTGATCAGCCCGGTGCCGGTGCCGCCGACGAACGCGCCAGCGAGCGTCGAAGCAACCGCCAGCGTCGCCACCGACGACGTGGCTTGGCCGAATGCTGCAAGACATAGCCCGCCGATGATAAAGCCCGGTACCAGCGTCTTGAACGGCCCGAAGCGGTCAACCAGAAAGCCGGAGAGCGCGCTGGCGACGGCGCTGCCGGCATTGTTGAGGCCGATGATCAGCGCGCCGGCCGAGAGCGAGAAACCGACTGTCCGCAACACCGTCGGCGTCCACGCGGTCACCGTCACCAGCACGCTGAAGCACACGAAAAAGCCGCCCCACAGCAGCAGCGTTTTCGCCGCGCGGCCTTCGGTGAACAAATATTTGACCGGTATGCCCTCGCGCTCGGGTTCGGGCGAGGCGACGAGTTCGGCGTCCGGCGGAATTTCCCCCGGCGCAATGCGTTCGAGCGTTTTCCGCACCTCGTCGAGGCGAATGTTGCGGGCGATCAGAAAGCGCAGCGACTCCGGCAGCCAAACCACAAGTACGACGGCAATAATGAGCGGCGCGACGCCGCCGATATAGAACACGTATTGCCAGCCGAAATTGGGGATGACATAGGAGCTGGTCAGCGCCCCGATCAGGCCGCCGAACGGGAAAGCGGCGAACGCGATCGCCACGAACACGCCGCGCTTTCTGGTCGGCGCGAATTCGCCGCCGAGCGCCAGAAAGCTCGGCAACGCACCGCCCAAGCCGAGGCCGGTGACGAAACGGCAGGCGAGCAGCTCGGGCAGTGAGGTCACCTGCGCGGTCAGAAAGCTGAACACGGCGAAGATGACGGTCGCGGCGACCATGAAGCGCTTGCGGCCGAGCCGGTCTGCGAGAGGTCCAAAGCTCAGCGCGCCGACCGCACCGCCGAGTAGCGCCGCCGAGAACACCGGACCGAATGCCGTCATCGGCAGATGCAGCAATTGCGCCACCGCCGGTGCCGTATAGCCGATCGCTTGGGTATCGTAACCGTCGAGCGCCGCGACCAGCATGCACATCGCCAGAACGCCGATCTGGTAGGCGGTGATCGGATGCCGGTCGATGGTCTCATTGACGTTGATGACGGCCGCCATTGTCTTTCCTCCCCGGCGCAGTTCTGTCCTGCGCATGTCTGCAGCGAATTTTTGCATCTGGCCCGGCTTTGCGCCAGACCGTAATCTGCAAATCAAAATGCCGCGGAGTGAGCCGGATATGACTACGACGACCGCCGATCTAATGACGCTGAACGTCTGCTTTGCAACCTATCCGCATACCCGGGCGCTGAAAGAGGGCAAGATCGCATCCGACCGCGTGGCGCTGAATTTTACCGAGATCAGTCCAGTCAATCGCGCCTTCATGCCGATGGCGCGCGAGCAGAAGTTCGACTTCAGCGAAATGGCGATTGTCACCTATTTGCAGGCTAAAGCCTACGGCAAGCCGCTGATGCTGATGCCGGCAACCATGATGGGGCGCTTTCAGCACGGCACCATGCTGTCCAATGCCGAACGCGGCACGTTGCGGCCGCAAGATCTTCCCGGTCGCCGCATTGGCGTGCGCGCCTTCTCGCAGACCACCGGAGTGTGGATCCGCGGCATTTTGTGGAAGGACTACGGCCTCGATCTTGGCTCGGTGAAGTGGGTGACGTTCGAGGACGCGCATGTGGCCGAATACCGCGACCCGCCGGGCGTCGAACGCGCCGCGGCCGGCAAGGACATCACCAAAATGCTGATCGATGGCGAGCTCGATGCGGCGATTTTCGGCGGCAACATGCCCGACGACCCGCGGCTCAAAAGCGTTATCCCCGATCCGGATGCCGCCGCCATGCAATGGTACCAAGAAAACGGCGCGGTGCCGGTCAACCACATGGTGGTGTTCAAGGCGGGGCTGTCGAAGTCCAATCCGGACGTGGTGCGCGAGGTCTACCGCATGCTGCTCGCCAGCAAGAACGCGGCAGGTCTGCCAAAGCCCAGCGCCGTCGATCTCATTCCCTTCGGCTATGAAGCGCTGAAACCCTCGCTTGAACTCATGAGCAGCTATTGCTTCGAGATGAAGCTCACGCCGCGCCGCTATGCGGTCGAGGAATTATTCGACGACGTTACCCGCGTGCTGGCGGCGTGATAGTCGCGCATAAACGGGGAAGGGCGCCGTCGTTGCCGATGTGATAAAAGGGCCCTCCTGCAGGAGACAGTAGCGATGCAGCTTCAATCATTCGGCTATGTCGGCATCCGCACCGGCGATATCGACGAATGGGCGACTTTTGCCACGCGCTTTCTGGGCCTGCAGCTGGTCGAGCGGAGCGCAAAGACGCTGACGCTGCGCATGGACGACCGCAAACAGCGTGTGGTGGTCAGCGCCGCCGACGGCGAAGGTATCGGCTTCTACGGTTGGGAAGTCGCCGACGCGGCGGCGCTTGAGGCGCTCGCGGGGTGGCTCGAAGAGCACGGCGTTGACGTCGCGCGAGGCTCACGCGCGCTCGCCGACGAACGGCGGGTCAGAGATTTGCTGGTCTTCAGCGATCCGGCGGGCAACCGGCTCGAGGCCTTCCACGGCGCCGAGCTCACGACCGAGCCGTTTATGCCGGGGCGCTCGATCTCCGGATTTCGCACCGGCCCGCTTGGCATGGGGCATGCGGTGCTGACTGCGCAGCGGCTCGATGAGGTCGTGCCGTTTTATACCGATGTGCTGGGCTTTCGCCTGAGCGATTACATCTTGCGGCCGTTCGTCGCTTATTTCTTCCATCTCAATCCGCGTCACCACAGCCTCGCCTTCATTCAGTCCGCCGACAACGGTGTCCATCATCTGATGGTCGAGCTATGTTATCTCGACGATGTCGGGCAAGCTTACGATCTCGCGCTGCGGCGGCCGGAGCTGATCGGCGCCACGCTCGGCCGCCACACCAACGATGAGATGACGTCGTTCTACTCGATCTCGCCGTCAAAATTCATGGTTGAATGCGGCTGGGGCGGCCGCAGCATCGATCCGGACAATTGGAAGCCGCAGGAGCGGGCCGATGGCCCAAGCCTGTGGGGCCATGATCGCATGTGGCTGCCGCCGGAAAAACGCGAAGAGGCGCGCGCCCTGCGCATCGGCATCGCTGCGGCCGGGAGCCGCGTGCCGCTCAATGTCATGGATGGCAATTATCTGCGGGCAAGCGACGTCTGCCCGTGGTGGAACGCCAACGCAGCGCGAAAGACCGGCTAATTAGACCGGCTAAGACCGGCTCATTCGCCGTCAGAAACCGGCAGTCCGGCGCGCCGCCGTCCATTGGCCGGAACATCGACCATTGTCGGTGCGCCAAGAGCCGCGACCGCTGTTGCCGGCAAGCCGCCCGGAACCGCTGGCGTAGCGGCCGCCCTGGGTGACAACGACGCGAATTGCGCCGCTACGCTGGACCTCGCCGTCGGCCCGATAGATCGGATTTTGCGCCTGCACGCGGCCGCCGGCGATCTGCAATGAATATCGCGCCGCCCGATCGCAATCGCCCCGCAGTGTGTAAATCACCACGCTCCACTGGCCGTCATATGGATTTGCCCCCACTGCCGCTTCGGACGAAACACTGCCGCCCGTCATAACCGCGGCGGCAATGATTGCGGCCAACATCGGGCGCCACTTATTTTTCATTTGTTCGCTCCGGTTTTTTCCAGGTGACTAGGTTGCGGCAGGGGACCGCTTGGAAAAGGCGGTGGTTCGCCGGCGAACGGCGTTGAACCTTGTCCCAGCTCAAATCCCGTCTGATACAGCGCTTTCATGTAAGCCGGGTCGAACGGCCCCTTGCTCGGCATGTTGAAGCCGCGCGGAATGGTGGCGACGCCGAACTCGGCGCCGCTCTTCTTGGCGACGACATAAGCGCGGTCGATCATCAGGCTGGTGTCGATCGGAACAGCCATGCCGATCGACTGCGTCAAAATCGGCGGGATGAAGCGATCGGTGACCTGAAAGTCCCGCACCATGCCGGTATTGATCACGATATGAAGTTGGGTCGCCGGCAGCCGGTAGTCGCTCGCGCTTTGCAGGAGCGACTGCGGCGCGAGGAAGAATTGTCCGCCAAGCCCGCCGTCGGCATGCATTTCCTGAAAATGCTTGCCGTTGGCTTCGACGTCGATCAGCATCGGCGGGAAGCCACCGGGAATCGCCGCCGACGCCAACAGCACGGTGCAGAACAGCTTGGTGGCCTCGGCGCCGCCATGCGCGGCGATAGCGCCCATGTTCCACACCACAGGGCGTTCGGCGTCGATGTCGCTTGTGACTACAAACAGCCGGCGGTCAGCGCGATGCGCAGCGGCGACGTCGGCCATCAGTTGCGGCGTGATTTGTTTGGCGATCAAATCCTTCAGCGGCCAAGAATTGACAAAGCTTTCGCCGGTGCTGCTGCCGGCCTCGAAAATGTCGGCCGCGCTTACTTCGGTGTAAGCCTTGCGCAAAGCGTCGTCGTATTGCTTGCCGGCGAAGATAAACGGCGCCATCAGCGCGCCGGTCGAAACCCCAGTGACGACGGCATAATCGGGCCGCTTGCCGGCAGCGCTGAGCCCGTTGAGCAACCCGGCCCCGAAAGCGCCGTCCCCGCCGCCGCTTGAAAGTATGAGCCAGGGGCCGTTTTGCTGCGGCAGCGCCGCCTTAAAATCGCTTTCCGAATCCGCCCAGAAGCGCGCATCCGGCATGCCCGGAACGGTCGCTACCAGGCTCTCGGCCGCCGTATAGGGAATGCGCGGCGGCGGTTCATTGGATTTGGCTTCAGCCGCGGGCGGCTTCTGCGCTTTGCCGGCGGTGGCGTTCTTTGCCGCATTCGCGGTGGCGGCCTTTGCCGCTCCGGTCGGGCTCTGCGCCGCGACCGGCGCCAAGGCGAAAGCCGCCACAAGCGGTATTGCGAGGAAAATGGCTAAAGCGCGTACGACCCATCGTATGGGCGTTGTAGGGAGCGTCATACCGGACAAAGACCTCCATCGCCGCGAGCGTGCGACCTGATAGCAGATATGGCCAATACCCATGATGTTCAATCGCATCCCAAACCGGCGTGCCGGAGGTTTATGCCCTCGAATTGGCCGCAATGTTGATCGGCTTGGTCCACTGCGGCTGTGACATAAATCACGTTAAGCGTGGCGGTCGGCAACGAACTTGGCGCCTGCGATCAGAACGGCAGCGTCGGCCCCAAACGGCGCCAGCGCCTTTTCTGCCTCGGCCACGAGTTCGCGCAACCGCGCTTTGGCTCCGGCCGGCCCAAGAATGTCGACCATCGTCGCTTTCCCGGCTTGTGCATCCTTGCCGGTCTGTTTGCCGACCAGCGTGGGATCGCCCTCCACATCCAGCAGGTCGTCGGCGATTTGGAAGGCCTGACCGACGACCGATCCAAACCTCTCAAGCGCCTTGCGTTGCGCGGCGTTCGCGGTGCCGAGCATACCGCCTGCCTCGCACGCGAAGCGCAATAGCGCGCCGGTTTTCATGGCTTGGAGCGTACGCACGTCATTCTCGCCAAGCCGCAGCGGCCCGCCGCCGGCGAAGCGCCCCTCCGCCGCGAGGTCGAGCATCTGTCCGCCGACCATACCGCCAAGCCCCGACGCGCGCGCCAAGGCGCTGACGAGCTCGACGCGCACGGCTGGATCGGGATGCGTTTGCGGACGCGACAGAATGTCGAAGGCAAAAGTCAGCAGCCCGTCGCCGGCGAGAATTGCCGTCGCTTCGTCATATTTCTTATGCGCGGTCGGTTGCCCGCGGCGCAAATCGTCGTTGTCCATGGCCGGCAGGTCGTCGTGCACCAGCGAGTAGCAATGCATGCATTCGAGCGCCGCGCCCGCCATCAGGGCCTGTTGCCGCGGCACTTTGAACAAGGCCGCGCTTTCGACCACCAGGAACGGGCGGAAGCGCTTGCCGCCCCCGAGGCTCGCATAACGCATCGCGTCAATCACCCGCGCCGGGCGGCTCAGCTCGCCCTCCACCGGGGTCGCCGACAACAGCTGGTCGAGCAACTCCTCGATGTCCTTGGCGGTCGCATCGAGGCGCTTAGCGAAAGGATTAGATTTGTCATTCATTACTTCATTGTCCCGGTCCAATGACCGCCCTAATGTGCCGTATCTCGCTCTATAATCACCGAAACGAGGCGGCGCGCCGCAAAGCGGAAATGGTCTCTTATCAGTGAATTGCCGCCCCTGGTCCCACCTTTGAAGGGCTATCTGTGACGAACGATCTCATAGCGTCAATGGCGCTGGCGATATGGCTTTACCTGCTGGCCGGGCGTGGAATGTTCTGGCTCGGGCGGGAACGCGACGACCGCGTTATAGCCGCGCCGCGATCCTGGCCCGCGGTGACTGCGGTGATCCCGGCGCGCGATGAAGCCGAATGCGTCGGCGAAACCGTCGCTTCGTTGTTGCGGCAGGCCTATCCGGGCAGATTCACCATCATCCTGGTCGACGATCAGAGCCGCGACGGCACGGCGCAAGTGGCGCGCGCCGCCGCCGCCGCACTCGGCGCCGACGACCGTCTGACCCTGCTGCCGGGCCAACCATTGCCTGCAGGCTGGACCGGGAAGCTGTGGGCGCAGCAGCAAGGCGTCGAGGCGGCCGAAGCGGAATCGGAGCCGGCCGGCTATCTGCTGTTGACCGACGCCGACATTGTCTACGTCGCCGGCGAACTCAAGACGCTTGTTGCGCGTGCCCAAGCCGGCGGCAATGTGCTCACCTCGCTGATGGCGAAGCTGCGCTGCAAAAGCTTTGCCGAGCGTGCATTCATTCCCGCTTTCATTTTCTTTTTTCAGATGCTCTATCCCTTCGCCTGGGCGAATGATTCGCGGCGCGCGACGGCCGCAGCCGCAGGCGGCTGCATGCTGGTGCGGCGCGAGGCGTTGCGTGCCGCCGGTGGCATGGCGTCGATCCGCAACGCCTTGATCGACGATTGCGCGTTAGCCAAACGATTGAAGGTCCAGGGCCCGATCTGGATCGGCTTGACCGACGGCGTGTCCAGCACGCGCGCCTATCCGGCGGTCGAGGATATCCGGCGCATGGTCGCGCGCACCGCCTATGCGCAGCTTGGCTATTCGCCGCTTTTGCTGACCGGTACGGTCTTGGGTCTGGCGCTCGCCTACGTCGCGCCGATCTTGCTCGCGGTCTTCGCCGGCGGCTTTGCGGAAATCCTCGGGCTTGCCGCCTGGCTATTGATGGCCTTGGCCTTCCAGCCGACGTTGCGTTTCTATCGGGTGTCGCCGCTGTGGGGGCTTGCATTGCCGGCCATCGCCGCTGCCTATATGGCGTTCACCGTCGATTCCGCTTATCAGCACGCCCGCGGGCGCGGCGGCATGTGGAAGGGCCGTGCCCAAGCCAACGTTTCGGAACTGCGATGAACGATGCCAGCGGATTGCGGTCGGGCAAGGGCCACCGGGATGAGAATTTCCCGGTGGCGTCGTGGCTCATTCATCCGCGGCACCGCAACGTTATTCTGGCGTTCTATAATTTCGTTCGGACCGCCGACGACATCGCCGATCACGCAACGCTGTCGCCGCAAACCAAGCTCGATCTCCTTGACCGTCTCGGCGCCGGTCTTGTTGGCGAGAACGGCGAGGACGCGGTCGCCGTGCACTTGCGCGACGCTTTGGCCGAACGCGCGCTGTCCCCCAAGCATGCGCAGGATCTCCTCGCCGCGTTTAAGCTCGACGTGACCAAATTGCGCTATCGCGACTTCGACGATCTGATCGGCTATTGCTCGCTCTCGGCGATGCCCGTCGGCCGCTTCGTGCTTGACGTGCACGGCGAAAGCCGCAGCACCTGGCCGGCCAACGATGCGTTGTGTGCGGCGCTCCAGATCATCAACCATCTCCAGGACTGCAAGGACGATTATCGCAATCTCGACCGGGTCTATGTTCCGCTCGATCTTTTTGCCGCGCACGGGGCCGGCGTCGCAGCGCTCGGCGCGGCGCAAGCGTCGCCCGCGCTTCTCGCCGCGCTGCACAGCCTCGCTCAACGCACCGAGCGGCTTTTGTCCGAAAGCGACGCCTTTGCCCAGTCAATCGATGATCGCCGGCTCTCGCTCGAGGTCTCGGTCATCAATACGCTCGCGCATCGGATTACCCGTTTGCTCATCGCACGCGATCCGTTGAGCGAGCGCGTGCATCTTTCCGTGCCGGCTGTCGCCGGCTGGACCCTCGCGGGCATTGTCACCGGCGCTTCGCGCCGCCTGAGCCGGCGATCGGCCCCTTCGACGCAAAAACCGCGGGGTGCGTAAGTGAACCAGCCCTCGCTTGCGGCCGAACGCGCCAGCAAAAGCTCGTTCTACAAAGGCATGCGGATTCTGCCGCGCGCGCAGCGCGAGGCGATGTTCGAGATTTATTCGTTCTGCCGCGCGGTCGACGACATTGCCGACGATCCAGGCCCGCGCGAAGGCCGCCGGGAGCAACTGGCGCAGTGGCGCTCCGACATCGACGCGATCTACGGCGGCTGTCCACCGCCGGAACTCGTCGGTCTCGCGACCGCGGCGCGCACCTTTGGCCTGCGGCGCGAAGATTTCATCGCCATCATCGACGGCATGGAGATGGACGTCATTGCCGATATCCGCGCGCCCGATCGCTTAACGCTCGATCTTTACTGCGATCGCGTCGCTTGTGCGGTCGGCCGATTGTCGGTGCGCATATTCGGCTTGCCGCAGGATGCGGGCCTTAAGCTGGCACATCATCTCGGCCGGGCTCTGCAGCTCACCAATATTTTGCGCGATCTCGACGAGGACGCTTCGCTCGGCCGCCTTTATCTGCCGTTCGAGGCGTTGCAATCAGCCGGCATCGCCACAACCGATCCGGCCGCCGTGCTGGCGCATCCGGCGCTGGCTCGAGTTTGCGCCGGCATCGCCGAGCTCGCGGAAAACGAATTCCGCGCCGCCCAGGCGATCATGGCGAAGAGCCCCCGGCGCGTGGTGCGGGCGCCGCGTATCATGGGGCAGGCCTACCACCTCATTCTGGAAAAGCTCGTCACGCGCGGCTTCGCGCCGCCGCGCGCGCCGGTGCGCCTGCGGCGCACAAAGCTCCTCCTCATCGTGCTGCGCAACTTGGTGTGATGCGAGGCTAAGCGATGAGCGGCACGGTCCACATCATTGGCGCCGGCCTTGCCGGCCTTTCGGCGGCGGTGCGGCTGAGCGGCGGGGAGCGCAATGTCGTCGTGCATGAGGCCACCGCCTTCGCCGGCGGCCGCTGCCGCTCCTATCACGACGCCTTCCTCGGCATGACGATCGATAACGGCAATCATCTGCTTTTGTCCGGCAACCACGCCGCGCACGATTATCTGCGCGCCATCGGCGCCGAGCAGCGGCTGGTCGGTCCGCCGCACGCGGAATTCTCCTTCGCCGATCTGGCCAGCGGGCAGCGCTGGACGCTGCGCTTTAACGACGGCCCGGTGCCGCTGTGGGTGTTCGATCCGAAAAAGCGCGTGCCCGGCACCGGCGTGCTCGACTATCTGCCGCTCGCGCGCTTGCTCTTTCCGCCGGCGGGCAAGGCGGTCGGCGAAGTGATTGCATGCAAGGGCGCGCTCTATGAGCGCTTGGTTGAGCCGCTCATTCTTGCGGCGCTCAATATCGACGCGCCGCTTGGTTCGGCGCGGCTCGCCGGCGCGGTGATCCGCGAGACGCTTGCGGCCGGCGGGCGCGCCTGCCGGCCGCTGATTGCACGTGAGGGCCTAGGCACGACAATGATCGAGCCCGCACTTGTCCATTTGCAACAGCGCGGCGTCACGGTGCGCATGGAGCATCAATTGCGCGCGCTGCGCTTCGGCGCCGAGCGGATCGGGGCGCTGGAATTCGGCACCGAGACCATTGTGCTCGACGCTGGCGACGCCGTCATCCTGACCGTGCCGCCCTATATCGCGGCGTCGCTGGTGCGCGGCCTCGAAGTGCCGACCGAGTTCCGCGCCGTCGTCAATGCGCATTTCCGCATCGAGCCGCCGGCGGAGCAACCGCCGATCCTCGGCGTGCTCAACGGCACGGTTGAATGGATCTTTGCGTTCCCCGGCCGGCTGTCGGTCACGATCAGCGCCGGCGACCGGCTGATCGACAGCCCGCGCGAAGAGCTTGCGAAGACGA
>CAYWNY010000010.1:0-47177 GCA_964459765.1 uncultured Hyphomicrobiales bacterium | reverse complement strand
GCACCATGGACGCCATCGACTTCCTGCTCGACAAGCTGCGCAACACCAAGAACAATTCCGAATTCTTCGACTCGATGAACACTTAGAAGCGCGCAGCAGCCGGCGAAGTGAACAAGCTCAAGAATTGCGCGCGGCATTTAGCGCGTGGGTGAGCGCCGCCGGGTCGTTCACTGGCAGCGAGCAGGTCTGCCCGATACAAACGAAAGCCGACGCTTCGTTCTTGGCCGCCGCGACTTGCGCGCGTGCCGGATGCGCCGGCGGTAAAGTCTCGGCCGATCCGGCGTGAAGGATAATCCGATCAAGAGCGGGAATGGCGCGCGCGGCATCGAGGAGCGCTTGCGCGCGCTCGCCCTGCCCCGTCACCACGATTTCGGCGGCGCGCAGGCGCAGATCGATAGCGTTGAAGAGCGCCATGTGCATGTAAAGATTTTCGAGCGCCGCCGGCGCGATGGCGGCGATCAGCCGGTCGGCTTTTTCCCGCCACGCGTCGTCGCCGGTCAGGAGCGAAAGCCGGACGAGATTCTGTGCGGCAACGGCGTTGTGATTGGGTGTCGCTTCGTCGGCGGTCGAGGCCGGGCGGATGACGAGGCCCTCGGCGTCGGCGGCGGTCAGATAATACGTGCCGTCCTCAGCGTTTATGTAATGGCGGTCAAGCGCGCGCTGCCATGTGAGCGCCTGGTCGAGGTAAACCGGCCGGCTGGTTGCTTCGTAAAGCGCGAGTGCTGCGCGGATCATGGCGGCGAAGTCGGACGCGAGACCTGGAAATTTCAGCTGGCCGTCGCGGAAGGAATGGCCGAGGCGATCGCCGCGGACCATAGCGCGGGCGATGAAAGTGAAAGCGTGCTCGGCGAGCGCCAACCATTCCGGTTCGGCGAGCAGGGCGCTGGCGTTGGCCAGCGCCGCAATCATCATCCCGTTCCAATCGGCGAGCACCTTGTCGTCGGGGCCCGGGCGCACCCGCGCCGCGCGGGCGGCAAAGAGCTTTCCGCGTAGCGCGAAAAGGCGCGCTTCATCGGCGTTGCCGGGCGGCGGAGGCTTGAGCCGATTGAGGATGTTGTGGCCTTCGAAATTGCCGGCCGGCGTGACGTCATAGTGCGCAGCGAAGAATGCGCCGTCCTTGGTGCCGAGCACCGCTAGCACTTCGTCATACGACCAGACGTAAAACTTTCCCTCCTCGCCTTCGGAATCGGCGTCGAGCGAAGCCGAGAACGCGCCGTCAGCGGTCGTCATTTCGCGTGCGAGCCAGGCGACGGTTTCTTGCGCGCGCTGCCGATAAAGTGGCTTGCCAAAGCGCACGTGCGCGATGGCTAAAAGCTCGAGCAGCTGCGCGTTGTCGTAGAGCATTTTTTCGAAATGCGGGACGAGCCAGCGCTCGTCGACCGAATAGCGCGAAAAGCCACCGCCGAGATGATCGTAGATGCCGCCTTCGCAGATGTGCCGCAGCGTAATGTCGACGGCGGCGAAATAACGGGCTTCGCCGGTGCGCAGCCCTGCCCGCCACAACAGTTCGAACAACGCGGCTTGCGGGAATTTTGGCGCGCCGCGGGTTCCGCCGTTGACCGGATCGATGATGCCACCAAGTTGCAGCGCGGCGTTGTTGAGTTCGCTTACGCCGATAGTGACGGCGCCGGTCTTGCGCGCCGCGCTGGTGAGACGTGCCATCAAGGCCGCACGATTTTGTTCGATCTTTTCCGGTTGGTCGCGAAACAGCCGGGCGACTTCTTGCAGCACGTCGACAAAGGCCGGACGGCCGTAGCGCGAGTCCTTTGGAAAATACGTGCCGCCCCAGATCGGTTCGGCGTCCGGTGTCAGAAACATGGTCAGCGGCCAACCGCCCTGCTCGCCGAGAAGATGCAGTGCGGACATGTAGATTTGATCGATATCCGGACGCTCTTCGCGATCGACTTTGATGTTGATGAAGAGCCTGTTCATCACCTGCGCGGTGGCTTGGTCCTCGAAGCTTTCATGGGCCATCACGTGGCACCAGTGACAGGCGGCGTAACCGACTGAGAGCAGGATCGGCGTCTTGGTGCGCTTCGCCTGCGCCAGCGCTTCTTGCCCCCAGGGCCACCAATCGACGGGATTATTTTTGTGCTGCAGAAGATACGGGCTCGTCTCCTGGGCGAGACGGTTTTCGTGGGCGTGAGAGGCGGGCTGTGACGTTGACATGACTGCACCGTAGCAAGTAGCCCGCACCCAGCGAAGCGCCGCCGCGAACCTTATCTCTGGGGCTCAATGACGGATTTGCGCCCAACCATCTTTGTCCTCTCCTCCGGCCGGCCGCCGGCGGCGATCGCGGTGGTGCGCGTGTGCGGGCCGCAGGCGAGCGTAGCGCTTGAAAAGCTGATCGGCCGGGTGCCAGCGCCGCGATACGTGGCGCTGGTGAAGGTGCGTGATCCGAACGGCGGGGAAGTGATCGACGAAGCGCTCGCGCTCTGGTTCCCCGGCCCGCATAGCGAAACCGGCGAAGACATGGCGGAGTTTCAGCTGCACGGCGGCCATGCCGTCATTGCCGCCGTGTTCGAAGCGCTGGGACAAATCGAAGGCTGTCGGCCGGCAGAACCAGGCGAGTTCACGCGGCGCGCGTTCGAGAATGGCCGGCTCGATCTGACCGAGGTCGAAGGCCTGGCCGATCTCATTGCCGCCGAGACACCGGCGCAACGCCGGCAGGCCTACCGGCAGCTCAAGGGCTTGATCGGTGAGCAGGCGCAAGCCTGGCGGAAGCAAATCGTGGAAGCCTTGGCGTTGGTCGAGGCGCGGATTGATTTCACCGACGAGGCCGACGTACCCGAGGATTTGGTCGGTCCGGCGCTTTGTGCTGCGCAGCAATTGCGCAGCAAAATCTCTGCAGCGCTCGGGGACCAGGGCAGAGGCGAACGGTTGCGCGACGGAATGATCGTCGCCATCGCCGGGCCGCCGAATGCCGGGAAATCGACATTGCTGAACCGGCTTGCCCGTCGCGAGGCGGCTATCGTGTCACCCTATCCCGGCACCACGCGCGATGTGATCGAGGTACATCTCAATCTCGATGGCTACCCGGTCACATTGCTGGACACCGCCGGCATCCGGGAAAGCAGCGATCCGGTTGAGCAGATGGGCATTCGGCGGGCCGCGGAACGTGCTGCAGCCGCCGATCTCGTGCTGTGGGTCATTGACGGATCGGCCATTGACGGATCTGTCAATGGAATAGGGGTTGGCAGCAGTGGAGGAAAGCCATTTGAATCAGAGACTTGGACGATTACAAACAAGACCGATGCGGCTGTGAATAGCCTGTGGATAAACTGTGAATCACAGTCCGCTTCTTCGGACCGGAAGTTTGCGGTTTCGGCCCTTAGCGGCGAAGGGATGGACGCTTTGATTGAGGCCCTAGCGGCGCATGCCCGCGATTACTTTGCCGGTGCGGAAAGCGGGCTTATCACCCGCGCCCGCCATCGCCGCGCGCTCGAGGAGACCGTTGGGGCGCTCGATCGCGCTCTAGCACAAGGCGGCAGCGGCACCGAGGAGCTGATCGCCGAGGAGCTAAGATCGGCGGCAACGACGCTTGGCCGGCTGACCGGTCGGGTCGACGTGGAAGACATTCTCGACGTCATTTTCCGGGATTTCTGTATTGGTAAATGAATCGTTAACGCAAGCTCGCCATGTTTCACGTGAAACGTGGCGGCGCTTTTGACCGCGGATTAGGGGGCTAGATTTTTCGTTGGCGCATAATCTTTCTCGGAAAACCGGTATCCACGTTTCCGGATCATGCGCTAGAACCGGCCCCATTGCGGAGAAAAGCTTTGGACGCGCGCTTTGATGTGATCGTCGTCGGAGGTGGCCACGCCGGCTGCGAGGCTGCGGCTGCGGCCTCGCGCATGGGCGCGCGCACGGGGCTGGTCACGCACCGCTTTGCCACGGTCGGCGCCATGTCCTGCAATCCTTCCATCGGCGGCCTCGGCAAGGGGCATTTGGTGCGTGAAGTCGACGCGCTGGACGGCTTGATGGGCCGTGTCGCGGACGCGGCCGGCATCCAATTTCGGGTGCTTAATCGCCGCAAGGGACCCGCGGTGCGCGGCCCGCGCGCGCAGGCCGACAGGAAGCTCTATGCGGCTGCCATGCAGGCGGCGCTCCGCGCCATCCCCAACCTGACCGTGATCGAGGGCGAGGCAGACGACCTCGTTCTCGCGGAAGACCATGCGGCCGGCGTGCAGCTTGCTGATGGCCGGATTTTTACCGCGGGCGCCGTCGTGTTGACGACCGGCACGTTCCTACGCGGCCTCATCCATATCGGCGAACGCAAGATTCCCGCCGGCCGGGTCGGCGAGGCGCCGGCCACGGGCCTTTCGGCGACGCTTGAGCGCTCAGGCTTTGTGCTTGGGCGACTGAAGACCGGTACGCCGCCGCGGCTTAACGGCACCACGATCGACTGGGCGGCCTTGGAAATGCAGCCCGGCGACGATCCGCCCGAGCCGTTTTCGATGCTCACGGCCCGCATCGCCAACCGCCAAGTCGAATGCGCGATCACGCGTACGACCGCCGCTACGCACGCTGTCATCCGCGACAATGTCCACCGGTCGCCAATGTACTCGGGGCAAATCCAGAGCCGGGGGCCGCGCTATTGCCCATCGATCGAAGACAAGATCGTCCGCTTTGGCGACCGCGACGGACACCAGATTTTCCTTGAGCCGGAGGGCTTGGACGACACCACGGTCTATCCCAACGGCATCTCGACGTCGCTGCCGGAAGAGGTCCAGGCGGCGATTGTCGCCTCGATTCCCGGACTAGAGCGCGCCCGCATCATCCGGCCGGGCTACGCCATCGAATACGATCATGTGGACCCGCGCGAGCTTGAGCCCTCGCTGCAGACCAAGCGGCTTCCCGCGCTCTTCCTGGCCGGTCAGATCAACGGCACGACCGGCTACGAGGAGGCCGCCGCACAGGGCCTCATCGCCGGACTCAATGCGGCCGCGCTTGCCGGCGGCAGCGGGCCCATCATCTTCGACCGGGCCGAAGGTTATCTGGGCGTCATGGTCGATGACCTGGTCAGCCGCGGTGTCAGCGAGCCGTATCGGATGTTCACGTCGCGGGCCGAATACCGGCTGACATTGCGCGCCGACAATGCCGATCAGCGCCTCACTGCCAAAGGCATGGCGCTTGGCTGCGTCGGTAGCGAACGGGCCCAAGCGCATCGCGCCAAGATGGCGGCGCGGGAAGCGGCGCGCGCAATGGCGGCGGAATTGACGGTGACGCCAAGCGAGGCCGCACGCCATGGGCTCGAGCTGCGCAAAGACGGCCAGCGCCGCACCGCGTTCGATCTGTTGTCGCATCCGAATATCGGCATCGCCGACGTGGCGCGGATCTGGCCGCGCTTTGGCGAGATTGCTCCGAGGATTGCCGCGCAGCTCGAAATCGACGCGAAGTATGCCGTCTATCTGCGCCGCCAGGCGGCTGATGTGGAATCGTATCGCCGCGATGAGAGCCATGTCCTGTCCGAGGACATCGACTATGCAACGTTGCCCGGCCTATCCAACGAGGCGCGGCATAAGCTGCAAGCGCACCGGCCGCGCACCATCGGCCACGCCGCCCGCATCGACGGCGTCACGCCAGCGGCCTTGACACTTTTGATCGCGCATCTGCGCCGGCAGGGGCGCAAGCCCAGTCGCGGCGCGGCATGAGCGAGCGGGCGGGCGATCTCGCCGCAGATCGCGAAAGGGCGTTGGCGCTGACGCCTGTTTCACGTGAAACAGCCGCCCGCCTCGATCGCTTTGTCGACGTGCTGTTGACTTGGCAGGAACACACAAACCTGATCGCGGCGTCGACCGAGGCGACCATCTGGACGCGCCACATCGCCGACTCGCTCCAGCTTTTGCCGCTGGCGCCAAACTCCAGGGTTTGGGCCGACCTCGGGTCGGGGGCAGGGTTTCCGGGGCTGGTGATCGCCTGTGCGCTGGCGGACGAGCTTGGCGCGCAGATGCATCTCGTCGAGAGCAACCACAAAAAGTCGACTTTCCTGCGTGAAGCCATCGCCGCGACGCAAGCGCCGGCTATCGTTCATACGGTGAGGATCGAGGACTTTGTGGAAAACATCCCGCAAAACATCGAAGTGGCGACAGCGCGCGCGCTGGCGCCATTGCCCGCGCTCCTCCCCATGGTCTATCCCTTGTTGAAAAGGGGGGCTTTGGGACTGTTTCTCAAGGGACAAGATGTTGGGGTTGAATTGACCGAAGCCGCTAAATATTGGAACATTCAATCGACGTTGGTCCAAAGCCTGACCGACCTTACGGGCCAAATCGTTGTCGTGCGTGATCTCGAACCGGTGCTGGGCCCGGCAAGCCGCAAAGGCAAACGATCAAACAAAGGACATCGGCCGCGATGAACGACGCGCCACTCCCGGAACAATCTCCCGACGCGACCCTCCCCGCCGCGCCCCAGATGCGCCTGGGCACGATTAGGGCGCCGCGGGTGCTCGCCGTTGCTAACCAAAAGGGCGGCGTCGGCAAGACCACGACGGCCATCAATCTCGGCACTGCGCTCGCCGCCATCGGCGAAGAAGTTTTGATCGTCGATCTTGATCCGCAAGGTAACGCCTCAACCGGACTTGGCATCGATCGCCGCAACCGCCTGCATTCCACCTACGACGTGTTGACCGGCCAGAGCGCGTTGCGCGACGCCGTCGTTGCCACCGCGGTGCCACGGTTGCATCTGGCGCCATCGACGCTCGATCTTTCCGGTCTCGAACTTGAAATCGGGCAAATGCGCGACCGTGCGTTTCGGCTGCGCAATGCGCTGGCGCCGCTGAAAGCGGCGATCGGCGATCAAACACACTTTACTTACGTCCTGGTCGATTGTCCGCCGTCCCTCAATCTTCTCACCGTCAACGCCATGGCGGCGGCGAACGCCATTCTGGTGCCGCTGCAGTGCGAGTTCTTCGCGCTCGAAGGTTTGTCGCAACTGCTCAAGACCGTGGACTCGGTGCGCGAACAGCTCAATCCGGATCTGACCATCCACGGTGTCGTGCTGACCATGTACGACTCGCGCAACAATCTTTCCGGCCAGGTCGTCGCCGATGTGCGCGAATTCATGGGCCCGAAAGTCTACGACACGATCATTCCGCGCAACGTGCGCGTGTCTGAAGCGCCGTCCTACGGCAAGCCGGTACTGGTCTACGATCTCAAGTGTAGCGGCAGCGAAGCTTATCTGCGGCTCGCCACCGAGATCATCCAGCGGGAAAAGGAACTGGTCGGGTCGCATTGACCGGCGGCTTTTTCATTTCCCTGCAAACCGTAATCGAGACGACGACAAGATACGCAGGTGCGCATGACCGAGAGATTGGGAGAGCCGATGGCAGAGGAGGGATCGCGGTCACGGCTCGGACGCGGCCTCGCTGCCTTGATCGGCGATGTCGGCGGCGAGAGTCCGTCCGAACGTCCGCGCGGCCAGCGCAAACTCGCGATTGGTTCGTTGCGGCCGAATGCGCGCAATCCGCGCCGGACGTTTGCCGCTGCCGAACTCGACGAGCTCGCGGCCTCGCTGCGCGAACGCGGCATCATTCAACCGATCGTGGTGCGCGCGCTGCGCGGCGTTCCGGACGGCTATGAGATCATCGCCGGGGAACGGCGCTGGCGCGCAGCGCAGCGCGCTGGCCTCCACGAAGTCCCGGTCGTCGTCATCGAGGCGACCGATGCGGAGGCGCTGCAACTAGCCATCATCGAGAACGTGCAGCGCGCCGATCTCAATCCGCTGGAAGAAGCGGAAGGCTATCGCGCGCTGATCGAAGAGTTCAGCAACAGTCAGGAAGAAATCGCCAAGATCGTCGGCAAGAGTCGCAGCTACGTCGCCAACACGCTTAGGTTGTTGAAGCTTTCCGACCCGGTGAAGGCCTTTATTCACAACGGCGAGCTCACCGCAGGCCATGCGCGCATGCTGGTCGGCGAGCCCAACGCCGAAGAGCTCGCGCAAGACATCGTCGCGCGCAATCTCAACGTCCGTGAAGTCGAAGCCATGGCGCGGGACCGCGCCCACAAGCGCGGCGGCGCACGCGGCAACGGCCGCAAGCCGCGCGCCGGATCCGTCAAGAGCGCGGACGCACTGGCGTTCGAAAAACGCCTGTCCGATGCCACCGGCCTCGTTGTCACCATCGCCGACCACAACGGTGCCGGAACGCTGAGCATCCGCTATAAAACGCTCGATCAACTCGACGATCTCGTGCAGCGATTGGCGCGCGGGCACTAAGCTCCGAAAATTCTTCTCGTAAAATTAAGATCAAATCATCGCCGGCGCGTTAGGTCCTCCGTCGCCATAACGGCCCTGAATTGAGTCCGATCGCGATGAGATGTCACGCGATCGCCCCTTGAATGACAAACTCCGCGGGCATCTTGGCGGTTCTCTGCCGGGCAACGTGGCGCAGAGGAGATCGGCCATGCCGATGCGAAGCGAGCTTTCCATCCCGGTACGCATGGGCGGCGCAGTGGGCGCGCGTGTGGGCTTTCAGTCGGCCGATGCGATTGTCACCCCTGAGTTGCTCAAGGTCGCCGGGATTTGCGTCCTCGGCTTAGCGATCACGCTATTGCTGATGTACCTTTTTCCAAATGCCGGAGAGCTGATCGCGGCATCCAACATTTATCCGTAAGGGGCGAGCTTACTCCGCCGCCGTGCGTCCGGCGCTCGACCCGAAGCGCCGCTCAATATAGTCGATGACGATCTTCTGAAAGTCGGCGGACACCGTCGGGCCGCGCAAGGTCATCGCCTTCTTGCCATCGATGAAAACCGGCGCGGCCGGAGCTTCGCCGGTTCCAGGCAGTGAAATGCCGATGTCGGCGTGCTTTGACTCGCCCGGACCGTTGACGATGCAGCCCATGACCGCGACGTTGAGCCCTTCGACGCCCGGGTAACGCGTCTTCCATTCCGGCATCGAGTCGCGGATGAAGCTTTGGATGCTTGACGCCAATTCCTGAAACGTCGTCGACGTCGTGCGGCCGCAGCCGGGGCAGGCAGCAACCAGCGGCACGAAGGTGCGCAGCCCGAGCGTCTGCAACAGCTCTTGGCCGACCTTCACTTCCAGCGTGCGATCGCCGTTCGGCTCGGGTGTCAACGAAACGCGGATCGTGTCGCCGATGCCTTGCTGCAGCAAAAAGCCCATCGCCGCCGACGAGGCGACAATGCCTTTCGAGCCCATGCCGGCTTCGGTCAGGCCGAGATGCACCGCATAGTCCGAGCGCCGTGCGAGCTCGCTGTAAACCGCGATCAGGTCCTGCACCGCCGACACCTTGCCGGAGATGATGATCTTGGAGCGCGGCAACCCGATCTCCTCGGCGCGCGCCGCCGACAGCAGCGCTGATTGCACCATCGCCTCGCGGGTGACGTCGCGGGCATCGGCCGGAGTGTTGGAGCGCGAATTCTCGTCCATCAGGTGAGTGAGCAGTTCCTGATCGAGCGAGCCCCAATTAGCGCCGATGCGCACCGGCTTGTCGTGCTTGATGGCGGTCTCGACGATGGCGCTGAACTGCCGGTCCTTCTTGTCCTTGAAGCCGACGTTGCCGGGATTGATGCGGTATTTGTCGAGTGCCTCGGCGCAGGCCGGATGATCGGCGAGAAGCGTGTGGCCGATATAGTGGAAGTCGCCGATGATCGGCACGTCGACATTCATTTTAAGGAGCCGCTCCTTGATATGCGGCACGGCGGCTGCAGCTTCGTCGCGGTCGACGGTGATGCGCACCAGTTCGGAGCCTGCGCGCGCCAGCGCCGCCACCTGCTTGGCGGTTCCTGCCACGTCGGCCGTGTCGGTGTTGGTCATCGATTGCACGACGACCGGGGCGCCGCCGCCGACGGTAACCTGGCCGACCTTGACGGCCACGGTTCTGTGCCTGGGGGCGGGACCGGTAAACGCCAGCATTGATAATCCTTTGAGTTTCCTAATCAATCCGTCGCGGCCAGGCGGCCAAAAGCTGCTATTCCGCCAGCGCCGGGCGCTCGATCAGCCCGATATAGCCTTACCGCGGCCGGTTTACGAGCACTAGGCCCAAGGCGACAAAAGCGACCGCCAGCACAAAGGCCGGGGTCAAAGGTTCGTCGAGCACCATATGTCCGGCAGCCACCCCGAAAATGGGCGTCAGGAACGTAAAGGCCGACAGCCGATTGGCCGAGTAACGCACTACCAGGGCGAACCAAACGACGTAAGTGACACTAACTACCCAAACCGCCTGATAAATCACTGCGCCGATCGCCACTGCCGACGGCGCCGAGCTGACACGTTCGCCAAAAATCAGAGCGCCGACGACCAGCAGCGGCGTCGAGACCACGAGCTGGTAAAGCATGGTCTTTTCCGAGCTCGTCCGGTTCAGCGCGCTTGCCTTGATCACCACGGTGGTCGCTCCCCAGGCGGCCGCGGCTACGACCATCATGATGTCGCCGAGCATCTTCCGCGGATCGGCGGCCGGCGTCGGCAAGCCGAAGGCGATGACGATGCCGACGAACGACAGCGCCAGGCCGATCCATTGCGAGGCCGCAAAGTGATCGCCGGGAATGAACCAGCGCGAGCCGACGACGACGAAAAAGGGCGCGAGGTAGAGGAACAAAACCGCGCGCGTTGCCGTCGTCCAAACCAGCCCGCGATAGATCAGCAGAAATTCAAGCGCGAACAGGATGCCGGCGACAATGCCGGCGACAAGCGTGCCGTCGCGCTTGAAGAGCGGAATGCCGCGGAACCACGCGTATCCGGCGACCAAAATGGCGGAGATGACCGCACGCACCACCGCCTGGATGAGCGGCGGAATGTCGGGCAGCGCGAGCTTGATCGCGACCTGGTTGAAGCCCCACGTCAGACACAAAGCGATAATCACGGTGATCGCGAGCGCGTCGAGCGGACGGGATTGCGGCGATTGCAACACTGATGAGATTTTTCAGTTTAGCGGAGGGGGTGTCGCGGGATCGCGCGATCACGTCTCGCGGCAGTGCGAGCAGACGCCGGCGATCTCGATCACCGGGCTCTTCGGCGTGAAGCCGGCGGCGCGGCACGAGGCCTTCAGCGATTCCGCGACCACGCCGCCTGCCGCCTCGCCAACCGCGCCGCAGCGTTCGCAAATGAGAAAGACCACGGGGTCGCTGGTGGCGTGATTGTGCACGCAGGCGACGAAGGCATTGCGACTTTCGATACGATGCACGAGGCCGTTGTCGCGCAAAAAAACAAGCGCCCGATAGACCGTGATCGGCGCGGGACGTCCATCGTCGCCCAGGCACTCCATGATCTCATAAGCGCCAAGCGGTTTGTGACTGGCGAGGAGTGCCTCCAGCACATGCCGCCGCATCGGCGTCAGCCGCTGCGCCCGCGTCGCGCAAAGCGCTTCCGCATGCGCAATGGCGGAGCTTGCGCAATTGTCGTGATTGTGGTCGGGCGCCGGGAAAATCAGCTGCGGCATGGTGTCGTTTCCTTGCAGCGAGACGCCGTCCTTCGGCCCGCGCTACGATTTCTTTAGCGCAATTTCAGCGGCCTGCCCAATATCGCACAAACGTGACGAAACCGCCGATTTTGACATTGCGCCGCAGCAAAAAGCCCCTCACATTGCCGCCGTTTCGCGAAAAGGTCATGCAGCGGGGCGCATTCTTGGTACGGCGATACACGTTCATATGAGGATGATCATGTTAAAGGGAAAGAACGCACTGATTACCGGTTCGACCTCGGGCATCGGTCTTGGCTACGCCCGCGCGCTTGCGGCGGAGGGCGCCAACGTCACCATCAACGGCTTTGGCGACGCGGCCGCGATCGAAAAGGAGCGCGCCGGCATCGAGAAGGATTTCAGCGTCAAGGCGGCGTATTCGCCCGCCGACATGACCAAGCCCAACGAGATTGCCGACATGGTGCACACCGCCGAAAAAACTTTCGGCTCGCTCGACATTCTCATCAACAACGCCGGCATCCAATACGTTTCTCCGATCGAGGATTTTCCCATTGAAAAATGGGACCAGATCATCGCCATCAATCTTTCGGCGGCGTTTCATGCCATGCGCGCCGCGGTGCCGGGGATGAAGGCGCGCAAATGGGGGCGCATCATCTCGACCGCGTCCGCCCACTCGCTGGTCGCCTCGCCGTTCAAGTCGGCCTATGTGTCCGCCAAGCACGGCATTGCCGGCCTCACCAAGACGGTCGCGCTCGAAACCGCGACCTTTGGCATCACCGTCAACTGCATCAGCCCTGGTTATGTATGGACGCCGCTGGTCGAAAAACAAATTCCCGACACCATGAAGGCGCGCAACATGACCGCCGATCAGGTCAAGCGCGACGTGCTGCTCGCCGCGCAGCCGACCAAGGAATTCGTCACCGTCGAGGAAGTGGCGGCGCTCGCCGTCTATCTTTGCTCGGACGCGGCCAAAGCCATCACCGGCGCCAATCTGTCCATCGACGGCGGCTGGACCGCCGAGTAAACGTCCGTCCGCGGGCCGGTTGGCGATTCTGGGATCGCTGAAAAAACGCATATGGCGTTGAAACCTATTCTCAAGGCGCTGATGCCGGGTCGCACGGGTGATGAAGCCGCCGCGCCTGGTGCGCAGAACACCAAGCGCATCAATCTGGCGCTGCAAGGCGGCGGCGCGCATGGCTCGTTTACCTGGGGCGTGCTCGAACAATTATTGACCGACGGCCGGCTGGTTTTCGAGGGCATTTCCGGAACGTCGGCGGGCGCGGTCAACGCGGTGATGCTGGCCGATGGTTTGGTGCGCGGCGGGCCCGAGGAGGCGATCAAGCGCCTCGGCGATTTCTGGCGCGCGGTGAGCAACAACGGCAATCTGCCGTCTATGCAGCGCGCCGTGGTCGAGCGGCTATTGTCGTTCATACCGCTCGAGGGCACGCCGATGCAGGCGTGGCTCGACATGATTTCCAAATATTTTTCGCCCTACGACTTCAATCCGCTCAACATCAACCCGCTGAAAGATCTGTTCGAGCGCTTCGTCGACTTTGACGGACTGCGCGCCTACTCCGACCTGCAGCTCTTTATTTCGGCGACCAACGTGCAAACCGGGCGTGTGCGGGTGTTTCCGCGCGACAAGATTACCGCCGAAGCGCTGATGGCGTCCGCTTGCCTGCCGTTGCTGTTTCGCGCCGTCGAAATCGACGATATTCCGTATTGGGACGGCGGCTATCTCGGCAATCCGGTGATCTTTCCGTTTTTCGGCACCACCAAAACCGAGGATGTACTGGTGGTGCAGATCAATCCGCTGTTCCGACAGTCGACGCCGACCGGCGCCGGCGAGATCATGAACCGCATCAACGAAATCACGTTCAACTCCTCGCTGATCTCGGAATATCGCGCCATCGAATTCGTCGGCCGGCTGATCGACCAAGGCCGGCTGCCACGCGGCATGGGGCCCGGGCAATATCGCCGTATCAACGTTCACCGCATCGTGCTCGGGGCGGAATACGAAGCCACCACTAAAATCTCGACCGATTTCGATTTCTTCCAATCGCTGCACGTCAACGGCAAGCGCGCCGCGCGCCGTTTTCTCGATCAGCATTTCGACGACATCGGCGTGAAAAGCACCGTGGATTTGCGCGCCGAAGCGCAGGCCGAATGGGCGTGAGGCGCTGTCGCGCCTTCACTTTTTGCTGAGCTCTTGTCCGCTTTTGCGGATAATATCGCGCATTGAGCAAACAACAAACAAATCCGGTTATGACGGACGCCGCACCGCTGTTATCCGCCGTTATCGGCTCGGCGCGATTGGAGATTTGCATCGCCGACATCACGACGCTTGCGCTTGACGCCATCGTCAATGCGGCCAACCAGTCGTTGCTCGGCGGCGGTGGCGTCGACGGGGCCATCCATCACGCCGCCGGGCCGCAATTGCTCGATGAATGCCACGCGCTCGGCGGCTGCGCGACCGGGGCGGCGAAAATGACCCGCGGCTATGGCTTGCCGGCGAAGCATGTGATCCATGCCGTTGGTCCGGTTTGGAGTGGGGGCGATCTGCGCGAAGATGATGTCCTCGCCTCCTGCTATCGCTCGGCGTTGGAACTTGCCGCCGCGCACCGGCTGCGTTCGCTGGCCTTTCCGGCGATCTCGACCGGCATCTATCGCTTTCCGCCCGACCGCGCCGCGCGCGTTGCGGTGGGCACAGTCGCAGCGGAACTGGCCGCGGCGCCGCGCGGCGTCGACCGGGTCGTGTTCTGTTGCTTCGCCAGCGCCGCCGCCGACCATCACGTCACCGCATTCAGCGAGCTGGGGCTCGCATAACACCGGCGCGCCTTGCTGCGAGGCATTTGCAGATCTGGTCTGCGTCGGTATTCATGGAAATTAAATAAGCTGCCTTATATTATCCTCCCTGACCTGATGGCAGCGACCCATGGCTCATCCATCGCTTAATCGTGAATTTGCCTTTCTACTCAATGACGTGGCGCGACTGCTGCGGACCTATGCCGACTACAAAGCGGCGCAGTTCGGCATGACCCGGGCGCAATGGGCGGTCCTGGTCCGGCTCGACCGCTCGGAAGGTCTCAACCAGTCCGAACTCGCCGAAATGCTCGACTTGCAGCCGATCACGCTCACCCGCCTGCTCGACAAACTTAGCGATGGCGGCCTGATTGTGCGCCGGCCCGATCCGACCGACCGCCGCGCCAAGCGATTGTTCCTGACCGATGCCGCGCGACCGGTGCTCAAGGAGCTGAGCGGCCTTGGCGAGGAAACCATGGCGGCGGTGCTCGAAGGCGTCTCGCGGGCCGACGTCGAGCAAATGGTGTCGCAGCTCGACGTCGCGAAAGAAAATCTGCGCCATCTTATCCAGCAGCGAAACGCCAGCGCCATGGTCGGAGAGCGGCGCTATGGCTGAAGTGGCTCGCAAGACGATCGCACCTGTTCGCGACGAAGCGCCCGAAGCGCCGGTGTCGCTCGCGCCTGCGGAAAAGCGCAACGCCCGGACGGCTGCAACCGAAAAGCTGCGCTCGATGCGCCGCCGCGATCGCCTGCGCTACGTACTGTTTGCGCTGCTGCCGATCGTGCTGATCATTGGCTGTTACGTGTACGTGACCGGCGGGCAGGTGATGTCGACCGACGACGCTTACGTGCAGGCCGACAGGGTCGGGGTCTCCACCGACATTTCCGGTATCGTGCTCGACGTGGCGGTGAAAGAAAACCAGCACGTTAACACCGGGCAGGTTCTGTACCGGCTCGATCCGCGCCAATTTCAGATCGCGCTCGAAAACGCCAAGGCCAATTTGGCGCAGACCGCGTTGACGATCCAGGCGATGAAGCAGGATTACAAGCGCATGGTCAGCGATGCGGATGCGCAGGAGGCGCAGGTTCAACTCGATCAGACCAATTACATGCGGGCGGAAATGCTGCTCAAATCCGGCACCGCGCCGCAGGCAACCTACGATCAGGCGATCTACACGCTCCAGAACGACAAGGGCAAGCTCGCGGCGTTGCGCGACCAGGCGCAGATGCAGCTCGCCAAGCTCGGCGGCAATGCCGACATCGCAGTGACCGATCACCCGCAATATCAACAGGCTCAAGCGCAAGTCGATGAAGCGCAGCGCCAGCTCGACCACACGGTGATAACCGCGCCGTTTTCCGGTATCGTCACCGGCGTGCCGGCGATCGCGCCGGGCAAATATCTCGCCGCTTCCACGACCGCGTTTTTCCTGGTCGATACCGATAACGTCTGGGTTGACGCCACTCCGAAAGAAACAGAGCTGACCTATGTGCGTGCGGGCCAGCACGCCGTGGTGACGGTCGACACCTACCCCGATCACGAATGGCACGGCGTGGTCGAGAGCGTCAGCCCGGCGGCGGCCCAGGAGTTCTCGCTGCTGCCGGCGCAGAACACCAGCGGCAACTGGGTCAAAGTCGTGCAGCGCGTGCCGATGCGCATTCGCCTCGATACGACCGACAAAAATCTGCCGCCGCTGCGGGCCGGGATGAGCGTCATAGTCGATGTCGATACCGGCCATCCGCGTGGCCTGCCGAATTTCCTGACCTCACTCTTTGGCTCCGCGCATCGGGTTAAGTGATGGGCGGCGAAATCGCAGCAGCGGGCGGTAATCGCGGCGCGCTTACAGTCTGCGTCATTCTCGCCACGCTGATGCAGGCGCTTGACACCACGATCGCCAACGTGGCGCTGCCCTATATGCAGGGCAGCGTCTCGGCGAGCCAGGACCAGATCGCCTGGGTGCTGACGTCCTACATTGTCGCCGCCGCCATCATGACGCCGCCGACCGGATTTCTGGCCGGCCGTTTCGGCATAAAGCGTCTCTTCCTCGTCGCCATCGCCGGTTTCACCGTCGCCTCGATGCTGTGCGGCATGGCGCAGTCCTTGACCCAGATCGTGTTGTTTCGCGTGTTGCAAGGCGCCTTCGGCGCGTCGCTGGTGCCGTTGTCGCAAACCGTCTTGCTCGGCAGCTATCCCCGCGAGCGTCAGGGTTTCGCCATGGCGCTGTTCGGCATCGGCGTCATGATCGGACCCGTGCTCGGGCCGGTGCTCGGCGGTTGGCTCACCGAGAATTACAGCTGGCGCTGGGTTTTTTACATCAACCTGCCGATCGGCATTCTCGACCTCGTCGGCATCATGATTTTTCTCCCGGACTCGCCGCGCAACGCCGACTCAAAGCTCGATTGGTTCGGTTTCGGCACGTTGAGCGTGGGCTTGGGGGCGCTGCAGATCATGCTCGACCGCGGCGAGCAGCTCGACTGGTTCGGCTCCGGTGAAATCATCATTGAGGCCATCGTTGCGGTTTCCGCGTTCTACCTTTTCCTCGTTCACACCTTCACCGCGGACAATCCCTTTGTCAGGCCGGCCATGTTTCGCGATCGCAACTTTGCCGCCGGCGTGCTTTTCATCGCTGTCGTCGGCTTGACCTACTACGCCTCCATGGCGTTGCAGCCGCCCTATCTGCAGGAGCTGATGGACTATCCCGTCGTCACCGCCGGCTTGGTCATGGGACCGCGCGGCGTGGGCACCATGGCGTCGATGCTGATCGTCGGCCGGATGGTCGGTCGCGTCGATACGCGTTATCTGCTGATCGTCGGTCTTGGCTTGACGGCGTGGTCGTTCAATCAGATGACCGGCTGGACGCCTGACGTTTCGCAAGGAACGATCATCGGTGTCACCATGGTCCAGGGCTTCGGGCTAGGCTTCCTGTTCGTGCCGCTAAGTGCCGCCACATTGTCGACGCTGCCGCTGACCGAACGCGCCGAAGGCGCCGGCCTCTTTAGCCTGTCGCGCAATATCGGCTCCAGCGTCGGCATTTCGGTCGTCAACAGCATGTTGGTGCAGAACACCCAGGCCAACCACGCGGCCATCGTTCCCAGCGTCACCGAGATCAACCGCGGCTTTGAAAATCCGATCATCGCGCATGCCTGGAATCCGGTGACGGCTGCCGGCCGCGCCGCGCTCGACGCAGTCATCACCCGGCAAGCGGAGATCATCGCCTATATCGACGATTACAAAATGCTGATGATCGCGACTTTGGTGGTGATGCCGTTGTTGATCGTCTTCAAGCCGCCGGCGACGCGGCAGCGCGTCGCCGAGCCAGTGCACTTTGGCGAATAAGGAAAAGGCCGCCTCGCGCTAGCGCGAAGCGGCCTCTCTTTGGGGCTTACAGCGGAGTTATTCGCCAGCGGCGGCTTCACGCGGTTGCTGGTCGCCTTCCGCCTTCTGTTTGGCTTCAAGATCCTCGCCGGTCTCCTGATCGACCACCTTCATCGACAGCCGCACCTTGCCGCGCTCGTCGAAGCCAAGGAGCTTGACCTTCACTTTGTCGCCCTCCTTGACCACGTCGCTGGTCTTCTGGACGCGGCGCGGCGCCAGCTGGCTGATATGGACCAGCCCGTCCTTGGCGCCGAAGAAGTTCACAAAGGCGCCGAAGTCCATGACCTTGACCACGGTGCCTTCATAGATGTGGCCGACCTCGGGCTCGGACGCGATCGACTTGATCCAATTGATCGCCGCCTTGATCGCTTCGGCATTTGCGGACGCCACCTTCACCGAGCCATCGTCCTCGATGTTGATCTTGGCGCCGGTCTTTTCCACGATTTCGCGGATCACCTTGCCGCCCGAGCCGATGACTTCGCGGATCTTGTCGACCGGTATCTTGAAGGACTCGATACGCGGCGCATGCTCGCCGAGTTCGGCGCGCGCCGTGTTCAAGGCCTTGGCCATCTCGCCCAGGATATGCAGGCGGCCGTCCTTGGCCTGAGCCAACGCCACCTTCATGATCTCCTCGGTGATGCCGGCGATCTTGATGTCCATTTGCAACGAGGTGACGCCGCCTTCGGTGCCGGCCACCTTGAAGTCCATGTCGCCGAGATGATCCTCGTCGCCGAGGATGTCGGAGAGCACGGCATAACGCTTGTCTTCCAGGATCAGGCCCATCGCGATGCCCGCCGTCGGCCGCTTGAGCGGCACGCCGGCATCCATCAGCGCCAGCGAAGCGCCGCACACCGTCGCCATCGAGGACGAGCCGTTCGACTCGGTGATCTCCGAGACCAGGCGGATGGTGTAGGGGAACTCTTCTTTCGACGGCAGCATCGGATGGATCGCGCGCCAGGCGAGCTTGCCGTGGCCGACCTCACGCCGGCCCGGCGCACCCATGCGGCCGGTTTCGCCGACCGAGTAGGGCGGGAAGTTGTAGTGCAGCAGGAAGGTCTCTTTGTACGTCCCCTGCAGCGCGTCGATGAACTGCTCGTCTTCCGAGGTGCCCAGCGTAGCGACCACCAAGGCTTGGGTCTCGCCGCGGGTGAACAAGGCCGAGCCGTGGGTCCGCGGCAGGATGCCGACTTCCGCCACGATCTGCCGAACGGTCTTGACGTCGCGGCCGTCGATGCGTTTGCCGGTGTCGAGGATGTTCCAGCGGACGATCTTGGCTTCCAGTTCCTTGAAAACGGCGGCGACGGCGAGCTTGCTGTGCTTCGGTTCGGCGCCCTCCGGAAAGAAGTGCGCCATCACCCGCTGCTTGACCGCAGCGACGGCATCCTGGCGATCCTGCTTGCGCACGATCGCATAAGCTGCGCGCAGATCCGGCTCGGCCAGGCCGAGAATTTCCTTCTCCAGGGCCGCATGATCGTTGACGGTGAGCTCACGCGGCTCCTTGGCGGCCTTTTCCGCGAGCTGGATGATCGCCTCGATCACCGGTTGGAAATGCCGATGCCCGAACATCACGGCGCCGAGCATGATGTCTTCGGACAGCTCCTTGGCTTCCGACTCTACCATCATGACCGCGTCCTGCGTGCCGGCGACGACCAGGTCGAGCTGGGTTTCCGGCATCTCGTCCAGCGCCGGATTGAGCACGTATTCATTGTTGATGAAGGCGACGCGCGCCGCGCCGATCGGCCCCATGAACGGCGCGCCCGACAGCGTGAGCGCGGCGGAGGCGGCAACCATCGCCACGATGTCCGGATCGTTCTCCTGATCGTGCGACAGCACGGTAACCGTCACCTGCGTGTCGCAGCGCCAGCCTTCCGCGAACAGCGGACGGATCGGGCGATCGATCAGGCGCGACGTCAGCGTGTCCTTTTCTGTTGGACCGCGCTCGCGCTTGAAGTAGCCGCCAGGAATGCGGCCGGCTGCGTAATATTTTTCCGTGTAGTTGACCGTCAGCGGAAGGAAATCGATGCCTTCCTTGGGCTCTTTGGCGGCGACGACCGCGGCGAGCACGGTGGTCTCGCCGTAGGTGGCCATAACGGCGCCGTCGGCTTGGCGCGCGACCTTTCCGGTCTCTAGCGTGAGCTGGCGTCCACCCCAGTCAAGTTGCACTTGATGAATGTTGAACATTGCGTTTGTCTCTCATGGTTTTCGCGAAAGCGCGAAAGCCATAAGCAAGACGGCGAGACGCTGTGCGCGCAGCAAAGCTGCAATGCCTGCACAACGTCCGGCGATCCTGCCATGGCCTTCGGACCTTCCTCGGATTTAGACGGGCCTTTAAGTCCGTCTCTCTCATCGGCAGCTTCGCTGCCACACTTACCGGCGGGCGCCTCATGCGCTCCGCCGCGAGCGTGCGGATTGTCCGCGCGCAAACTAAAAAACTAACGGCGGATACCCAGCCGTTCGATCACCTCTTTATAACGTCCTTCGTTCGTGCGCCGAAGATAATCGAGAATTTGGCGCCGCTGCGACACAAGCTTGAGCAAGCCCCGCCGCGAATGGTTGTCCTTAACGTGAGTCTTGAAGTGCTCGGTCAGATTGTTGATGCGCTCCGAAAGGAGCGCAATCTGGACTTCCGGCGAACCCGTGTCGCCGGCCTTGGCGGCATACGTCTTGATGACTTCCGCCTTACGCGCGGTCGTAATCGACATCGGCATTAACCCTTTTGTCTGTCGGCGCAACCAGTCACGCCGTGCAAATTGAACACGCGTTTGGGAACGATTTCGCCGCGGTCGATCTCGGCAATGGCTACGAGCTGTCCGCCCGAAGCGACCTGGACCGTGCCGCGCATGACGGCAGCGTCCCGTCCACGCAATAAGACGGCTTGGCCCCGGTTTAGCCTAGCCGCATCCGCCGGGCTAACGGCCAGCGCCGGGATGTCGTCCAGCGCGGTCTCGACCGGCAGTAGTATCGCCGCGAGGTTTCCCCTGCCGGCGGCTGCTCTATGACATAAAGAATCGAGCCGTTCCAGCGAAATCATGTCGGCTTCGGCGAAGGGATTCACTCGCGTCCGGCGCAACACGCTGACGTGGCCGAACATGCCGAGCGCGCGGCCGAGATCGCGGGCCACCGCCCGCACATAGGTACCCTTGCCGCATTCGGCAACGAATACCGCATGATCAGCATCGGGAATTTCCAGGAGTTCGAGCCGATATATGGTTACCGCGCGCGGCGCGATCTCGACCGTCTCGCCCTCGCGGGCGAGGTCGTACGCCCGCTCGCCCTGGATTTTGATCGCGGAAAAACGCGGCGGCACTTGCTCGATGGTGCCGATAAAGCGCGGCAGCAAAGCCACGATCGCGGCCTGCGTCGGGCGGTGCTGGCTGGTCGCGACGACGCGGCCTTCGGCGTCGTCAGTGTCGCGCTCCTCGCCGAAGCGCACCGTGAAGACATATGTCTTGCAGCCGTCGACCACGAACGGAACGGTCTTGGTCGCCTCGCCGAGCGCGATCGGCAGCGAGCCCGAAGCGAGCGGATCAAGCGTCCCGGCGTGACCGGCGCGCTTGGCGGAGAAGGCGCGTTTGACGACGGCGACAGCGTGCGTGGAGGTCATCCCGACCGGCTTGTCCAGCACCAGCCAGCCATGGACGTCGCGCTTTTTTTGTTTGGTCTGATTTGCCGCCTGCACTGAGCGCACCTTCCCCTCTTGAGGGGAAGTGTCGGGGAGGGGGGTAAAAGAGAGCGGCGCGGTTTCAAGACGACTGACCTCCTCCTCGAGGGGGGAGGCGTCAACCGCGATGTGCGTTGCCTTTTGCATCATTCGTCTTTCAGGTCGCGCTGGACCGCCGGTGTTCGCAAAAGCTTCTCGATCCGTTCTGCTTCGTCGAATCGCTCGTCGGCGCGAAAACGAATCTCAGGAGCGAATTTCAGGTTAACGCGATGTGCGATCTCGCCGCGGATGTAACGCTTGTTGCGTTCGAGCGCAGCCAGCACGTCCTTCTCGTCGCGGCCGGCGAGCGGCATGATGTAGATCGTCGCCAGGCGCAAATCGGCGGTCATCCGCACTTCGGGCACGGTGATCATATGCGTCTCGATCACCGGATCGTGGATACCGCCGCGCGAGAGCATGTCGGCGAGCTCGCGGCGAATGAGTTCGCCGACGCGCAGCTGGCGCTGCGAGCCGCCGGCAGTCTGCTCGCGGCGTTGATGGTGACGTGGCATGTGTTCTTCTAAATCGCTTCGTATTCGTCGTGCCCGGTCGCGCCGTTGTCGGCGCTTCGCTCGCTTATGGCCCGGGCACCTGCGTCCTGAAATGTCACGCGAGCGAGACGTGAAGGGCCGGATCAAATCCGGCCACGACGGCTACAATGTCCGCTGCACGCTCTCCACGCGGTAACACTCGATCGTGTCGCCGGCTTTCATATCCTGATAATTCTCGAACGCCATGCCGCATTCCTGACCAGCGACCACTTCGCGCGCGTCGTCCTTGAACCGTTTGAGCTGCGACAGCTTGCCTTGATGCACGACCACGCTGTCGCGAATCAGCCGGACATTGGCGCCGCGCTCGACGACGCCGTCGGTGACGCGGCAGCCGGCGACGTTGCCGACCTTCGAGACCTTGAAGATTTCGAGGATGACCGCGTTGCCGAGCAGGGTCTCGCGCAAACTCGGCGCCAGCAGACCGGACATCGCCTTCTTCACGTCGTCGACGAGGTCGTAAATGATGTTGTAGTAGCGGATTTCGATGCCGGCTTTTTCCGCCGCCTCCCGCGCTTCCTTGTGCGCGCGCACATTGAAGCCGATGACCGCCGCGCCCGAAGAATCCGCCAAAGTCACGTCGGATTCGGTGATGCCGCCGGCCCCGGCAAAGATTACCCGCGCCGCAACTTCGTCCGTCGAAAGCTTTTCCAGGGCGCCGACAATCGCCTCGATGGAGCCTTGCACGTCGCCCTTGATGATCAGCGGGAATTCCTTCCGGCCCGACGTCTTGAGCTGGCTCATCATCTGCTCGAGCGAGCCGCGCATGCCAGTCTGCCGGGCTGCGGCGATTTCGCGCCGTTGGCGGGTGCGGTAATCGGCGATCTCGCGGGCGCGCGCTTCGGTCGCAACCGCTGCCAGGCGGTCGCTCGCTTCCGGCGTGCCGTTGAAACCGAGCACCTCAACCGGCATCGACGGTCCGGCGGCGACCACGGAATGCCCGGTGTCGGACACCAGCGCCCTCACCCGGCCCCATTCCGAACCGGCGACGACGATATCGCCGGGTTTGAGCGTGCCGCGCTGAACCAGCACGGTCGCGACCGGGCCGCGGCCGCGGTCGAGGCGGGCTTCGATCACCGTGCCTTCGGCGGCGCGGTTTGGATTGGCTTTGAGCTCGAGCACTTCCGATTGGAGCGCGATTATGTCGAGCAGCTTGTCGAGATTGCGCTTTTCCTTCGCCGATACCTCGACTTCGAGCACGTCGCCGCCAAGCGACTCCACCTGGATCTCGTGCTGCAGCATCTCGGTGCGCACGCGCTCCGGCTTGGCATCGGCCTTGTCGATTTTGTTGATGGCGACGATGATCGGCACCTTCGCCGCTTTGGCGTGATGGATGGCCTCCACCGTCTGCGGCATCACGCCGTCATCGGCCGCGACCACCAGGACGACGATGTCGGTGATTTTTGCGCCGCGGGCGCGCATCGCGGTGAAGGCGGCATGGCCGGGCGTATCGATGAAGGTAACGCGGCCGCCCGACGGCGACGTCACCTGATAAGCGCCGATGTGTTGGGTAATGCCGCCGGATTCCCCCGCCGCGACATCGGTCGAGCGGATCGCATCGAGCAGCGACGTCTTGCCGTGATCGACGTGGCCCATGATCGTGACGACCGGGGCGCGCGGTTGCAGCATCGACGGATCGTCGGGGGCGTCGAACATGCCTTCTTCGACGTCGGATTCGGCGACCCGGCGCACGGTGTGGCCGAGTTCCTCGGCGATCAGCTGAGCGGTGTCGGCATCGATCGTATCGGTGATCTTCGCCATGTGGCCCTGCTGCATCAGGATGCGGATGACGTCGACCGCCCGCTCGGCCATGCGGTTGGCGAGTTCCTGGATGGTGATCGTTTCCGGGACGGTGACTTCGCGCGCGATCTTTTCCTTCGGCTCGGCGTCGCGATGGCCGGAGATGCGCTGAACGCGGCGGCGAAACGACGCCACGGAGCGTTCGCGCACTTCGTCGGCTGAGAGCGCGGTGACGACCGTGAGCCGTCCGCGGCGTTTTTCCGGGCCCCGCGCTGGCGTCTTGGGCGCTGCTGCCGGGCGCGCCAGCGCACCGCCGCGGCGCGGGCCGCGCGGCGCTTCTTCTTCATCGGCTTCAAGCGCCGGGCGCGCGCCGCTCTTGACTACCGGCGTGTCTGCGCCGAAGCGCTTCTTGGCAACTTCGTCCGCTTTGCGCTTGGTCTCTTCGTCGTGCTTGCGCCGCTCTTCCTCTTCGCGCTTGCGGGCTTCCGCCTTGGCGCGATCCGCCCGATCCGCCTCTTCGCGAGAGTAACGGACCTTGGCCTCTTCTTCGGCAATCTTTCGCTCTTCCGCCTCGCGCAGCCGGGCGTCGGCCAGCGCGTGCGCGCGGGCGCTGCGCTCTTCTTCGGTGAGGGTACGCAGCACGACGCCGGAAGGTTTGGCCGGGGCGGCCGGTGCTGCCGGCGCAGTGCTGGCAGGCGCAGGCGCCGCAGGCTTGGCCACCGGACGTTTCGCGATTGGGGCGCGCTCCACCGCCGGCGCGGCTTCCAGCTTCGGCTCCGGACCAGAGATGCGGCGTTTTACTTTCTCGACCACGACCGCCTTGCTGCGACCGTGGCTGAAGCTTTGCCGCACGACTCCCTGCTCAACACCGCCGCGTTTGAGGGTCAGCGTTTTGGTCGGCGTCACGCTCAGCTTCTCGCCGCTATTCTTGGTCGTCTCGGTCATACGCGTCGTGTCTCCGGCCGGGTAACTTCGGCGCTCGATAGTTCGGCCTGATCGTGTAAATCGCCGGTCCGAAACCGTTCAAGACGCCGGCAGCGCGCCAGAAAGGTTTCGCTCGCAGGACCGGCGAGCAGCGCTGCATGTACCACATTTGTGCGGTTCAATGCCAAATCCAATTGCGCCGAATTAAGGAATTCAATCACAATCGAGGCGCCGGCGGACCGCCGCTGGGCAGCACCATCGAGCTTGCGCTTGCCGTCGGGCGCCGCCTCGGTCGCATGCAGCAGCGCGAGAACCTCGTCGTTTGCCAGCGCCGCCGCGGTTTTGGCGAACCCCGGGGCCACAAGCCCGGCCTTGCCCGCCATTGCCAGCGCGTCGAGAACCGCCCGTTCCATCAATTGTTCGGTGCGGTCGGCCAGATCGGCCGGCAGCCGGACCTCGCGCTTGAAGCCACGAGCAAAGACTTTGCGTTTGATGGCTTCGCCCAGCGCCAGCCGCGTCGCCGTAACCCAAATCCCCCGTCCGGGCAGCTTGCTTTTAAGGTCAGGGACCGCCTCGCCGTTTGGCCCGAGCACAAAGCGGATGAGGTCAGAAACCGGCAGCACCTGGCGCGTGGCGGCGCACAGGCGAACGCGTTCGCGGATGTGGGGTCCGCGGTCGAGTTCGGTGCTCTGTTCGGTCGCGAGTACGTCAGGGGTCATGCGCTTTGTTCGGTTCCTTTAAGCTTCCACCTCGGAGGGAGCGGCTTCCTCGGCCGGCGGCGGCGCCAGATCGGCTTCGCTAATCCAGCCCGCTTTCACCCGAGCCTGCATCACCAGAGCCTCGGCGTCCTCGCGCGACAGGTCCATACCATCGAGAATGCCGGCTTCGCGAACCGTCTCGCCGTCCTTGCGTTCGGTCCAGCCGACCAGGTCGTCGGTGGCGCAGCCGGCGAGATCCTCAACCGTCTTGACGCCGTGCTCGCCTAAACGAACCAGCATGGCGGTGGTCACACCCGGCACTTCTTTGAGCTCGTCGGCGACGCCAAGCTCGACGCGCTTGGCGTCAAGCTCGGCCTCGATCTTGGCCAGATAGTCGCGGGCGCGGGTCTGCAATTCGGCCGCAGTGTCCTCATCGAAACCTTCGATGCCCGCGAGCTCCTTAGTGTCGACCAGGGCCAGTTCCTCCACCGAAGTGAACCCTTCGGACGCCAGCAATTGTCCGATCACCTCGTCGACGTTGAGCGAGTCGATGAACATGCGGGTGCGATTTTCGAACTCGGCCTGGCGGCGTTCGGATTCTTCCTGCTCGGTGAGGATGTCGATGTCCCAGCCGGTCAGCTGTGACGCAAGCCGCACATTCTGGCCGCGTCGGCCGATCGCGAGCGAGAGCTGCTGGTCGGGCACCACCACTTCGATGCGCTCGCGTTCCTCGTCGAGCACCACTTTGGCGACTTCTGCCGGGGCAAGCGCATTGACCACGAAGGTCGCAATGTCCATCGACCACGGAATAATGTCGATCTTCTCGCCCTGCAGCTCGTTGACCACCGCCTGCACGCGCGAGCCGCGCATACCGACGCAGGCGCCGACCGGATCGACCGAGGAATCCCGCGATTGAACGGCGATCTTGGCCCGGGAGCCCGGATCACGCGCTACCGCTTTCACCTCGACGATGCCGTCGTAGATTTCCGGAACTTCCTGGGCGAACAGTTTCGCCATGAACTGCGGATGCGTCCGCGACAAGAAGATTTGGGGCCCGCGCTGCTCGCGGCGAACGTCGTAGATATAGGCGCGAATGCGATCGCCGTTGCGGAATACTTCGCGCGGCAGCATTTCGTCGCGCCGCACGATCGCTTCGCCGCGGCCGAGATCGACGACGACGTTGCCGTATTCGACGCGCTTGACGATGCCGTTGACGATGTCGCCGATGCGATCCTTGTATTCTTCGTATTGCCGGTCGCGCTCGGCCTCGCGCACTTTCTGCACGATGACCTGCTTGGCCGATTGGGCGGCGATGCGGCCATATTCCAGCGGCGGCAGCTTGTCGGCGATGGTGTCGCCGACCTGCGCCGCCGGATGGTGGCGGCGGGCCTCTTCCAGCGTGATCTGGAAGGCCGGATTTTCGACCGCGTCCACCACCAGCATATGGCGGGATAGATGCAGTTCGCCGCTTTTCGGATCGATCTCCGCGCGCACTTCGGTTTCGCTGCCGTAGCGCGAGCGCGCCGCCTTGGCGATCGCATCCTCCATGGCGCCCAGCACGATTTTGCGATCGATCGCCTTTTCACGCGCGACGGCGTCGGCGATCTGTAAGAGTTCAAGCTTATTGGCGCTTACGGTCGCCATGGTTCAGTCTCCTTTGCGTTGGTCACGCTTGCTTCGCCGCAGCGATTGCGAAATGAGTTCATCGGTTAGAACCAGCCGCGCTTCCATCATGTCTTCGATCGTCAGCAGCACTTCAGAAGTTTCGTCCACCGCTGGCTCGTCGGTGCGAAGGCGAACGCCATCGCCTTGCGTGCCGAGAATCTCGCCGCGGAAACGCCGGCGGCCGCCGATCGGCGCCAGCATTTCGATGCGCGCGACGTGACCGGCATAACGATCGAAATCCGAACGCCGCACCAGCGGCCGGTCGATGCCCGGCGAGGAAATTTCCAGCCGGTAAGCGCTTTCGATCGGATCATTGGCGTCGAGCACCGGCGAGAGCGTGCGCGAGGCGAGTTCGCAGTCTTCGATCGCCAGCGTGCCGTCCGGGCGCTCGGCCATGATCTGCACGGTACAGCCCTCGGCTGCGGAAACGCGTACGCGGACCAGCCGATAGCCGAGTTCGGCCAGCACCGGCTCGGCAATCGCGGCGAGGCGCGCCGCGCGCCCCGGCTCGGTGATGAGCCGCGGTTCATCGGTAAACGTTGTCGGCCTATCGTCCATGCGTTTCGCAAACATGAGTCGTCGGACCGTCGGTCGGTCAGAAAACCGTCAGGCTTTAGGTAATAAAAAAGAGCGGGTCCCGGGGGGCCCACTCTCAAAACCTTCGGATCAACCGACCGTTATGAGGTATCCATGACGGATGGGGCCAATATAGCCGTTTCCCGGGCGGTTTCAAGGGCGTTCCGTTCAGGGATCGGTAATCTGTCACCGGTAATCAGAAAGAGTTCCGGCATACGGTTCCCTAACCATCGATGGGCAATGTCTGGTACGGGCTCCAACCTCTCGTTAATCCCCGAGCTTGAAGAAGTCCTCCAACACGGCTCGCGTGAAAAGCGGGTCGACGCGCTCCAACGCATTACCGCTCTCTTTCTTACCGGCGCGAGCCGCTACAGCGAAGAACACGTCGACCTTTTTGACGACGTCTTCGGCTCTTTGATCGAGGAAATCGAGACCCAGGCGCGGGCCGAGCTCTCGAACCATCTGGCGCCGGTGAGCAACGCGCCGGTCAAGGTGCTGCGCACGCTTGCCAAGGACGACGACATTGCGGTGGCCGGGCCGGTGCTCAAACACGCGCCGCGTTTGGCCGAAGCGGACCTGGTCGACGTCGCCAGCACCAAGGGCCAGGCTCATCTCCACGCCATCTCCGGCCGCCAAGCGCTCGGCGAGGCAGTGACCGACGTGCTGGTCCGGCGCGGCAACCGCGACGTCGCCCGCCGCGTCGCCGAGAACCGCAGCGCTCGCATCTCCGAAAAAGGCTTTTATCGGCTCATCAAGCGCGCCGAAGAGGACGGCATCTTGGCGGAAAAGGTCGGGCTGCGGCCGGATATCCCGCCACCGATGTTCCGCGATTTGCTCAGCAAAGCCACCGCCGTCGTGCACCGGCGGCTGATCGCGTCGGCGACGCCTGAAGTCAGAGCGGCGATCTGCGATGTGCTCGCCAAGGTCTCAAAAGAAGTCGGCGCGCGCGTCGGCCCGCGCGATTATCGCGAGGCGCAGCGCACCGTATTGGGCCTCGACCGCGCCAATCGATTGAACGAAGAGGCGCTCGCCTCATTCTGCGCCGAAAACAAAGTCGAAGAGACGGTGGCCGGCCTAGCCGCCCTGTCCAAGGTGCCGATCAAGATCGTCGACCGGCTGATGGACGGCGACGGGCCGGACCCGGTGTTGATCCTGTGCAAGGCCGCGGGCTTGAGCTGGCCGGCGGTTAAGGCGGTGATCAAGGTGCGTCCAAACGGCGGCGGCACGTCAACGCAGGGTCTCGACGCGGCCTTTGTCAATTATGGCCGCCTCTCGGCCTCGACTGCGCAACGCGTGGTCCGCTTCTGGCAGGCACGGCAGGGCCAGTAAGTGGGAGTCCCGGCGCGATCGAGATCTTTTGTTGGCGCGTAATCTTTTTCGGAAAACCGGTATCCACTTTTCCGGATCACGCTGTTTTAGTGGCACATGATCTTTTCGGAAAACCTGCTTCCACTTTTCCGGATCATGCGCTAGCGCCGGCGAAACACCAGGTAACACGTCGAACGTTCCGCACGTGCGGCTTTGGCGTTGTAGCGGGTGCCGGTGAAATCCGGCCATGGCTTTCGCCAGTCGTCGGCGCCGCGGGCGGTCCAGTCAAAATCCGCCGCGCGCAGGAAGTGCTGAAGCGTCCACGCGGCATAATCCGCGGCGTCAGTAGCGAAGCGCAACTCACCGCTAGGCCGCAGGATGCGGGCGAATTGCGCGATCGTTACATCCTGCACAAAGCGGCGCTTGTAATGCCGACGTTTTGGCCAGGGATCGGGATGAATGAGGTCGATGCGCGAAAGCGACGCGTCCGGCAACCAGACGAGCAACGACGTCGCATCGTCGAAATGCAGGCGCACATTTTTCAGTTCGAGGCTCTCGATCGCGGCGAGCGCCTTGGCCATGCCGTTGACGAAAGGCTCGGCGCCGATGAAGCCGGATTGCGGCCGCGCTTGCGCCTGCGCGATCATGTTTTCGCCGCCGCCGAAGCCGATCTCGAGCACGACCTCGCCGACCGGCACCGCAAACAGCGCCTTCAAGTCGGCCGTCGGCGGCTTGCTGAGATCGAGGGCTAGACGCGGCAGCAGGGTATCAAACAAGGCCGCTTGCCGGCCGCGAAGCTTGTGTCCCTTGCGACGGCCGAAGAAGCCACGCGTTGCGTTGAGCTCGGCACTCACGCGGCATCATGCGCGGGGTAAGCCCGCACATCCCAATTTCAGAAGGGCAATGACTGCCTGATCGACTGGCCGGGGACAAGCCCCCGGAGGCAGTAGCTAGCGCAAGTGACGCTTGAGTTCGTCGGCGAGGTCGGTCCGCTCCCACGAGAAGCCGCCATCCCGATCGGGGGCGCGCCCAAAATGGCCGTAGGCCGCGGTGCGGCGGTAGATCGGCCGGTTGAGCTTGAGCGTGCGACGAATGTTGGTCGGTCGCAGCAGGAACAGTTCCGGCAAAATCTTTTGCAACTTCGCTTCGTCGACTTTGCTGGTTCCGTGGGTGTCGACATAAAGCGACATCGGATCTGCCACGCCGATCGCGTAGGCGATCTGGATGGTGCAGCTTTGCGCGAGCCCGGCCGCAACGACGTTCTTGGCAAGGTAGCGCGCGGCATAAGCAGCCGAGCGATCGACCTTGGTCGGATCCTTGCCGGAGAAGGCGCCGCCGCCGTGCGGTGCGTAACCGCCATAAGTGTCGACGATGATTTTGCGTCCGGTCAGGCCGCAATCGCCGTCCGGGCCGCCGACGACGAAATTTCCGGTCGGGTTGACCAGGAAATCGCTCGGCTTTTTGGGCATCCAGCCATCCGGCAGCGCCGATTCAACGGAATCGGCGATCATTTCTTTGACGATGCTGGGCGTATATTTTTTGCCGTTGCGGCTCTCGGCGTTGTGCTGCGTCGATACCACGACCTTGGTGCAGCCGACCGGCTTGCCGTCGACGTACTTGACGGTGACCTGGCTCTTGGCGTCGGGCTGCAGGTCGAACAGCGCGCCGGAGCGGCGCTTATCCGACAGCACTTTGAGAATCTTGTGCGCAAAATAAATCGGCGCCGGCATGAACGAGCCTTTTTCGTAGACCTCGCTCTCCGTGCAAGCGTAGCCGAACATCATGCCTTGGTCGCCGGCGCCTTCCTCGTCGGCGCCCTTCTTCTTTTTGGCGTCAACGCCCATGGCGATGTCGGGGGATTGTCCATGCAGCAAGACTTCGACGTCGGCGCCATAGTGGGAGAAGCCGTCCTGATCGTAGCCGATATCCTTGACCACGTTGCGGGCGATCTCTGTAATCATCTCGCGATTAACCACGGCCTTGTCGCCGTGCTTGTGGAACAGCGGGGCTTGGCCGCGGCCCTCGCCGGCAACGACGATTTTGTTGGTCGTGCACAGCGTCTCACAGCCGAGGCGGGTATTGACCTTGCTCTCGTCGGCAATGCCGAGTTTGACATCGTTCTCCAGGAAGGCGTCGAGCACGGCGTCCGAAATTTGATCGCAGACCTTGTCAGGATGGCCTTCCGAGACAGACTCGCTGGTGAACAGGTAGTTTGAACGTTGCACTGCGAAACACTCCCTTAGTAAGCCCCATCGTCGCCGCGTGCGTTATTCATCCGGCCCGAACGAGAAGCAGCGCTTGACTGTGACAGGGTTGTTGCAGCGTCGCTCAGCGCGGTCAAGATGTGGGCGAAGTGTGGGCGGTACACCGCATTTTGCGGAAGCCAGACCGCCGCCGGGCCGTCAGTCTTTTTCGCCGAGCGCTATTTGCTCGACCAACTCGACGATGCGTCGCCGCAGTTTTGCATCGCTGATCCGCGTGAAGGCCTTGGTCAGGGCCAGCCCATCCGCGGTGGCGAGAAATTCGGATACGTAAGCGGGCGAGGGTGCTTCGGTCAGTCCGTCCGCGCGTGCCGCGCCGACGGTAGGCGCGCCCTCGAAAAAAAACGACACCGGCACTTCAAGAATTTGCGAAATCTGCTGCAGGCGGCTGGCGCCAATGCGATTGGTGCCCTTCTCGTACTTCTGTACCTGCTGAAAGGTCAAACCGAGACTGTTGCCGAGCTTCTCCTGGCTCATTCCGAGCATCATGCGGCGCATGCGCACCCGACTACCGACATGCTTATCGATGGGGTTCGGTGCCTTTTTGGCCATCATGACGACCTCTCCTGCCTCGCAATGTCTATCGTAATTACTTTAGATATCAAACATACCGTGATGTGTGGTGCGAACGTTTTCACGGGCGACGGCACTGATTTTAGTGCTTCATCTTTCTCGCGAGGTCGTTTGTGCCAATAATCAACTATAATATTGTTAAGTAGTTCGACTGCCCAGTACTTACGCGGGTGAGTTGAAGTTTGTTTATCGCGACACCCTTGGTCGTTATCACATTGATACATCTCGGGCGTTGCGGCCCGCTGCGGCGCGCCCCGGAACGTTCGGATATAAGCTCATCTGGTGGCGAAAGAATTTTGCGGATCACTGCGCCGGCCGCAGGCGCCGGCGGATAAGGATGAGCAGCGATACCGCGACGATCATGCCGGTTGGAAGGTCGCCAACGCGGCTGTAGATCGGAGCCCCGATCGCCTGCGGCAGCGCCGAATCGATGACGCCTTCGGTGCCGAGCGGCAATGAATTCACGATCCGTCCGACCGGATCGACCACGGCAGAAATGCCGGTATTGGCAGCGCGAACAAGCGGCAGCCCTTCTTCGATGGCGCGCACGCGCGCTTGTTGGAAGTGCTGATAGGGGCCGCTGGAAAAGCCAAACCATCCGTCATTGGTGACGTTGACGATCCATCCCGGGCGCGGTCCTTTGGGCATGACGTCGCCGGGAAAGACGATCTCGTAGCAGATAAGTGGCAACGCCAGCGGCGCGCCCGGTACGGCGACGAGGCGGCGCCGGTCCCCGGCCTGAAAGCCGCCGATCTGCTTGGTGAGTTGTTGCACGCCGAGCCTTTCCAGAAAACGCTGGAACGGCAGATACTCGCCAAACGGCACCAAATGAACTTTGTCGTAGAGCGAAACGACGGAGCCGTCGTGATCGATGACGTAGATCGAATTGTAGGCCGCGGGCTCGCCGGGATTGACCGGCTCCGCCAGTCGGACCGCGCCAGTGATTAGAACCGTTCCGAACTGCAGTAGGTGCGTCATCTGGGCGAGCACTTCGGGCTCGCGGGTGAGAAAGAACGGAAATGCCGATTCCGGCCAGATCAGATGGGTCACGTCGCGCACACCGCGCGACTGCGGGCCGGAGGCGCGGTCCGACAAGGAAATGTAACGGTCGACGACCTGCTGCTTGGCCGCATAGTTGAACTTCACGTCCTGCTGCAGGTTCGGCTGCATGATCCGCAGATGCACGCCCTCGACCAGCCTGGTGGGGTTGCGGGCAAGTCGCACCGCGCCGTAGGCAGCCATAGCCGCGACAACAACGACAGCGAGTGCAAGCGGCAGCCAAGGCAAACGTGTTTCGGCGCGATCGTCGGCGAGCGCCGCCGGACTTGCGGCGACTGCCACCGTGATGAAAGTGAGCCCCCAGATGCCGATGACCGAGGCGCTTTGCGCCAAAACCAGCGGTGCGGTGAGCGCGTAGCCAAATGCGTTCCACGGGAAGCCGGTGAGGATGTGCCCGCGCAGCCATTCGGTCGCGGTCAACGCCATCGCCAGGGCGAGGAAGCGCAAGGCGCCGCGAACCCAAAGGAGGCGCGCCAGCGCGGCGCCGAGCGCGGTGAAAATCGCAAGCCCCGCCGGCAGTCCGAGTACCGCGAGGGGCAGCAGCCATCCAAAGGTTTGTGCATCGACGAGAAAGGCGTGGCCGACCCAATAAAGTCCGGCGAGAAAATAACCGAAGCCGAACCACCATCCGGTGACGGCGGCGCCGGTTACGCCATGCCAATGATCGACCCCAGTGCCGTCGAGCAGCCAGACCAGCACCGGAAAGGTAACCAGCCACAATGGCCACAGATCGAACGGTGCCATGGCGAGCGCCGACGCGGCGCCGGCCGCAAAGGCGATAAGCCAGCGCCGCCAGCCGTAGGACAGTACAATGATGTTGATCAGGGCCGCTGGCTTCACGGCGCCGGCGTCGCGTTCGGGTTCGTGCGCGCCGCCTCGTCGCGGGAGGGCGGCGAGCGCGGCGGCGCTGACCGCGGTGGCGTCGCTAACTCGCGGCGGTCCTTACGGCGATAGATCTTCACGCGCTTGACGCGTCGCGGATCGGCGTCGAGCACCTCAGCTTCGAAGGGTGGGGGGCCGGAAACCAATTCCCCGCGCACCGGCACGTGGCCCGCGCTCATGACCAGATAACCGCCCAGCGTATCGACCTCTTGTGCCGCTTCGCCGACGTCGAATTCCTCGCCGACCACGGCCCGCACATCGTCGAGGCTGGCGCGGCCGATGGCGAGGAAGGAGCCGTCGTTTTGCCGGACGACGGCGGCGGTTTCCGCCTCGTCATGTTCATCGGCGATGTCGCCGACGATCAGTTCGACCAGGTCCTCCATCGAAACCAAGCCGTCGCTGCCGCCATATTCGTCGATGACGAGAGCAAGATGAATCCGTGTCGCTTGCATTTTGGCCAGCAGATCGAGGGCCGGCATCGACGGCGGCGCGTAGAGCAGGTCGCGGACGATCTTGGCGGCGACGAGCGGCATGGAAAGATCGATCTTGGCGAGATCGAGATCGGCGGCGGAAAGCTTCTCTTCTCCGGCGGCCGGATCGACTGCGGCGCGCGCCGCCATGAAGGCCAGCAAGTCGCGGATGTGCACCATGCCGATCGGATCGTCGAGCGTGTCGTTATAGACGACGAGCCGCGAATGGCCGGCGCCGGCAAACACCATGACCAAATCGCCGAGCGTGATGTCTTGGTGGACCGCGACGATATCGGCGCGCGGCACCATGACGCTCTCGATGCGGCATTCGCGCAGGCCGAGGATATTCTTGAGCATCGCCGCCTCGGCCGGCGAGAAGCCGGACTCGGGCTGCTCGGCGGTGAGGACGAGTTCAAGATCGGCGCGGGTCGCCGCGCCCTTCCAGCCGAACAGAATGCGCAGGACGCGCGCGAACCAGCCCTCATTCGGCTCGCCGGGTTGCGGGACGACCATGGGGAGACCGTGGTTAGCGGTCTCGCTGGCTTGGTTTGCGGAGGACGATTGGACCATGGCTTCGGTGTCAGCGCGTCGGGCGGAGTTTGCCGACCTAGGATTTGGCCGGCAGGCGATAGGGGTCCGGGATCGCCAGACGCCGTAAGATAGCGCGTTCCGTCCGTTCCATCGCCTCGGCTTCGGTTGCTCGCCCGTGATCATAGCCCAAAAGATGCAGGAATCCGTGCACGGCGAGGTGGGCAACATGATGGGCGAACGGTTTGCGCTCGGCGCGGGCCTCTTGCGCAATGGTTTCGTAGGCCAGCACGATATCGCCGATATGCGATCGCTTGCCGGCGTGGCCGCCGGTCGGAAACGATAAAACGTTGGTGGCTGCGTCGACGCCGCGCCATTCGCGGTTGAGCACACGAATCGCCGAATCATCGGTCAGCACGATAGCAAGCTCGGCCTCCGGCGTTGCCAGCGCCGCGGCTGCTTCCACGACCGCTCGGCGCACCATCGACGTCACCTCAGCCTTTCGTTTCCAGAGATCGGATTCAACCAGCACATCGATCTTCGGCGATCGCGGCGCCGTTCTCGCTCGCGCCCTTTGCAGCCGCGCCTTCAGTCGCGGCGCGGCTTGCGACTTGCGTGGCGTTTTTGGCGCCCGGGTTTTCCGCGCCGCCTCGGTCATTCACGGCCGCTCGCGCTTGGCCGCCGCCGCGTTGTCGTACGCCTCGACGATGCGCGCCACGAGTTCGTGGCGAATGACGTCGGCAGCCGTAAACCTGACGTGGCCGATGCCTTCGACGCCGTCGAGCAATCGAACCGCTTCGGTGAGACCCGAGGTCTGTCCGGGCGGCAAATCGACCTGACTCGGATCGCCGGTCACCATCATGCGGCTGTTCTCGCCGAGCCGCGTCAGCAGCATCTTCATCTGCATCGCCGTGGTATTTTGCGCCTCGTCGAGAATGATGGCCGCGTTCGACAAGGTGCGGCCGCGCATGAATGCGAGCGGCGCAATTTCAATCTCGGTGGTCTGCAGCGCCCGCTCGACGATGCGCGCGTCCATCAGATCGTAGAGCGCGTCGTAGATGGGACGCAGATACGGGTCGACCTTTTCGCGCATATCGCCGGGCAAAAAACCGAGCCGCTCGCCGGCTTCGACCGCCGGACGCGAGAGCACGATCCGGTCGACCTCCTTGCGCTCGAACAACTGCACCGCTTGGGCGACAGCGAGCCAGGTCTTGCCGGTGCCGGCCGGGCCAGTGGCGAACACCAGTGCGTGGCGCTTGAGCGCGCGCAGATAGGCGTCCTGCGCCGGCGTGCGGGCGCGCACGCGGCGTTTGCGCAGATTGATCTCTTCGAAGCTTTCGCGAGCCGAGGCCGGATCGAAATCGAACAGCGAACCTTGCGACAGCGCAAGGCGAATGGCGCCATCGACGTCGCCCTGCGTCACCTCGTCGCCGTGCTTGAGCCGATCGTAGAGGCCTTCAAGCACGCGCCGCGCCTGCTCACAGGCCTCACGCGAACCTTCAAGCGTCACTTGATTGCCGCGCGACGTAGCGACAACTGCGAGTCGGCGCTCGATCAACGCCAGGTTCTGGCCGTATTGGCCGAACAGCGTCGAGGCGAGGCGATTGTCGTCGAAGGTGAGAACGACCTGCGTGCCATTGTCAGGGGCCGCGACCAGCGATCCGGCATCCGTATTGTGTGGACCAAAAGGACCGGGAGTTTGCATTCAGGCTCCTGCGGGCGCGAGCGCCGGCTGTTGGGCCAGCGCACCAAATAAACTGTTGCTGGCGATCTCGGTGATGGTGACGTCGGCAATTTGACCGATGAGGGAAGCGGATGCTTCCACTTGGACCGGCTGCAGATACGGCGAGCGGCCGACGATCTGGCCGTCGTAGCGGCCGGCCCGCTCGAACAGCACGGACACGGTGCGGCCGAGACAACGGCGGTTGAATGCCGCCTGGCATCCGTCGATCGTCCGTTGCAGGCGGTGCAGCCGGTCGGTCTTCACCGCCTCGTCGACTTGGTCATCCATGTCGGCGCCGGGCGTGCCCGGGCGTGGCGAATACTTAAAGGAGAAGGCGCCGGAATAGCCGACGTCCTCGACGAGACTGAGCGTTGCGGCAAAGTCGTCGTCGGTTTCGCCGGGAAAGCCGACGATGAAATCGGAGGTCAGCGCGATGTCCGGCCGCGCCCGGCGCAGCTTTGCAATCGCCCCCAAATAATCGGCGCGGGTGTGGCGGCGATTCATGGCGGCAAGAACGCGATCGGAGCCGGATTGCACCGGCAAATGCAGTTGCGGCATCAGCGCCGGCAGGTCGCGGTGCGCGGCGATCAGTTCATCATCCATGTCGAGCGGGTGGCTGGTCGTATAACGCAGCCGTTCGATGCCGGGCAGTTGCGCAAGGCGCTTGAGGAGCCGGGCCAACGACCAGGTCCGGCCGTCAGGTCCTTCGCCGTGAAAGGCGTTGACGTTTTGCCCAATGAGCGTGACCTCACGCACGCCGGCTTGCGCCAGACGGGCAGCCTCGGCGGCGATCTTGTCGACCGGGCGCGAGACCTCCGTGCCGCGCGTGTACGGGACCACACAGAAGGTGCAAAATTTGTCGCAGCCCTCTTGCACCGTGACGAACGCGGCAACGCCGCGCGCGCGTGTCGCGTCTAAACTTGGCGCCGCGAGGTGCTCGAATTTGTCGTCGAGCGGGAACTCGGTGTCGACGACCTTGCCGCCGCGCGCGGCGCGCGCCACGAGATCGGGCAGGCGATGATAATTCTGCGATCCGACCACGAGATCGACTGCCGGCGCGCGGCGGATGATTTCGTCGCCCTCGGCCTGCGCCACGCAGCCGGCGACCGCGATCAGGAGATTGCGACCGTCAGCCGCCGCCGCTTCTTTAATGCGGCGCACTCGGCCGAGTTCGGAATAGACCTTTTCCGCCGCCTTCTCGCGGATGTGACAGGTGTTGAGAATAACGAGATCGGCGTCTTCGGCGCTCGCCGTTTCGACATATCCTTCCGGCGCCAGGGTGTCCGCCATACGCTGCGAATCGTAGACGTTCATTTGGCAGCCAAAGGATTTCACGTAGAGTTTGCGCGCGCCTTTCATTCCGGCCGAATCTGTACCTTTCTCGGTCCGTCGGTGAATCGGGGCTTCCTTCAAATCATACCGCCTTTACAGCCATGCGTCAGCTAAAGGTCGCGGCGCAGCACCAGCGCCGTCGCCTCACCGTCATAATACCCTTGGCGCCGTCCGACCTGATGAAATCCGGCCCGGCGGTAGAGCGCGTTGGCCGGCGCGTTGTGCTCGTCGACCTCAAGAAAAACGGCGCGCACGCCCAGCCCCGCCAGGCGCCGCAGATGCAGATCGAGGAGCGGGCGGGCGAAACCGCGCCCGCGCCAGTTCGGCGCGATGGCGACTGAGAGAATTTCTGCTTCGCCGGCCGCAAGCCGCGAAAGAATAAAGCCGATCGGCGCTGCGCCGATGGTGGCGCGATGCGCGATGACGGCACGGTCGGCAAGCAGCGTCTGAAACTCGTCCTCGCCCCAGCCGCGCTTGAACGATGCGCCATGAAGCTTGGCGATCGCCGCGGCATCGCGCGGGCGCGCTTCGGCCATGACAGGCTCAGCCTTGGCAAACAGGCGCGAAACGAAGCCCATCATCGTCGCGGCAGTTGGGCGGCGTTCTGCGGCTGCGCATCCGGCGCCCGCAGATATTGCGGCTTCAGCGGCGATTGATCCTCGGCCATAACCGCGCCCAACCGCGCTACCCAGGCGATATCCGGCGACGCGCGCCCATCGACGATAGCTGGAACGGCGTCCATGGCAGATAAAGCATCCGCAACCGATTGCGCCGCCGAGCCGACGATGGCGCAAGATGTTTCAGCCGCGGCTTCGATCGCATCGCGTAACGGCGCGAACCGCGGCGCCGACGAAGTGCGGCCACCGGGACCAAAGACTTGCAGATAAACGTGGGAGTGCCGCGCATCGATGGCGGCAATCACCGGCAGGCGATCGTCGGTCGCCATATGTGGCGCGGCGTAGGCCGACAACGTCGTCAGCCCGACGACCGGCTTGGCGGGCGCGAGCGCAATGCCGCGGGCCGCCGCAATGCCGACCCGCATTCCGGTAAAACTGCCCGGCCCGGTGGTGACCGCGATCCGGTCGATGTCGGGCGGCGTCGTGCCGGCTTTGTCCATCACGCGCTTGAGCATCGGCAGTAGCGCTTCGGCGTGGCCCCGCACCATGGGCACGCTCTCACTCGCGAGAATGCCGCCATATTCGGTATCGAGCACGGCCACGGAACACGCCGCGAGCGCAGTATCAATGGCGAGGACGCGCATGCGCGCTTTAGTTCATCCGCCGACCGTTCCATTACATCGGGCGGACTTCGGTGACGTCGGGAAGGAAATGCCGGAGCAGATTTTGAATGCCGTGCCGCAGCGTTGCGGTCGACGATGGGCAGCCCGCGCACGCACCTTTCATATTGAGATATACGATTCCGTCCTTGAAACCCTTGAACGTGATGTCGCCGCCGTCGTTGGCCACTGCCGGCCGCACCCGGGTCTCGATCAGTTCCTTGATGGTGGCTACGGTCTCGGCGTCGGCGGTATCGAAGAACTCATCACCGTCGCTTGCTTCGGCGCCTGCCGCGCTGAGCAACGGCGCGCCCGACATGAAATGCTCCATGATCGCGCCAAGGATCATCGGCTTGAGCTGCGTCCATTCGCTGTCGTCTTTTGTGACGGCGATAAAGTCGGACCCGAAGAACACCCCGCTGATCCCGGGGATCGCGAACAGCCGGTCGGCGAGCGGCGATTGGGCCGCCTCGTCGGTGCTGCGCAGGTCGAGCGTTCCGGTCTCAAGCACGGTCCGGCCGGGCAGGAATTTCAAGGTGGCCGGATTGGGCGTTGCTTCGGTCTGGATGAACATGCGGTCCTCCGTCAAACGGCGCTAGCCTCGATCGGCCCTGCCGTGACTCGTCCAATTCACCCTAATACGTGGCGAATTTCGTTGGAAGTTCAAGTAGCGGGACCAGTTTACCCGCTCAAGGCGTCGATTTCTTCGTCGGTCAGGTGACCCGGCACGATGGCCACGGGTATTGGATAATCGCCGGCGGTCCTGCCGATCTCCGCGACCAGCGGTCCCGGCCCCTCCGATCCGATGCCGGCGGCAAGCACGAGGATGAATACGTCCTCGTCCTCATCGATGAGCTTGAGGATCTCTTCGGCCCTTTCGCCCTCGCGCACCGCGCGTTCGGGCGTGATGCCGCTGATAGCGCTGGCGCGAGCGGCGTATTTGTTAAGCTCCTTGTCGGCCTCTTCGTGCGCCTCCGCCCGCATGATATCGGCGACGCCGAGCCACTGCTGGCTCTGATCGTGGGTCTCGATCACCCGCAGCATGACCACATTGCCACCGATCCGCGCCGCGCGCCGGCTGGCGAAGTAGATCGCGCGGTCGCATTCCTCGGTGTCGTCGATGACGACCAGAAGCTTCGGCCTGTGGCCGGCTTCATAGCTGCGGCGCCTGCGCGACATGCGATGCCTCCGGCACGGACCACACTAACGCAAACGCGTTCGATGGTGGCACGGCGGCGCGGGGCGGGACAAGCCGGTTTTCCGCAACGATCGTGCTGCGTAAAATGCTTAAGCGCGCACGAAGCCGACGATGTCCTTGACCGCCTTCATGGTTTCACCGGCGAGCTTCTGCGCCCGCGCCGAGCCGTCAGCCAAGATTGAATCGATTGTGACCGGATCGTGCATCAGCCGCTTCATCTCGGTGCCGATCGGACCGAGTTTGGCGACCGCCAGATCCACCAGCGCCGTTTTGAAGGTCGAGAATTGCGCGTTGCCGAATTGCCCCAGCACGCCCGCGCGTGTGGTGTCGGCAAGCGCCGCATAAATACCGACGAGATTATCCGCCTCCGGTCGGTGCTTGAGCCCGGCTTCCTCGCTCGGCAGCGGCTCTGGATCGGTTTTGGCCTTGCGGATTTTTTGCGCGATGGCGTCGGCATCGTCGGTCAGGTTGATGCGCGAATAATCGGAGGCGTCCGACTTCGACATCTTCTTTGAACCGTCGCGCAGCGACATGACGCGGGTCGCCTCGCCGGTGATCAGCGGCTCCGGCAGCGGGAAGAACGTATCGCCGAAGCCGTGCGAGTGGATGGAGGCGGCGTAGTCGTTGTTGAACTTCTGCGCGATGTCGCGGGCGAGCTCCAGATGCTGTTTCTGATCTTCGCCCACCGGCACGTGGGTGGCGCGATAGACCAGAATGTCCGCGGCCATCAAGCTCGGATAGGCATAAAGCCCGACGGACGCGTTTTCGCGGTCCTTGCCGGCTTTCTCCTTGAATTGCGTCATACGGTTGAGCCAGCCGAGCCGGGCGACGCAGTTGAACACCCAGGCGAGCTCGGCATGTTCGGCCACCTGGCTCTGATTGAACACGATGTGCTTTTGGGGATCGATCCCACAGGCAATGAAGGCGGCCGTGACCTCGCGCGTGGCTTTGGGCAGCTCGGCCGGGTCCTGCCAGACCGTGATGGCGTGCAAATCGACCACGCAATAAAGGCAATCGTACCGGTTCTGCAGCTCGACAAAGCGCTTAATGGCGCCGAGATAATTGCCGAGATGCAGATTGCCGGTGGGCTGCACCCCCGAAAAAACGCGTTCCTGAAACGCCATATTGGTCTCCGCCGCAAGCGAGCGTCCCATTGCCACCCCACGCCTTGTCCTGCAAGGGGCGCTGGTTATAGTGCGCGTCCCTCAATGCGTTTTTCAGAGAGTTTGTTATGCCAATCGCCCGCTACGACGTTCTCGGCATCGGCAATGCGATCGTCGATGTCATCGCCCGCACCGAAGAAGACTTTCTGCTCAAACAAGGCATGAACAAAGGCACGATGGCATTGATCGACGAGCCGCGGGCGGCGGCGATCTATGAGGCCATGGGGCCGGCGATCGAGACCTCCGGCGGTTCGGCCGCCAACACCATTGTCGGCGTCGCCGGTCTCGGCGCGCGGTCGGCCTTTATCGGCAAGGTCAAGGACGACCTCCTCGGCCGCGCTTTCAGCCATGACATCCGCGCCGCCGGCGTCGCCTTTACGACGCCGCCGGCCGCCGACGGCGCTTCAACTGCGCGCTGCTATGTGTTGGTCACGCCCGACGGCGAGCGCACCATGAACACTTATCTCGGCGCCGCGCAGGATTTGCATCCGAACGACATCGACGCCGATTTGGTCGCTGCGAGCACCATCGTTTATCTCGAAGGTTATTTGTGGGACCCGAAGAACGCCAAGGATGCGTTCGTCAAAGCCGCCAAGATCGCGCACGAAGCCGAGCGCATTGTGGCGCTGACCCTCTCGGACGCGTTCTGCGTCGATCGCTGGCGCGACGAGTTCTTGCAGCTGATGCGCTCTAAAACCGTCGACCTGATCTTCGCCAACGAAGCGGAGCTGCACAGCCTCTATCAGACGTCCGACTTCGATACCGCGGTGAAGGCGTTGCGGGCGGACATCGCTACCGCAGTGGTGACACGCAGCGAAAAGGGCTGCGTCGTGATCACGCGTGAGGGGACCGAGGCCGTGTCGGCGTTTCCGGTCGAGCGCGTGGTCGATACCACGGGCGCCGGCGATTTGTTCGCGGCCGGCTTCCTCGCCGGACTTGCGCGCGGCGCCGACGACCGCACTTGCGGCCGGCTGGGTGCGCTTGCCGCCTGCGAAGTCATTCAACATCTCGGCGCGCGGCCGGAGGCTTCGCTCAAGGACCTCGCCCGCGAAAACGGCCTTATCGACTGAGATTTTCGCGATTTGCTAACCGATTGCTAACCAAACAAGGCTACCGATCGGATCATCCGCATTTCGGAGATCCGCCCATGGCCGACGAGCACGAGGATAAGCCGAAGGACGACGCGCCGGCCGAACCACAATTGCCGGTGGTCTGGTCGCCAAAGCTCGATGCCACCGCGGAGTCGAACGAGGATTTCCGGCCGTCGGCTGACGAGGCCGCAACCGAGCAGGCTGCCGAAGCCGGTCGCGAAGGCGGCGCGTCACCGACGCGCTCAATGCGGTTTGCGATGCTCGCGGCTTTGGTGGCCGCGGCGGCCGCGCTCGGCTCGTTTGTCGGTTCGCTGTCGGCGTCGGGGGTGGCGCATGTGTGGCCCGTCTCCCAGGTTGCAGCGACCACTGGGGCGTCGGCTGCCAAACCTGACCTGTCCGCGCTGAAAGCCGATCTTGCCGGCGCCGCCCACAATGCCAACGGCCAATTCGCCAAACTCGCCGATCGTCTCGACCGCCTCGAACAGGCCCAGAGCGAGCCGGCGGCAAAGCTCGCCCACATGGCCGAGTTTCTTGAGAGGCTCGAGAAGAGAAGCACTGCGGCAGCGCCCGAGACCACTGGCTCCATCGCTAGCCAACCGGCATCGTCGGAAGCAAAGCGTACCGACCGGATCTTGCAAGACTGGGTCGTGCAGAGCGCGCAAGGCGGCAAGGTGCTGGTCGCAAGCCGTTATAATGGCGTGTTCGAGGTCGTGACCGGCGCCGTCCTTCCCGGCATCGGCCGCGTCGAAGCGATCAAGCGGCAAGACGGCCAATGGGTCGTCGTCACCGAGCACGGCCTCATCGTCGAGCGCTAATTTCGCCGGCGTCAGCCCGGCAACGACGCCGCGCGCCGATAGTCGCGCGCCTCATTCCGTGCCAATTTATCTGCCATTCGATCAATTCTGCCGGGGCGCGGATACGGAGTGGCGAAGTGAGCCTGTCGCCCATCGGCGTCGTCGCCGGCGTTGTTGCCCGCGTCGCCGCCTTGGCCTTTGTGTCGGCGGCGGGATGTGTCGCCGCCTCCGCGCAGACGCCGCCGCCAAAACCGGAAATGCAGGAAAGCTGTCCCGGTCTCGTTGCCGCCGCCCGGCCGCGGATCATCCCCGCCGCATTAAAGCTTGCCGCACTCAATGCCGACCAGGCGCGGATCACCTTTATCGGGCATGCGACGTTTTTGATCGAGAGTCCGCAGCTGGTGCGCATCGCCACCGACTACAACGATTATCAAAAACCGCCGGTCACGCCCGACATCGCCACCATGAATCACGCCCACGACACCCACTTCACCGATCATCCCGATCCGGCGATCAAATACGTGCTGCGCGGCTGGGGGCCGAGTCCGGAGGAGCCGGCGGTCTGGGACCTCACATATAAAGACGTGCGCGTGCGTAACGTCCCGACTAATATCCGCGATTGGACCGGCGGCACCGAGCGCTACGGCAATTCGATCTTCGTCTTCGAAATCGCCAATCTGTGCATCGCCCATCTCGGCCATTTGCACCACACGCTGACGCAGCAGCAGCTCAACGAGATCGGCCGTGTCGACGTGGTGATGGCGCCGGTCGACGGCAATTACACGCTCGACCTCGACGGCATGATGGAAGTGCTGACGGCGCTCAAAGCGCAGATCATTATCCCGATGCATTTTTTCGGCTGGTATACGCTTGAGCGCTTTCTCGACCGGGCGCGTCAGCAATGGCCGGTGGAGCAGGCGGAAATTCCCTCACTGGTGGTGTCGAAGGCGTCCTTGCCGGCCAGTCCGAAGGTCGTGGTGCTGCCCGGGCATTAGGGGATTTTACGATTCCGCAGAATGGACGCTAATATCGGCGGCCAGCGAGGGATAATGCCATGCTCAGCGCCGAACAGAACGATCTCATCACCCGTACCGGGCCCGATACCGCCGCCGGTGCATTAATGCGGCGCTATTGGCAGCCTGCGGCGCTCATCGACGAGTTGTCCGGCAACCGGCCGGTCAAGCCGGTGCGGCTCTTTGGCGAAGACCTCGTGATTTTCAAGGACGACAAGGGCCGCTACGGGCTCATTGGCCGGCATTGCCCGCATCGCGGCACCGATCTCGCTTACGGGCGGCTGGAGGACGGCGGGCTGCGTTGCGCCTTTCACGGTTGGCTGTTCGACGTCGCAGGCAAATGCCTGCAGACGCCGGCCGAGCCTGCCAGCAGCAACCTGTGCGCCAACATCAAACAGAAATCCTATCCGGTGGTCGAGAAGAGCGGCATCCTGTTTGCCTATCTCGGTCCGGGCGAGCCGCCGGCATTCCCCGACTTCGATTGCTTTATCGCGCCTTCGACCCACACCTTCGCTTTCAAGGGCATGATCGACTGCAATTGGCTGCAATCGCTCGAAGTCGGCATCGATCCGGTTCACACCTCGTTCCTGCATCGCTTTTTCGAGGATGAAGACCCGGACAAGGGCTACGGCAAGATGTTTCGCGACAAGACCAAAGACGCGGACATGCCGATGACGCAGATCATGCGCGAATTTACCCAGCCGCGCATCGAGGTCGAGCCGACCGATTACGGGTTCCGGCTGGCGACTTTGCGCGAGATCGGCGGCGACAAGGCGCACATCCGCGTCACCAATCTCGTCTTCCCCAATGCCTTCATCATCCCGATGAGCCGTGAGATGACGATCTCGCAGTGGCATGTGCCGATCGACGACACCAAGCATTATTGGTACGCGATCTTCACGTCGTTCGCCGCAGCCGTCGACAAGGACGAGATGCGCCGCCAGCGGCTCGAACTGTACGAATTGCCCGATTACGTGCCGCGCAAGAACAAGAGCAACGATTACGGCTTCGATCCGCACGAGCAGGAGCACGCGACCTACACCGGCATGGGCGCCGACATCAACGTGCACGACCAGTGGGCCTGCGAGTCGATGGGCGTGATCCAGGATCGCACCCAGGAGCATCTCGGCATCTCGGACAAGGCGATTACAGCCTATCGGCGGCTGTTGCGCCGTGCGCTGGAGCAATCGGGCAACGGTGAAACGCCTTTGATGGTGCTGGATGCTGCGCGCGCTAAAGGCGTTACCGGTCCGGCCTGCGTCGACGGCATCGGACCGGCTGGCGACTGGCAGGGCTATTGGCAGCGCACCGACGCGGCGCGGCAGCAAACGAAAAGCTGGAATTAGCGGAACAAGCAAATAATCGCCATTTCGCTATTCGCCTAATAACGATGCCGCCACGCCGCACTACCGCCGCTACCTTCGTCGAACGTCACGACCTGTGGACCGGCGAACAGGCGCGGCAGGCGAACGATGTCGCGCAGGCGATCAAGAAAAACAAACTGGAGCTGGTGCGGTTTTCCTTTGCCGACCAGCATGGCGTGCTGCGCGGCAAGACCGTCGTCGCCGCCGACGCGCCGGCGCTGATGCATAGCGGCGTCACCATGACCACGACGCTCTTGGCCAAGGACACCGCGCACAAGACGGTCTATCCGGTGTTCACCGCCGGCGGCGGCTTCGCCATGGCGGAGATGCAGGGCGGCGGCGACTTCGTCATGGTCGCCGACCCGTCGACGTTTCAAGTTCTGCCATGGACGTCCAACAATGGGGCGCCGCAGACCGGCTGGCTGTTGTGCGACATTTATTTCGGGAACGGCAAGCCGGTGCCGTTCTCGACCCGGCAGGTGTTGCGCGATGCGCTCACGCGGTTGCTAACAGCAGGCTTCGACTTCCTCGCTGGCTTGGAAGTCGAATTCCACTTGTTCAAGCTGGAAAATCCGCGGCTCAAGCTCGAAGACGCCACTTGGCCGCCGCAGGCGCCCGAGGTGAGCCTGCTCAATCAGGGCTATCAATATCTCACCGAGTCGCGCTTCGATCAGCTGGACGCGGCGCTCGAGCCGATCCGGCATGGCGTGCAGGCACTAGGGCTTCCGCTGCGTTCGCTCGAAGTCGAGCTTGGACCGAGCCAGTGCGAATTCACCTTCCGCCCGCAGAGCGGCTTTGAGTGCGCCGACACCATGATGCTTTTCCGCGCCGCCGTGAAACAGATCGCACGGCGGAACGGCTGTCTCGCGAGCTTCATGTGCCGGCCCGGATTGCCCAACCTGTTCTCCTCGGGCTGGCACCTGCATCAATCGCTGATCGACCGCAAACGCCGCGTCAACGCCTTTGTCGGCGATGACCGCGAAGGACTGTCGACCACCGGTCTGCACTATCTCGGCGGCCTGTTGGCGCATGCGCAGGCCGCGGCCGCGTTCACCACGCCGACCGTCAACGGCTATAAGCGCTACCGTCCCTATACGCTGGCGCCCGACCGCGCCATCTGGGCGCGCGACAATCGCGGCGTCATGGTGCGGGTGCTCGGCCAGCCCGGCGATCCCGCGACGCATCTGGAAAACCGCGTCGGCGAGCCGGCCGCCAATCCCTACCTTTATCTCGCGTCGCAGATTTATGCCGGCCTCGACGGCATCGCACAAAAGCGCGATCCGGGGCCGTCCGCGGATACGCCGTACGAAACCAAGGCGCCGCCGCTGCCGAAGAGCCTCAAAGAGGCCTTGGCGGCGTTGCGCGCAAGCGATGTCTTCAGAAAGACTTTCGGCTCAGGCTTCGTCGATTATTTCGCCACGCTCAAAGGCGCCGAAGTGGCGCGCTTCGAGGCCGAAAGCGCCGAGCACGCCAACGTCACCGCCTGGGAGCAGAACGAATATTTCGATTTGTTTTGACGGGCCAGATTACTTTTTCCCGGCGAAATGCGGGATGACGTGGTGGGCGAACATTTCTTGGGTCTTGATCGTCTTCCAGTGCTCGACGCCGCCGGGATTGACCGTGATCGCCACCTCGGTGAGCCCCTCGCACAATTTCTGCACCGCCTCGATACGCTCGATGATGTCGTTTGGCGTGCCGACCCAGACGATGTCGTTCTTGATCATCTCGTCGTAGGGCATGTCGG
>CAYWNY010000009.1:0-48063 GCA_964459765.1 uncultured Hyphomicrobiales bacterium | reverse complement strand
TATTCGATCATCGACGTGCTGCTCGGCGGCCGCCGCGGTCAGACCGCGATCCGCATCGAAGGCCGCCCTTACACCACCATCGAAACCAACCTCATCAAGCGCATGATCGAGGTGGTGCTGGCCGATGCCGAGCTTGCCTTCCGGCCGCTGTCGCCGGTGAAGTTTAACATCGACCGGCTGGAAACCAATCCGCGCTTTGCCGCCATTTCGCGGCCGGCGAATGCCTCGATCCTTGTGCGGCTGCGCATCGATATGGAGGACCGCGGCGGCAATATCGAGCTGCTGTTGCCTTACGCCACCATCGAACCGATCCGCGACGTTCTGTTGCAGATGTTCATGGGCGAGAAGTTCGGCCGCGATCCGACCTGGGAAGGCCATCTCGCGACCGAAATAGGCCAGGCGACGATCGCGGTCGACGCCGTGCTCTACGAGGCGCCGCTGCCGCTCAAGCAGATCATGAAACTCGAGGTCGGCGACACCTTGATGCTCGAACTTAAATCCGACGCGACGGTCATCGTGCGCTGCGGCGACGTGATGCTGACGGAAGGGCGCATGGGCCGCGTCGGCGATCGTGTCGCGGTGCGCGTGGCGAAGCCCTTGCGCAAGCCCGGCACCACTTTGGCGATGTTCGAGATGGCCGGCGGCGCCGGCAATCGCTTGGAGGCACAGTGACAAACGGCTTTGGTATAACCATCGAAATGATGGTGGCGATCCTGTTGGCATTGACCATCGGTTATTGCGTGACGCTCAACCGCCGCCTCAAGCTGCTCAAGTCCGACGAGCAGTCGCTGCGGGCGACGATATCCGAGCTCGTCACCGCGACCGAGATCGCCGAACGGGCGATTGCCGGCCTCAAGCAGACGGTCGAGGAATGCGAGATCGGCTTGGGCGCGCGGCTGGGCAGCGCCGATCGCATCACCGGCGATCTCGATCGCAGCATCGGCGCCGGCAGGGAATTGGTCGAGCGGTTGACGCGGATCGTAATTGCCGGCGGCGGCGCCATACCTGAAGGGCCGGCGATGCCACGGCTGGAAGCCGTTGAAGCGCCGCGCGGCGCGCAAGCGCTTGCCGCGGCCGCGCAAGCCTTTGCCGAACGACTGCGCACGCGGGTGCATGGTCTCGCGGCATGACGCCGCTGCTGCGCGATCTGCGTCTGCTTCCGATCGCCGTGGTGGCCAGTGCGTGCCTGTTGGCGCTGATCGCCGCTGATCTTCTGCTGGGACCAGACGGCGCGCCGGTATCGGCCACACCGCCGAGCGAAGCGACCGTCGTTCATACCTCGCGCGGGTCATCGTGGCCGGCGAGTGCGGGGTCCGACGCCAAACAATCTGATCCAAAGCAGTCTGGTCAGAAGCCTTGGGCGCAGATGATGTTCAACTTTCCGAACGCGAAAGGTTCGCCGCCGCCGGAGCGAACCGAGCAAGCGCTGCTACCGCCGCTCCCCAGGATCCTCGCCGACAAGGGCAATCCCGACATCACCGGCTCGGTACCGGAAAGCGCCGACAAAGGCGAAAAGGGCGAGCAGGGCAAAGGCGGCGCTCTAGCCGCAGCCGGCAAAGACGCAAAAGAGCCCAAAGAGCCGCCGAAAGTCCCGGATGGGCAGCGGGTACAGTTGAGCAGCGTGCCGGGCCCTTCGGCCTCAGAACGCGCGATTCTTGAGCACTTGCAGGAACGCCGGCAGGAGCTCGACAAGCGTGCCCGCGAACTCGACATCCGCGAAGGCCTGATCGCGGAGGCCGAAAAGCGCGTGGAGAACAAGCTCAACGAGATCAAGTCCGCGCAGCTAGAGCTGAAAGCCGCGGAGCAGAAAAAGGACGAAGCCGAGGTCGAACGCTTCAAAGGCCTCGTAACCATGTACGAGACGATGAAGCCGCGCGACGCCGCCAAGATTTTCGATCGCCTGGACGTCAGCGTTTTGTTGCAGGTGGCCTCGCAGATCAGTCCGCGCAATATGGCGGAGATCCTTGCGCAGATGTCGCCGGAGCGCGCCGAAAAATTGACGGTCGAACTGGCGAAACGTGCGGAGGCTTCGCCTAAAGGCGCAAACGCCGACCTGCCGAAAATCGAAGGTCGGCCGACGCAATAGCGCATGATCCGGAAAAGCGGATACCGGTTTTCCGAAAAAATCATGCGGCGACGATGAATCTGGGGCACGATTCTGATTCAACCTGGTCGGATCATGATCTAGCGGCTAACAGCGCAGCAGTCGCCTTATTCGCGAAATTCGCGCTCGATCTCGCGCGCTCTGGCCATCAAGTCGACCGCGACTTCTTCCAGAGCGTGTGCGGTGGGCTTGTGCGGACAAGCGCGCGCCAGGCGCGTGCAGCTTTGCGCGATATCGCGCAGGTAATTGACGGTATCGATCATTGTTCTTGCTTAAGACCGGATGGTTCGGGGGTTATCGTCGCGTCACGCGGCCAACGGGCGGCGCGGTGTCACGCGATTGTCATGGACGCTCAGGTAATGGATGCGCCCGACAAAAACTTGCGATCTTGGGACAAAAACTTGTTCGGGATTGCCAGCGCCGAGGAGAATTTCGTAACGCCACTACCGCGCTACCTGCCGCCGGCGAGGCTGCGGCGTTGACCGCGGGCGCTGCCGCCGCGAGCGGTCCGCGCGCGGCGTTCGGCCGGTCCAGCGCCGAAACGCGTGCGAGAATGCGCTGACTTCGGTGTATCCGAGAAGCCAAGCGATCCGTGAGATCGGCAAATCCTGCTCGGCCAGATAATGCTGCGCCATCACGACCCGCAAATCTTCCAAAATGCCGGCAAAGGTCACGCCTTCGGCCGCGAGCTTTCGCCGCAGCGTGCGCGGCGTTAACCCGAGTTTGCGCGCGACGCCGGCAAGCTGCGTTCGGCCGTGCGGCAATAGCGCGCCGATCGCATTTTCCACGTCGGCGCGGATGCCGGCGGAGCGCGACTTGCGGCGCGACAGAAAGTCCTCGCCGTAGCCGGTCACCAATCGGTTGAGATAGTGGTCGGCGTTGACGATCGGCAATTTCGCCGCTTCGGCGGTGAATACGACTTCGTCGCGGTCGGCGCTGAATTCGACCGCGCGGCCGAAGAAATTATCGAGGACGCCCGATTCGGCGATGCGCGGATGCATGATCCGCACCGCGGTCGGCTGCAGTTCGCGGCCGCTGATGTCGCGGCAAACGCGCACGATAGCGCCGGTCCACGCTTCGATCTGGTGGCGATCGGACAAGCGCGACACGCCGGTATAGCCGAACCCGACGCGCAGCGTTTCGCCGCAGTCGACTTTGAGCCTGATGCCCTCGTTGAGGATCGCCGAATAGCGGACGATGCCCCGCAAGGCCGAGGCGAGGACATCGGACGAAGCCGCCGCATAATAAAGAAAGCCGGTCCGGCGCAGGTCCATGTCGAGCGCGACGTGAAAGCCGAGGAGCCGGTCATCGAGCGCCTGCGCAAGCGCGTTGAGGCAATCGATCTGCGCCTTGACCGGTAAGCGGACGCCTTCGTCGTCGATATCGCGGACGGTGAGGCCGACGCGGTGCAGCAGCGGCGGTAGTAGTTCGAGGCCGGCGCTCCGCGCATAGGCGCAGGCGAGCCGCGTCATCAACCCGGCGCAGGTCGGGTTCGCACGGAGTTGCCTGGCAGGCGGCATGCGGTCGCGCAAAGGCGGCCCCCGTCCAACAACCGACCGATCTTCGTCGTGTCTGCACGCAGCTAACGGCGGCGATGGCCTGGCGCGGCCGCGACGCTTGGAGCTTATCCCATTCACCGGCAATGCCAACGGGTCGACCGCTGCTCCTTCGTGGTCGGCGATATATAGTGTGCGCCGCCGTCGCCGCTATGTCCGGCTGCTTTCGCTTGCTAGGCTTGTCAGGACAGCTCCGCGAACGCTGACAATCCAAGGGAAAAGAACGCATGAATACCCGGCTGAAGGACAAAGTTGCGATCGTTACCGGCGGCGCCCGCGGCATTGGCGCGGCGTTTTGCGAAGGCCTGGCGGCGGCCGGCGCCAAGGTGATCGTGTCCGACGTGCTTAACGGCAATGCGGTCGCCAAGCGCATCAGCGAAACGCAGACGCCTGCGATCTACATCCGCGCCGACGTGACCTCGAAGCAATCGGTCGAAAACCTCGTCGCCGACGCGGTGCGGGAATTCGGCACCGTCGATATTCTCGTCAACAACGCCGGCCTGTTCGCCGACCTGCGCGCCAAGCCGTTCTTGGACATCGATGAGGAGGAGTGGGACAAGGTGATGACGGTCAATGTGCGCGGCACCTTTCAGTGCGCCAAGGCCGTCGCCCCGGTGATGATCGAGAACAAGAAGGGCCGCATCGTCAACATCGCGTCTGGTACCGCGTTTAAGGGCACGCCGAACATGCTGCATTACGTGACGTCCAAGGGCGCCGTAGTGTCGATGACGCGCTCGCTCGCGCGCGAGCTTGGGCCGCATAATATCTGCGTCAATGCCATCGCGCCGGGACTGACGATGAGCGAAGCGGTCAAGGTGCATCCTGACTGGACCGGGAAGGTGAGCGAGGCCAGCGTCGCCGCCCGCGCCATCCAGCGCGACCAGGTGCCGGCTGATTTACTCTCGACCCTCATTTTTCTGTGTTCCGACGATTCCGACTTTGTCACCGGCCAGACCATCAGCGTCGACGGCGGTGCGCTGATGCGCTAGCCGAAAGGGATTTGGATGGCCGCGTCGAGGCGCATCCGCCTTCTCTCCTTGGGAATAGTTCCATGAAAATACTGGGCGTCGGCCTGTTCTTGTTTGGTCTGGTCGCGCTGGTGCAGCCGGTGCTGGAGCAAAACCCCTCTACAGCGATCGTCGGCGTCGTCGCCTTGCTCTGTGCCGTCACCACTTTTCGCTCGGCCGCGATATCGAGCTACCTCAAGATATTCATCGGCCTGTTTTCGATTGAAACGATCGTGTTCGGTCTGGCTGTTGTGGCCGGTCATGCCGGCTATTGGCCCTCCCAATTCGCCGACCTTTTGCCGCAAGATTCGCTGCCGCTCACGGTCGCGATCTTTTCCATCCTCGTCTACCTGGCGGCCCAACTCGACATCGTGAAGCGGATGATGCGGATCGCCGACCGCTATTTCGGCGCCGACGATACCGGGGAGGCGCGCATCTGGCCGTTGCGCTCGGCGGCCTTGGCGGAACGGCGCATCGGCACCGCGCTGGTGGTTGGCCTGGTCGTCCTCAACCAGATCGAGGTCGGCATCGTCGTGCGTCTGAACTTCTTCAACCGCGATTTGTTCAACGCCCTGCAAAACCACGATGCGACGGCGTTTTGGCATCAGCTGCTGCTGGTCTTTACGCCGTGGGCATTCACTTACGTGGCCGCGGCGGTGCTGGAATTCTTCATGCAGTCGATACTGGTGATCCGCTGGCGCCATTGGCTGACCGATCATTTCGTGTCGCGCTGGCTCGGCCGGCACAATCATTATCGGATCAGCCTCGTTGCCGGCGACACCGACAATCCGGACCAGCGCATTGCCGAGGACATTTTCCGCTTCATCAATGGCGGCTCGGATGGTTCGACGACGGCGTACGGCATCTACGACTTCACCATCCTGCTCATCTCGACCGTCTTCTCGCTGGTGTCGTTCTCGATCGTGCTCTGGGATCTGTCGACCGCGTTCACGTTGCCGGGCACCGCCATCGTACTGTCGGGCTTTCTGTTCTGGGTCGCGCTCTTTTATGCGGGCCTCGGAACGGTGATTACCGATTTTGTCGGGCGCCCGCTGATCGGGCTCTATTTCCAGCGCCAGCAAATGGAGGCCGATTACCGTTTCTCGCTCGCGCGCTTGCGCGAATACACCGAGCAGGTCGCGCTGCTCGACGGCGAGAACGCCGAGCAAAATATCCTGGGGCACCGGTTCGGCGCGCTGGTCGCCAATTACATGGCGCTCGTCTATCGCCGCATGCGGGTCACGGTGTTCACCGCCACCTACGGCCAGGTTTCGCCGATTATCCCGTTCGTGTTCACCGCGCCGTTTTATTTCGCCGGCCAAATAGAACTCGGCGTCATGACGCAGACGGCCCAAGCGTTTGGGCAGGTGGCGAATGCGCTGACGTTCATCGTCAACTATTACACCTACCTCGCCGGCTTCAAATCGGTGGTCGACCGGTTGAACTCGTTCGACGACGCGATCGAAAAAGCCCAAACGCTCGGCAGTGCCGGTCCGGCGCGCATTGCGGCGCCCGCCAGTCCGGCGGAAATCGATCTGGACGATGTCGACGTTTTGCTGCCCGACGGGCGGTGTGCCGTTGAGACTGGACACGTGGAATTGGCGGCGGGGCAAAGTGTGGTGCTGACAGGACCGTCAGGCTCCGGCAAGTCGACGGTGTTTCGCGTCATTGCCGGAATTTGGCCATTTGGCGAGGGCGGCGTTGGCATTCCGGCGGGTCAGCGCATCATGGTGGTGCCGCCGAAGCCATATATTCCGATCAGCCCGCTGCGCGATGCGGTTTCTTATCCCGCCGTGCCCGGCACCTATTCCGACGACGACATTCGCAGCGCGCTGGTCGACGCCCATCTCGGCGAACTTGTCACCGAGCTCGATCGCGAGGAAGTGTGGTCGCAGCGGCTCTCGAGCGGCGAGCAACAGCGCATCGCGATGGCGCGTGCGTTGCTTATGCGCCCGGAGTGGCTATTCCTCGATGAATCGACCTCCGCGGTCGACGAGAAGCTCGAAGCCGAGCTTTACGCCATGCTGGCGCGCAAGCTGCCGCAGACGACGATCGTGTCGATCGCGCACCGCTCAACCGTGGTGCCGATGCACCGGCGCCACCTTGAAATGTCTCCGGCCAACGGTCACTTCACCTTGCGCGAGGCGGCGCCGGTCGCGGCCGCGGACGGCCGTTGACGGGGTTTGGGAAAATCGTGGCGATCAGCGCCAAAGCCGCGGCAAAATAGGCGCGCTCCACTCTCGCCGCTCGATCGGCCAAGCGCGCTGAATCATGCCGTACATAAAAGCCGTGGTCAGGCCGAGCAGGATAACGCCGTTGAGCGCTTCGAGGGCGCCCATCAGCCGCCAGTGGGTGTTGAGATAAATCTCGGAGTGCCCGTAGGTCGTAATCGCGCTTAGCGAATAGAGCAGGGCCGATTTGTTGTCCGGCAGCGCGCCCAGGATCCGATACGCCGCTGCCCAAATGCCAGCTTCGATGCCGTGCAGGATCGTCGCCAGAATGGCGGTGATCCCCATCACCACAGCGAACAGATAGACGAAAAACCGGTGTTCCTGCGCCGCCGTCAGCACCCGATAGAGCTGCACGTTGATAAAGCCGAGCCCGATCACGTGAATAATCACGTTCACGACGATCAGCGGCAGGCTCCACGCCCAGTCGATGTCCCAGCTCGCAGCGCCGTTCATGCAGCGAAACCTAAAGGCCGCGACATCACAGATTGACCGTGAGCATGCCGCGCTCCGGGTAGCGCGTTCCTGCGACCGCGCCGAGCGGCATGACGCTTTCGAGCGCAGCCTGATCCTGTGCGCTTAAATGCACCGCAAGCGCGCCGAGATTTTCGTCGAGGTATTTACGGCGCTTGGTGCCCGGGATCGGGACGATGTCTTTGCCCTTGGCAAGGACCCAGGCGAGCGCCAATTGCGCCGGCGTGCAGCCCTTGGCCGTGGCGAGCGCTTCGACTTTGGCGACCAATTCCAGATTGCGGGCGAAATTCTCGCCCTGAAAACGCGGCAGGTTGCGGCGGGTATCGTCGCTCGGAAAATCTTCGGGCCTGCGGAATTGCCCGGTGAGAAAGCCGCGGCCAAGCGGTGCATAGGCGACAAAGCCGATGCCGAGCGCGCGCACGGTCGACAACAGCTCGTCTTCCGGCTCCCGGCTCCACAGCGAATATTCGGTTTGCAGCGCCGCGATCGGATGCACGGCGGCGGCGCGCTTGACGGTCGACGGCGCCGCTTCCGACAAGCCGAGATAACGCACTTTGCCCGCGCGCACGAGGTCTGCCATGGCACCGACGGTGTCTTCGATCGGCGTCTTCGGATCGACGCGGTGCTGATAATAAAGATCGATGACGTCGATCCGCAGCCGCTTCAGGCTGGCTTCGCAGGCTTCGCGCACATAGGCGGGATCGCCGCGTACGCCGAGCATGGTGCCGTCGGCTTTGCGCGACCAGCCAAATTTGGTCGCTAGCACGACTTGATCGCGCCGGCCGGCAATGGCGCGGCCGACCAGCTCCTCATTGTGGCCGACCCCATACATGTCCGAGGTGTCGAGCAGCGTGACGCCGCGGTCGAGCGCGTGTCGGATGGTGGCAATGGATTCGTCGTCGTTGCGGCCGGCGTAGAACTCCGACATTCCCATGCAGCCCAGTCCGAGCGCGGAGACTTTCAGACCCGAGCGCCCGAGTTCACGCATTTCCATGGCTCACTCCATCTTGATTTCGGCGGGACGTAAAGGCGCTCAGATCCAGTTCTTCCATTTGAACCAGATCAGCGGCAACAGCGCGGTGACGACCACCATCGCCAAAGCGTAAGGATAGCCGAAGGTCCAGTCATATTCCGGCATGAACTTGAAATTCATGCCATAGACGCCGACCACCAGCACCGGCGGAATGCCGACGACAGATGCGATGGTCAGCACCTTCATCACCTCGTTCTGGTCGATATTGATGATGCCGGCGGCGGCGTCTTGCAGAAGTTGTACGCGGTTCACCAGCCCTTCGATGAACTGAATGAGCGAGGCGATGTCCGAGGACACGATGGTCAGCCGGTTCGCCATGTCGCGCGCGATCCATTCATGCCCACGCTCCACCGAGAACTTCGCGATCCGATCGAGACAGACCAGAGCATACTGAACGCGCGCCATGCGCTCGCTGACGCGGCCGGTGTGGATCATCAGCCGGCGCAATTTCGCCGTTTCGAGCGACAGCTTGGTTTGCGCCGCATCCTCGGGACGGAAAATCAGATGCGAGGCATCGTCAAGGCCGCGGGCGCTGGCTTCGAGGAGGTCGGCGATCCGGTCGACCAGCGCTTCGAGAAGTCGCACGAACACGGCAACTGGTTGCAGCGGTTCGCTAGCGGCACATTCGGCGGCGGTCGCGTCAAACGCCCGCAACTTCGCGGATCTGACCGTCAACAGAATATTTTTCGCGAGCACAAAGCCAGTCGGGGTGACCAGCCAGGGTCCCTCATCCGGGGCGAAGATCAAAGGTGCGGTCATATACAGCGCGTCCCGCTCGATGCGCAGCCGGCTGGTCGCTTCGATCTCAGCCAGTTCCTCCTTGGTCGGCACCCGCAAGCCGAAAGTCTCTTCAAATGCCGCTCGCTCGGCATCGCTCGGATCGAGGAGGTCGACCCAGGTCGCGTCCTTGAGCATTGCGCCTGGCGCGTGATGGGCGGGATAGGCGCTGAGCATGGGACCTGCGGAATTCGCTTCTAGCACTGAATATGGAGCAGCGGATGGCAAATGGGGAATAGGTGAGGTGAGCGAATGTCGACAGCGCGCAACGGCGAGGCCAGCGCCGGGCTCCATTATTTCGCTATTTGCAATGCGACGAAACACGTAACCCTCTGGAATCATTGAAAAAGCCGTTAATCAGACGTTAAAGGGGCTGGCCCTATCCTTTAACCTCTCTTGCTACGGCGCGGGACGCGTGCGGGCGCGCGTCGTCTGCGCGCGCGTTTGAAGCGGATGTGGCGTCGGTCGAGTAAGTTCATGGCGTGCGGTCGGACGATCCGAAAGGCGATTGCGCTTGGGCTCTGCTCCCTATTCGCCGCCATTGTGGTTTTGAAACCGCTTTTCGCTGAACCACAACGCGCAGAGGTCAACGTCGACACCGGCGGCGGCTATGCCCGGCTGGTTTTCACGCTCCCCGATGATGCCGACGCCAGCGTGCAAAACGCCGGCAGCGTGCTAATCGTCAGCTTCGCCAAGCCGGTCATCATCTCGCCCGATAACCTCCCGACGCAAGCGCCGGACTATGTCGCTGCTGCGCGCCGCGATCCGGACGGCAAAGCTATTCGGCTCGCGCTCGCGCGCAGAGTGACGGTCAACGCGCTGGCCGCGGGACAAAAATTCTTCGTCGACCTCTTGCCCGATACCTGGAAGGGACCGCCGCCCGGGTTGCCGCAGGAAGTGATCGAGGAACTGTCGCGCCGCGCGCGCGAGGCCGAGCGGTTGGAGCGGCTCGCGCACGCCAACGAGCAACAGAAGAAGCCCATCCCTGTGCGCGTGCGGGTCGCCAGCCAGCCGACCTTCACGCGTTATCTGTTCGATATTTCCGAACAGATCGCCGTGACGTCCGATCGCGCAAAAGAACGGCTCACGCTTACCTTCGATGCGCCGCTCGCGTTCGATCTGGCGGATGCGCAAGCCGATCTGCCAGCGACCGTTAACGCCATCAACACTGAGACGGAACAGGACACGACGCTGATCCGTTTCAGCTTCTTGAGTAAAGTCGACGTGCGTAGTTTCCGCGACGGCAAAAGCTTTGTGGTCGATATCGTCAATGGCGATGCCGCGACAGCGCCAACGCGCGACAAAACTTCGGCCAACACGTTGCCAGGCGTTGCGCCCGACCCGACTTCGCCGGTACACGCTGTCGTCGAGGCCTCTTCTGCTGCCGCCGCGGCTGCGGCGACCCCGGAACTGGCGAAGCCGGCTACCATGCCGGCCGCCAATGTCGTGCCGTCGGCATCTTCACCCGCGCCAGCACCGCCGAAATCCTCAGCTACGGCGCCGCAAAGTCCACCGGCGCCAAATGCGACTGCGGCTGAAGCCGCTCCTCATCCTCCCGCCCCCGATAGTGCACGACCCGCCGCGGCAATGCCGATGCCGGCAGCGGCCACGCCGGCTGCCCAAGCGCCGGCGCCGCCGTCAGCTGCCGCGGCAGCACAATCCGCCTCACCCGCTACACCAGCAGCCGTGACGGCAGCACCGCCTGCCGCACCCACAGCCGAACCCGCAGCCGCGGTGTCGGCCACTCCGCCCCCGGCGCAATCGAGCCAAACCGCCGTTCAAGCTGCCGTGGCCGCGAAGACCGAAACTCCGGCGCGCGAAGCCAAGAGCGGCGACACCGTTACCGTCGAACTGTCGCGGCAGGGCGCCAATCTCAAACTTTTATTTCCGTTCCTGACGCCGACGGCGGCGGCAATTTTCCAACGCGCCGATACATTGTGGATCGTGCTCGATTCCAATTCCGCCATCGACCTTTCGGCGCTCGACGGCGAAGCAAGCCGCACCATCCGCGGCGCTGAGTTCGTGCGCGAGGGTAATGCCGGCGTCGTGCGCGTCCGTCTCGACCATCCGCATTTGTCGAGCCTCACCACCGACGGGCCGGGATGGGCGCTGACCATAGGCGACACGGTTGCCGATCCCACTCACGCCCTCGATATCGGCCGCAACCTGATCGGGCCCAACCGCGCAAGCGTGAGCATCGCTTTCGACGAACCGCAAAAGCTTCATCGCATCCGCGATCCGGAAGCCGGCGACACTCTCGTAATCGTCACCGCTTTCGCTCCGGCCCGCGGCTTCATCAACGAGCAGGATTTCGTCGAGTTCCGCGCGCTCGCCTCGACCCAGGGCGTGGCGATCGAGCCGCTGGCCGACGATCTCAGTGTCGAGATTGCCGCCGACAAAGTCGTCATCGGCAAGCCTGGCGGTTTGACACTGTCGAGCTCGCTGCAAAGCGTGTTGCACGGCAGCGCGCTGCATCCGGTGATGTTCGATTCCCAGGTTTGGGGTCTCGACCGGCGGTCGGCTTTTGTCGAACGGCAATCGGAGCTCATGGCCGCGGCGGCCGCCGCCGCGGTCGGCAAGCGCATCACGCAGCGTCTTGACCTCGCCCGCTTTTACATGGCCCGCGACATGTATCCGGAAGCCAAGGGCGTGCTCGATGTCGTGCTCGCCGACGATCATCCGGCGGCGCAAGACGTGTCCGCGAGCGTGCTGCGCGCCGTCGCTGAAGTCATGATGAACCGCCCCGACGACGCGATCAAGGATCTGTCCAACCCGGCGATCGGCGAGCAGCATGACGCGCCGCTGTGGCGCGCGCTGTCCTTTGCATGCCAGGGCAAATGGGGGCTGGCGCGCGACAGCTTCAAGCGTGTCGAGGCGGCGATCGCCACGCTGCCGATCGAGCTGCAGCGCGCCGCGCTCAAGGCCGAGATGCGCACCGCGATCGAAGTCGGCGATTTCGCCGGCGCCGCCGACGAGCTCAACGACCTCGAAACCATCGGCCTGCCGCGCGAATTGCAGCCGACCGTTTCGGTGCTGGTCGGGCGCTTGTCCGAAGGCATGGGCCGCAACGAGGATGCGCTCGCCAGCTATCGCACCGCCGCCGATTCCTGGGATCGTCCGGCGGCGGCCCAAGGCAAGCTCCGCGAGGCGGCGTTGCGCTATAAGCTCGGCGACCTCAAGCGCGAAGACATCGTCAGTGAACTCGAAACATTGACCACGGTATGGCGCGGCGACGAGACCGAGATCGGCGCGCTGGAAATTCTGGCGCGGCTCTATACCGACGAGGGCCGCTACCGCGACTCGTTCTATGTCATGCGCAGCGCGGCGGCGGCGCATCCGGATTCGGACATGACCCGCCGCATCCAGGACGAAGCGGCGGCGACGTTCGAGGCGTTGTTTCTGGCCGGCAAGGGCGACGCCATGTCGGCCATTGATGCGCTGGCGCTGTTTTACGACTTTCGCGAGTTGACGCCGATCGGCCGCCGCGGCGACGAGATGATCCGCCGGCTCACCGACCGTCTGGTATCCGTCGATTTGCTCGACCAGGCCGCCAATCTGTTGCAATACCAGGTGGATCACCGTTTACAGGGCGCAGCGCGCGCGCAAGTGGCGACCCGCCTTGCCGTGGTTTATCTGATGAATCACCAGGCGGACCGGGCGCTCGCGACCCTGCGCAGCACGCGATCGAGCGACCTCGCCAACGAACTGCGCAGCCAGCGCCTGTTGCTCGAGGCGCGCGCCCTGTCCGACTTGAGCCGCTACGATCTGGCGTTGGAAGTGATTGCCAATATCGAAGGCCGTGAGGCGATCCGCCTGCGCTCCGACATTTTGTGGGCGGCGCGGCGGTGGGCGCTGGCGGCCGAACAGATCGAGCTTTATTACGGCGAGCGCTGGAAGGAATGGCAGCCGCTCAACGAAGTCGAGCGTTCCGATATTTTGCGGGCCACGATCGGCTATGCGCTCGGCGAGGACGCGCTGGGCTTGAACCGCTTCCGCGACAGATATGCGGCCAAGATGATGCAGACGCCGGATGCGCGCGCCTTCGAGGTTGTTTCGGCGCCGCTGGGTACAAGCGGCAGGGAGTTCCGCGACATTGCCCGGGCCGCCGCGTCGATCGACACACTCGAGGGCTTTCTGCGCGACATGCAGGCGCGTTATCCGGACTCAAGCGCGCTGCCGCCAGCCAAGCCCGCGGCGCAGCCGAATGGGCCGAGTGCTTCTGCGCCGGCGAATGCGCCGGCCACATCCGCTCCAGCCAACGCAGCGCCGGGCACGACCGGCGCGATCTCGTCGGCGGCTCCGGTGGCGGTCGCGCCGGCAACGCAGCCGGCATCGATCAAGCCCGGGCCGTCGTCGCGCGCGAAAACCGCGCAGCGCTGAGCGAACGAGTAGCGAGTAGCGTCTTACGTCCCGTAGCTCTGGATCAGAGAGCCGGCGACCAGCGTCCAGCCGTCGACCAGGACGAAGAAGATCAGCTTGAACGGCAGCGACACCACGACCGGCGGCAGCATCATCATGCCCATCGACATCAAGACCGATGCGACGACGAGATCGATAATGAGAAACGGAAGGAACAACAGAAAGCCGATCTCGAAGGCGCGCTTGAGTTCGGAGATCATGAAAGCCGGCACCAGGATGCGCATCGACAAATCCTCCGGATTGGCCGGTGCCTTCTCGCCCGACATGTCGACAAACAGCCGCAAATCCTTCTCGCGGACGTTCTTCTCCATGAAGCCGCGCAACGGTCCGGAGGAGCGTTCGAACGCTTCGTTGACGTTGATCTGATTGGCGACCAGCGGTTTGACGCCGACGTCATAGACCTTGGTCAGCACCGGTCCCATGACGAAGGCGGTGAGAAACAAAGCGAGCGAGATGACCACCGAATTGGGCGGCGAGGTCGCCGTGCCGAGCGCGGTGCGCAACAGCGACAGCACCACTACAATGCGCGTGAACGACGTCATCATCACCAGGATCGACGGCGCCAGCGACAGCACCGTCAATAACGCGATCAGCTGGATGATACGTTCGTTCAGACCGCCACCGGCGGTGCCTTGACCGAGATTGATGCTGATGTCCTGCGCGGCGAGCGGCGTCGCCGAAACTATCAGAGCCGCTACTGAGGCCGCCACCGTTGTTACCCGGACGCGGCAGCCCCAAGTAAATTTCATCTATGTTTTGCCTGCTGGACGGCCCAACAAACTCGCCATCTCTTGTTCGAGGGTGTCGTAGAGCGCCTTGCCGTCCTTACCCGCTTCCTTGGGCTTCGCCTCGGGGCGGGCGGGTTTGACTTCGGTGCGCGCCGGGCGCGGCGCCGCCGGCGGCGGTGCTGCGGGAGCGGCCGCTTGCGGCTCGCTTGCTTGCTCGGTCGCGTGCGGTTCTGGAGCTTTTGGTTTGCGCAGCGCCGCTTCGAGCCGGTGCGCCATTTCCGCGAGGCTCTGATCCGCGGCCGACGGTTCGATGCTGGCCGACTGCGGCGGCAGCCGGGGCTCCGGGCGCGGCTCGACGCGCGCCTCCGCAACTTGCGGCCGCGGCGGCGTTACCGGACGGTTGCGCTGCGGCGGCGGAACGGGTGCGGCCGGTGGCGCGTGCGCCGACAGATCGTCGGCGAGCGCCGCCAAGGCGTCGCGATTGGACCGCGGCGACGGTTCGGCGGCCGGTGGGGGCGGGGACGGACTTGGGTGTTCTTCGCCGATCGGCTCGACGCGCGGCGTGCGGCGCGGCGGTGTCAGCGGTGCAGTTGGCGTCGGCGCCTCGGGTTGCAGCGGCCAGGAGCCGGTCGATCCATTGGTTTCCGGCAAGGGAATCGGGCGCGGCAGGGTCTCGATCGGGCCAGCCGTGCGCGCCAACGCCGGTTCGCGCGCGGCCGGCGTCGCCCGCACGATGTTGGCCTCGACCACGATGTCGGATGGGCCGCCGATCATGACGAGATGTTCGACGTTGTCGCGGCGAACCAGGAGAAGCCGCCGCCGCGCGTCGATGCTCGCGTATTCGGTCACGCTAAGGCGCGGCTGGCGTCCGCGCACCGCACCGCCCAGCCGAGCGCTGCCGAATCGGCGCACCGCCCATGCGGCGACGCCGATCAGTCCGAGCACGATCAGGAATGCCAGGAAAAACCGGACGGCGAGTGGCATCTCCGCGCCGAACAAATCGAACATCCGCCCAACTCCCGTATGGCTGCCGCAGCCTGTCGGATCGCCAAAGGTTAACGGCGCCGGTAACATTTGCCGCGGCGAATACTAACAAAGAATTAAAGTCGTCGGGCGTTTTCGAGCCCGGTCCCCACGCATTCAGCATTTCTATGGTAAACGGCAGTTTAATGGCAAAAGCGCGCCAACATCGGGCTTAACCCACCGTTAACCATAGTCCCGGCAAAGTCTGCCTAGTGGACTCTGGGGCCGCCGATGCCGATTTCCGACATCCCGATTCTCTCGATGCTGCGCACGCGTATGCAGTGGCATCAGGAACGCCAGCGCGTTCTCGCCGAGAACGTCGCCAACGCCGACACGCCCAATTATCACGCCCGCGATCTTGAACCGCCGAACTTCGAGAACGCGCTGCAGACCGCTTCGCTCGGTCTCGACCGCACCAATCCCGGGCATATCGACTCCACCGGCACGGGCTCGCAATTCGCCGAGGACAACAAGCCGCACTACGAGGTGCGTCCACGAGGCAACTCGGTGAGCCACGAAGACGAAATGCTCAAACTTGCAGGCAACCAGATGGACTACGACGCGGTGACGTCGCTTTACACCCACAGTCTCGCATTGATCAAAACCGCGATCGGCAAGGCCTAATCCGGATTTTCGCTGCGGCGGAGACGACCTGTCGTGATGGACTTCATCAAATCGATCGCGATCGCCGCCAGCGGCATGCGCGCCCAGTCCGGCCGCATGCGGATCATTTCCGAGAATATCGCCAACGCCGATTCGACCGCGACCGCGCCCGGCGGCGACCCGTACCGGCGCCGCATCGTGACCTTCCACGCCGAGCTCGACCGCGAACTCGGCGCCAATGTGGTGGAACTCGGCCGCGTCGCCACCGACGCCGGCGATTTCCGCGTCCGGCACGAGCCTGACAATCCGATGGCCAACGCCAACGGCGACGTCAAATATCCGAACGTCAACCCGCTGATCGAGATGACCGATTTGCGGGACGCGCAGCGGTCCTATGAAGCGAATCTGAACGTCATTACCGCCACCCGCCGCATGCTTCAGCGCACCCTCGACATCCTCAAGACCTAAGGTGATCCATGCCGACGCCGGCCGCCGCCGCCAATGCTTATGCCGCACTCTCACAGTTGCGCGATCAATCCGCGGGGCTGGCACCCAACCCCTCGGCTCAGGGTGATGGGCTCAACTTCGGCTCGGTGCTCAAGGACGTCATGGCGTCGGTCACGGCGGCGGGGCAGAAGTCCGACGTCCAGGCGCATGCGGTGGCGATGGGCAAGGCCAACATGATCGACGTCGTCACCGCCGTTGCCGAAAGCGAAACGGCGATCCAGGCGATGGTCTCAGTGCGCGACAAGGTCATCGCCGCCTACGAAGAAATTTTGAAGATGCCGATCTGAAAACTCTTGAAGCGAGAAAGTCTTGGGGCAAAGCGACAACAGGCGAGGTTTGGAATGAGTGGACCGGAAGTGATGGACGTGGCGCGCGACGCGATCGTGACGCTCATTCTGGTGTCGGCGCCGTTGATGCTGGTCGGCTTGATCGTCGGCGTCGCCGTCTCGCTCCTGCAGGCACTGACGCAAATCCAGGAAACGACTTTGGTCTTTGTGCCGAAGATACTCGCCATTTTCGTCGCCATGCTGATCGCGCTGCCGTTCATGGCGGACGCGCTGCATGCCAACTTTCTGAGGATTGCCGCGCACATCACCAGCGGTTCGTAAGAGCGGGGTGGGACGTGCGTATCGACCTTTCGTTCCTGCCGGTGCTCGGCGCCGCTTTCATGCTGGTGTTTGCCCGCACCGGCACGATGCTGATGCTGCTGCCCGGGCTTGGCGAACAAAATATCTCGGCGCGCATGCGGCTGACATTCGCACTGGTGCTCGCCGCCATGCTGTTGCCGCTGCACCGCAACGCCTATCACATCGACCCAGGCGCGCTGTCCCAGGCGCTGGTCATGCTGGTCGAGGAGATTCTGATCGGCGGCATGCTCGGCATCACGGCGCGGCTGACAATCTCCGCGCTCGAAGTCGCGGGCTCGGTGATCGCCCAGCAGCTGGGCTTGGGCTTTGTCACCACCGTCGATCCGACGCAGGGTTCGCAGGGCGCGCTGATCGGCAATTTTCTCACGATGCTCGGCATTACGCTGTTCTTCGCCACCGACATGCACCATCTGATCATAGCCGCGCTCAACGACAGCTACACTTTGTTCGAGCCGGGCGAAGTGCCGGCCACCGGCGACGCGGCGGCCTTGATCACCAAGACCGTCGCCGGTGCTTTTCGCATCGGCATTCAGCTCTCGGCGCCGTTTTTGGTATTCGGCCTGTTGTTCAACATCGGCCTGGGCGTGCTGGCGCGGCTGATGCCGCAAATGCAGGTCTTCTTCGTGGCGTTGCCGCTGTCGATTTTGCTCGGCCTCTTGTTCCTGTTGCTGATGCTCGGTTCGATGATGGGATTTTTCCTCGATTATGCCGGCGGCGTCCTGCACTCGCTGGCGCCCAACGGTTAAAAGGTTGAGGCCGCGCCATGGCCGAGGAAAACGAGTCCAACGAACGTACAGAAGACCCGACACCGCGGCGACTCGAAGAAGCGCTCAATCGCGGCGATGTCGTCAAAAGCTCGGAAGTGAATACCTGGTTCATGATCGCCGGCGGCACGCTGACGATCATGGTTTTCGCGGCCCCGACGGCGACAAGCCTGCAGGCGACCTTCCGCGGGCTGCTCGCTAAGTCCTACCAATTGCCGACCGACGGCCCGGCGCTGATGGAATTGGCGAAGACGTTGGGCATCGAGGTCGTCGCCGCGTTCGGCATTCCGCTCCTGCTTTTGAGCATTGCCGCCTTCGCCAGCAACCTCGTTCAGCATCGCGTCGTGTTCACGACCGAACCGATCATGCCGCAGCTGTCGCGGATTTCGCTCTCCGCCGGCGCCGCGCGACTGTTTTCCTTGCAGGCGTTGGCCAATTTCGCCAAGGGGCTCCTGAAGCTTTGCATCGTCGGCGCCGCTATAGCCGCGTTGCTATGGCCGGAACGGCATCGTCTCGGCATCCTGGTGAGCGCCGACCCGGCGGCAATCCTGCCGCTAATCCGCTCGCTTGCCTTAAAGATGCTCGGCACCGTGGTGGCGATCCTCGCGGTCGTCGCCACGGCCGATTACTTGTTTCAGTACCAGCAATGGTACGAACGCCACAAAATGTCGCTGCGCGAGGTCAAGGAGGAATTCCGTCAGACCGAAGGCGATCCCGCGGTCAAAGGCAAATTGCGGCAATTGCGCAACGCCCGCATGCGCAAGCGCATCATGGCGGCGGTGCCCAAAGCCTCCGTGGTCATAACCAACCCGACTCACTTTGCCGTGGCGCTTAGATACGAGCGCGGCATGAACGCCCCGGTCTGCGTCGCCAAGGGCGTCGATTTGATCGCGCGGAAGATCCGCGAGATCGCCGAGAAGCACGATATTCCGGTGGTGGAGAACCCGCCGCTGGCCCGCGCGCTGCACGGAACCGTGGAAATCGATCAGGAGATTCCGGCCGAGCATTATCGTGCGGTTGCCGAAATCATCGGTTACATCATGCGCCTGCGCCGCATGGTCGGCCGGCCGAGAGCGCTGTGAAAGCCGTTGTGAATCCTCTTGCGCGGCCGCTGCGCACAAGGCACGAGGGAGTATCCGCCTCGGCCCATTGTTGCGGAAGCGGAAATCCAGTGACGCGTTGGAGGCCGGGTCCCCGCCGCCGCGGGGGCGAGCGGCTGGTGAAAAGGCACCGATGACGACAGACGGGGTTGCCGGCGAATCCGCGGCCACGCGCCGCAAAGCGGTCGACCGCAGTTCGGCGCTGTCCGGCGCCGGCAGCGTGATCCTGGTTTTGCTGGTGGCCGGCGGACTCGTTGCCGCGGCTTCCGTCTTTATGTTTCTTCGCGGCAGCAACGCCGAGCCTTACATCTTCGGGTTTTTGGCCGTGCTGGCCACCGTCGGCGTCTTTTCACTGTTCGCGCTGGCCTCGGGAATCCTGCGGCTGCCCACGGCGGAGCCGACGAACCCGCTGATCAAAACGCTGGTCGATGACGCCTTCGACGGCCTGCTGGTCACCGACGGCGACGGGCGGGTGGTCTATGCCAACGCCGCCTATCTCGACCTGATCGACGCGGCCGATGCCAGCGAGATGCGACCCGTCGAGCGTGTGTTCATCGGCGACGCGGACGCCTCGGAAGCGATTTACCGGCTCCTCAAGGCGGCGCGGGAAGGAAAACGCCTGCAGGAGGAAGTGCGCGTCGCGTCGATAAAGGGCCGGCCGGCGCGGTGGCTGCGCATGCGCGTTCGACCGCTCGGCGACCGCGGCCGGGATCGGCGCTTTACAGTCTGGTCACTGAGCGACGTGACACGCGAACGCGAGCGGCAGGAGAATGTCTTTCAGGAACTGCAGCATGCGGTCGATTATCTCGATCATGCGCCCGCCGGCTTTTTCTCCGTCGATGCCAAGGGCGACGTGGTCTATCTCAATGCCACGCTGGCCAACTGGCTCGATCAGGATCTGGCGCAAGTCGGCTCCGGCGGCTTGAAGCTGACCGATCTCGTCGCCGGCGACGGTGCGGCACTGCTCACGACGCTGCGGGCCCCGCCCGGCGAAGTGAAAACCGAGGTGCTCGACCTCGATCTAAAGACCCGTAGCGGCCGCACCTTGCCGGTGCGGTTGTTCCATAAGCTTGCCTTCGACGCCGAAGGGGCACCGGGCGCTTCGCGCACGCTGGTTATCAACCGCGCCCGCGACGACGGGTCCGATCCGCTGCGCGCTGCCGAAGTGCGCTTCATGCGCTTCTTCCACAATACGCCGATGGCGATTGCGACCGTCGATCGCGATGGCCGCATCGTGCGCACCAACCCGCTGTTTGCACGGTTGTTTCACAACGTCCTCGACGTCGAAGGCGGCGCCCGCGCGATCACTGCTGTCGTCGCTGAGCGCGACCGGCCGGCGCTGGAAACCGCGATCGCGCAAGCCGCCAGCGGGAGAGGCGATATCGCGCCGGTCGATGCGGCGCTCTCCAGCGAAGCCGAACGTTTCGCCTCGTTCTATGTCACCGCGGTCGAAGAACCGGAGCGCGATCAAGAAGCGGCCATCGTCTACACGCTGGAAACGACGGCGCAGCGCGAGCTCGAGACCAAGGTCACCCAGCAGCAAAAAATGGAACTGGTCGGCCAGCTCGCCGGCGGCATCGCGCACGATTTCAACAACGTCCTGTCCGCCATCATCATGGCGACCGATTTTCTGTTGAACGCACACAAGCCGACCGATCCGTCGTTCCAGGACATTATGCAGATCAAGCAGAACGCCAACCGGGCCGCCAGCCTGGTGCGGCATCTGCTGGCGTTCTCGCGCAAGCAGACCTTGCGCCCGCAGGTGCTCGATCTCGGCGAGGTCTTGAGCGACCTCAATATGCTGCTCAAGCGCCTGATCGGCGAGAAGGTGGTGCTTGAAGTCCAACACGGCCGCGATCTGTGGCCGGTGAAGGTCGATATTTCGCAATTCGAGCAGGTGATCGTCAATTTGGCGGTCAATGCCCGCGACGCCATGTCCGACGGCGGCCGCCTGCAGTTGCGCACCACCAACATCACGGCGCGCGAATGCGAACGCTATCACGCCAAAGGCATGCCGGCCGCCGATTACGTCCTGGTCGAAGTGCGCGACAGCGGCACCGGCATCCCGGAAGCCATCGTCAGCAAAATCTTCGATCCGTTTTTCTCGACCAAGGAAGTGGGCAAGGGGACCGGGCTCGGCCTGTCGACTGTGTACGGCATCATCAAACAAACCGGCGGTTTCATCTATGTCGATTCGGTCGTGCATGAGGGCACGACGTTTCGCATCTTCCTGCCGCGCCACGTCGCCAGCGCGCAGGAACTCGCGGAGCGGGCCGGCGAAATCCAGTCCCCGGCGATTGACGGCGCCCTCGCCGCCGCCGATCAGATCAAGCGTGCAGCCAGCGCCGATCTTACCGGCGAAGGCACGATCCTGTTGGTCGAAGACGAAGAAGGCTTGCGCGCGCTCAATGCGCGCGGGCTCACTTCGCGCGGCTACACCGTGCTGGAAGCCGGCAACGGCGTCGAGGCGATCGACGTGCTGGAGAAATCGGGTAAGCCGGTCGATCTGGTTGTGTCCGACGTGGTGATGCCGGAAATGGACGGCCCGACGCTGGCGCGCGAATTGCGCACCCGCAATCCCAGCCTGAAAATCATTTTCGTGTCGGGCTACGCGGAGGATGCATTCAAGAAGAATCTGCCCGACGGCGAGCAGGGACAATATGGCTTCCTGCCGAAGCCGTTCACGCTCAAGCAACTGGTCGCCGCCGTGAAGGAGACGATGGCGGCGTAGCTACTTCAGCGCCGCATCGTCGTGGCAAGACGATGGCGTCCGGCCGCCATTCCAGGTCGGCACATCGCATTTCGTGCAGGCTGCGAGCGCAGCCGCAAACGCGATCAGGATGGCAAACCGTAAACTCCACGCGGCGACGCGCACACTACCTACCCCTCGATCCCCTTGCCGCCCGACCGGCATTCTATCACCGTGATCGCAGACTGCGACCTTGTTGCGGCGGCAGTAAATTTGGGCAAACTTAACGCGCCCGAATTTCCATTACGTTACTCGGGCCAAAAAGGACTTTATTGCCAATCACGGAGATATACCCCCATGGAAATACGCCCTTCCGGCTCGGTGCCGACGCGCCGGGCGCCGGCCGACTATTTCACCGGTTCGGTGCTGCAGGACCCAATCGTGGAAACCCCTTCGTCCGGAAATCTGCGGGCGAGCCTAGTGCATTTCGAGCCGGGCGCACGTACCGCCTGGCACACCCATCCGGCCGGACAAACGCTCTACGTGGTTTCGGGTTTCGGTCGCGTGCAAAGCCTCGGCGGCAAGGTGCATGAGGTGCGCGCCGGCGACGTGGTCTGGTTTGCGCCCAACGAAAAGCACTGGCACGGCGCCGGGCCGACCACCGCCATGGCGCACGTAGCGATTACCGAAATGGTCGGCGGCAAATTCGTCGACTGGCTGGAAAAAGTCACCGACGCGCAGTTCAAAGGCTGAAGGTTGCGTGATGATGAACTCTCGAACCCGCGGAGCGATCTGCCTCGCCGCCGGCGTCGCCGCGGCGGCCACTTTCGTCGTCGGCGCGCTTGCCTCCACCAAATACGACGGCCAATGGAGCGTTGTCGTCTACACCACGAGCGGGGCGTGCGATCCTTCGTACCGCTTTAGCGGCCAAATTTCGAACGGCGAAATCTCTTATGCCTACGGTTCGCTGGAAGTAACCGGACACGTCGAGGCCAACGGCGCCACCTATGTGCGGGTCAGAAGCGGGCAGGGTCACGGCGAAGCACATGGCCGGATGACAGCGTCTCACGGCGGCGGTACCTGGAGCGGGCAGGGTGCCAACGGCGCCTGCGCCGGCACCTGGATGGCGACACGGCCGAATTGAAGGCAAGAGGTCAGCCATGCGCTATCAATTTTACTATTGGCCGACGGTGCAGGGCCGCGGTGAGTTCGTGCGCCTGGCGCTCGAAGAAGCGGGCGCCGATTATGTGGACGTCGCGCGCCGCAAAGGCGGCGTCGCGTCGATGATGAAAATCATCGACGACAAACGCAGCGCCCGCCCGCCGTTTGCGCCGCCTTTTCTCAAGGCCGGCAAGCTGATCATCGCGCAAACCGCAAATGTTCTGTCTTATCTCGGCCCGCGCCTTAATCTGGTGCCGCGCGACGAAGCCGCGCAGCTATGGGCGCATCAATTGCAGCTCACCATCACCGACCTCGTCGTCGAGATTCACGATACCCATCATCCGATTACGTCCTGGCTTTACTACGAGGAGCAGAAGCCGGCGGCCAAGCGCCGCACCAGGGATTTTTGGCGTTATCGCGTGCCCAAGTTTCTCGGCTATTTCGAACGGGTGCTGCAGAAGAACGGCGGCCAATATCTGATCGGCCGCCGCCTGAGCTACGTCGATCTCTCGGTGTTTCAGATCATCGAAGGGCTGCGCTACGCCTTTCCCAAGCGCATGAAGCGCTTCGAAAAGAAGATACCTGGCCTCGTCGCGCTGCACGACCGCGTCGCCAAGCGGCCGCGCATCAAGGCCTATCTCGCCTCAAAGCGGCGCATCGCTTTCTCGCAACGGGGCATCTACCGCTACTTCAAGGAGCTGGATGCTCCTTGAGCGCCGGCCGCTAGCCAAGCGCGGCGACGCCGGCGAGCGCGATCTGCTCGTCCTCGTGCGATTGCACGCCCGACACGCCGATGGCGCCGACGCATTGATCCTGATGCATGACCGGCACGGCGCCCTGGATCAACAGCCCGGCGGGGAAGGTGACAAAGGCCGGACGGTCCTTGACGCGGTCTTCAAAGAATTTGCTCGGCCGCCCGGTCATCGCCGAGGTGCGGGCCTTGCCAAACGCCACTTCCGCGGAAATCGTCGGCGCGCCGTCCATGCGCTCGAAGCCGAGCGGGAAGCCCCCGTCATCGACAATGGAAATTGATACCGCCCATTTGTTCTTGGCGGCTTCGGCCTCGCAGGCGGCGAGCATGGTTTTCACATCGGCTAGGGACAGGCACGGCTTGCTGCGCATGATTATTCCTTTGCAACTGAAGTTTACGCACGAATTTCGTGGTGGAACCTTTTTAGCAGAGTATGACCTTTAGCGGCTTGACGGATGGTGGCTCGCGCTCCTAGCTTGCGCCCAATTGCTTCGGGGACAGCGGACGAGGGGACCATGACTCAATCGTCGAAGCTTCGGTTGGCGGCCGCGGCACTGGCGACTGCGGCGGTTGCACTGGCTGCGCCGTCTGCTTTCGCGTTCAGCACCGAGAACCTCAGCGTCAATCAGAACGGCAATTCGAAGTTTGCCGATCCCGATAGCCAGGTCAAGAATGGCCAGACCCTCTTCGGTCCGAATGGGCCGACTGTGCATTTTGGCACGTCGCCCGGCCAGTCGCCCTATAGCGGCCGTCTCGGCGGCTCGAATTCGAATAACCCGCCGCCCAGCCCTTACGCGATGCCGCCCGGCAACGGCAATTAAACACACTCCAGAAGACTGCCTGCGGATTCGATCCGGGTCGATTTGCCCTGGGCCGTGCTCGACTGACATCCCTTAGCGCAGCGAAAAGCGAATCGGGACCGTCAAGTCGAGTTGCGCCTGCGGCATGCTCGGCGGGAATGGCGGCAACGGCTCGGCGCGCATAATCATCGCCATGACTTCGTCGTCGAGATCGGCATAGCCCGAACTCTTGGCGATGCGATGCGCCAGCACATGGCCGCCGCGGTCGAGGCTGAAGCTCAGCAGCACGACGCCTTCCTCATTGCGCGATTGCGCCAGTGCCGGATAGCGCTTTTGGCGCTGCAATTGCCGCACGAGGTTCGTTTGCCAAGAAGGTTCGATCGCCGGTGCGCCGCCTTTGACCTTCTGCGCCGTATAGGGCGCCGGCGGCGGCGTCATTTCCGTTTGTTGCGGCGGTTTGGCGACGGGGATCGCGACCTCCGAGGGCGCTTCGTCCGGCTTCGGCTCGGCCTTCACTTCCTCCGGCTTTTCTTTTTGCGGCTCGGGCAGGGCCTTCGATTCGATCATGGTCTCGGGTGCCGGCGCGACATCGCTCGCTTGTGCATCCGGGGTCGAATCGATCGGTGCAAGTTCAAGCGTGACAACCTCGGCATCGTCGCCGATCTCCGGCGGCGAACGCCAGGAGAACGCATAAGCCAGGGCGCCGGCGTAGACCGAAAGCACGATGGTCGCCGCCGCGCCCCAGCGCACCAAGTCGCGCGGGCTATCGTCCTCGCGCCAGGAAGGCGTGAGCATGGTCATTTGGCCTGCCGGATTTCGAGCCCGACCAGCGCGACTTTCAGATAGCGCGCGGCGCGCAATTCGTTCATCACCCGCATCACTTGGCCGTAAGGCACGCTCTGATCGGCCCGCAGAAAAATGCGCTCTTCCCGGTTGCCGCCGGTCGCGGCATCGAGCGCGCTGCCAAGTTCGCCGGACGGAACGGTGTCGTCGCCGATAGCGAGGCTCAAGTCGGATTTGAGCGTCAGATAGACCGGCTTCTCCGGCCGCTCGCGCGGCTCGGCCGACGACGACGGCAGGTCGACGGAAATATCGACGGTCGCGAGCGGCGCCGCCACCATGAAGATGATCAAAAGCACCAGCATCACGTCGATGAACGGCGTGACGTTGATGCCGTTGACCTCTTCGAGTTCGTCGGCGCCGTGGTCGAGATGGATCGCCATGCCCTTACTCAGCCCTTACTCGGCCGCCTTCGGCGGTAAGCCGGCGCAGTCGAGATCGCGGCTCGCGAGCGTCATCACCCGCGCCGACGCGTCGCCAAGGAGCGCGCGGTAATGCGCGGTCGAGCGCGCCAGATGATTGTAGATCACGACCGCGGGGATCGCGGCGACGAGGCCGAGCGCGGTCGCCAGCAGCGCTTCGGCAATACCCGGCGCGACCACTGCCAGATTGGTGGTGTGCGCCCTCGAGATGCCAATGAAGCTGTCCATGATGCCCCAGACCGTGCCGAACAAGCCGACAAACGGCGACGTTGCGCCGATAGTGGCAAGGACGCCGGTGCCGCGCGAGATTTTGCGCCCGGCGGCCGCCTCGATGCGTTCAAGCTCGAGCCCGACGCGCTCCTTGACGCCGTCGCCGCGCAAATTGGCGGACGCGCGCGCTTCGGCCGCGGCTGCCTGCACCAGTCGCGCGACCGGGTCGTCTCTGTCGCGCAACTGCTCGCTCGCCTCGGCCAGCGAGTTGCAGCTGTCGAGCACGCGCAAGCCGGCGCGGGCGGAGCCGCGCGCACCGCGCAGTTCCAGGGTCTTGGCGACCCATACCGTCCAGGTGACCACGGAGGCGATGAAGAGCCCGATCATCACCGCTTTGACGATCGCGTCGGCGTGGACGAACATGCCCCACGGCGAGAGGTCCTGCGGCAAGTCGGCGATGCCGACCGAATGTTCGGTTGTGCCCTGGGCTACGGCGCAACGCACGCCCGCAACAACCAACAGTCCGGCGACGGCACCGGTGTTTATTCGTTGCCAGAAAAGAATGGCGCGGCGGAGATTTTCAACGAGCAAGAGTTTCATCCTTCCACAGGCATACTGCCCCGCGAACATGGCCTTATCATGCAAAGATAGTTCGGGCGAGCAGATCCACTCCTCAAATCTCTTTCGACCGGTAACCCAAAAGCGCGGCCAGTGCTGCGTCATCTGAAGAATTCGGTTGGACCGCAGCACTTGTGAGTGTGTGGTTCTCGATAATGGCGATGGCAGCAATCTTCGGAGCGCTGAGTTGGCGGGCCTGGGAACGCGGCGCGAGATGATGACAGTTCGTGCATGACGGTGCCACCCCTGGCCGAGGCACCAGCCAGCGTTATTGTCATGGCAATCATCAGCGAGAGCATAAAAGCAAAAGCCCGCTGCTTGCTCATTGAATGGCTCTCGAGGTCAGCAATGGACGTCGAACAGCGTCAGGACACGGTCGGCGGGAGGCCCGTATCGCGGCTGGCGCGGATGAGATCGACGGTTCGGACAAGTGGATAGAGTCATCATCACCAGCCGAATTTGTAATTGACGGCGGCGGTCATGATTGAGACGTTTCGTTGGCCGTAGGTGATGACGTCGGCACCGAAAATCGTCGGTCCCGGCGATACCGTGTAGGTTTGATTGTTTAGCCCGATAAAATCGTACTCGGCGCGCAGCGACCAGTTGTTCCAGAACGCCCACTCAAGGCCGAACCCGGCGGTGTAGCCAAAACTATTGGTGTTGCTGACGCTGGCAAAACTCGCAGCCGGCCCGCCGCCGATCGTGATCGTAGGACTGTTCGTCGCCACCCAGGCGCCGCCGCCCTTGCCGTAAAACAGCACGCGGTCCCACGCATAACCGAGGCGGACCGTCGCCGTGGTCAGCCATCGACTGTTGACCGTGCCGATGAAGGCGGCAGTGCCGTCGGGAGCGGTCGCGGTGATCGGCGTGTTCCCGGCTGCGGGAAGCGCATCGAACATGACCTCGCCGCCGACGACGATGCCGTTCCAGAACTGGTCGTTTACGCCGAGCTGACCGCCGCCCATGAACTGAACGTTGGTCGGCGCCGTGAAGCCGCTGCCGATCGTGTCGCTCAAAGTGGTACCGCTCAGCCCGCTCCAAGCCGCGCCAAAATTGCCGCCGATATAGAAGCCGGTCCAATTATAGGCGCCTGGAGGCTCCTTGTAGACCGGTGCCTGGACCGGTGCGGGAAAATCGACGGCAAATGCCGCAGACGGGGCGCCGGCACCCAAGGCGAGTGCGAGCGCGATAAATTGCGCGGGCCGATCGGCTGCTCTGCCCGACTTGCCCGGCTTAGCAACGCCGGTGATTGGGCGTTGGCTTTTGCTTGTGCGAGGCATGTTGTTTGCTCCTTGCGCCACTAGCTCACTCTTCATTTGTGCCCCCTCAGATCTTCTTTGAAACGCCGGCAAAGACGCCGAAGCGCGGTCCGTATTGCGGCGCGAACACCCCGATGCCGCAGACGCTGTTGCCCGAGGGGCAGGCAGCGCTACTGCCGCGAATGAGATAAGAACTGTCGAAGAGGTTGATGATGTCGAGCCGAACCGTCATCGGCTTCGGGTCATCTGGCAGCAAAAATTCGCGGGCAATCCCGACATTGAACTGCGTATAAGGCGGCACCGTCGACATATTGGCGTCGCCGTTTCGCAGGCCGCTGCCATAGATCATGTCGGCGCTTAATCTGGTTCCACACCACCAGGATACACTGCCGCCAGCCAGCCCACTGAATGTTTCGGGCGCGTACGCCGGTCGGCCGCAGAACTGATACAAGGCGCCAGCCGACGCGGTGACGATCTGGGTGTGGTCGGTATAGATCCAATGCGATTGAATGTATTGGAACAGCGTTTGCCCGCCCAGATCGGCAAGCGGCGTGGTGTTGTCGAACAAATATTGATTTGAAACCACTTGAGTGGCTCGCTCGGCGCCGACCGAGATGTTGCCGTAGGCCTGGAAATTACCGCTGTGGAATTTGGCGGTGAACTCGATGCCGTCGACGATGCCTTTGGCGTAGTTGAACGCGCTCAACACCAGCGCCTGACCGAAGACGCCGTTGTCGATGAGGTCGGTCGCTTGCTTGTAATAGGCGTCGACGCCGAGATCGAGATCGGTGCAATCTTTGGTCTCCGGCTTGCTGCAGCCGAATGGTATTTTCTGGTCGACGCCAACGTCGTAATAATTTGATCGCTCCGGCAACACCGGGCTGTTGCCTTGGCCGGCCGGCGGCGCGCCGGTGGTGCCGTTGAACAAGCCGATATTAGCGGGGGCCGCCTCGACGAGCACCGGTGGGGTGAAGTAGCGCGCGTAGCCCGCGTGGAACGTCGTGTAATCGAACGGCTTATAGGTGAAGCTCAGCCGCGGGCTGAGCTGGTTGGCGTCGGTGAATTGCCACATCTGGTCGAAGCGCAAACCGCCGTTGATGATGAACTTGTCGGTGACCTTCCACTCGTCTTGCGCGTAGACGCCGGCCAAGTAGCCAGTCTTCGACACGTCGTCGGTGATGGTAAAAGGCGCGTCGACCGCCATGCCGCCCGGCGCCGGTTCGACCAGCGACGAGTTGCCGACGAAAGCCTGTTCGCCGCTGACGACGAAGCCGGCGCGCACGGTGTTGCTGGCATTGACTTTGTACGAGCCGTCGGCCTGGAGGCCGTTGCTATAGGACTGCCGCGTGACGTTTGCGGCCACGCCATTGATCAGAAGGTCGCCGATCGGGTCCGGCGTGAAGTTCAACCGGTTGTAGCGGGTGAAATACGACAATTGCCCGTCGAACCCATTCTGCGATTTCTGCAGCGCCAATACGCCATATTGGGTGAACTCGGTTTGGTTCTCGTTGAGCAGCGCCGAATTGAAGGATGTGATGCCGAACGCGCTGGTGACCGGCGGATTGCCGGCAAAGCCGACCGGTTGACCTGGAACGTTCGGAATTTGGAAGACGTTGTTCGCGGTGCCGGCGATCAGACTGACGCGCAGCGTCGGGTCGACGAACGCCGACATGTAGGCGAAGCCACGTTCCTGCGGCGAATAATCGTGGATCGGGGTGTATGTCGGTAACGGATTTTCGATGCCTTCGCTGGTCGCGAGATAGCGGCCGGTGATGAAATATTGCACGCCGGCGAAACAATCGGCGCTGGGCAGGTTGTGTGTTCCGGGCCCCGGCACCGGCATATTGGCCGGGCAGTTACTGCCGAACGTGCCGCCATATTCCAAATAGGGCGTGATGGTGCCCTGGCTGCCGCCGTAAACGCCAACGGTGCCGCTGTTGTTGAATATGTCGGTGCGCGTGGCGAGGTCGACGAGACCGACGGTGCGCATTCCGAATTCGGCGGGCAACGCGCCGGTGATCAGCGAAAGATTGCCGATCCAATTGGCGTCCAGAATGCTGCCGAAGCCGGTGACGCCATCCGGCAGCATGATGCCATTGATGCGGAATTGCACGTTGGCGTGATCGTTGCGGACGTGAAGAAGCCCGCTCGCCGCCGAATCCTGTGACACGCCAGGCGACTGCAACAGGATCTTCTCGATGGGTGCGTTGGTGCCGCCAGGGAGAGCGTCGATAGTGGCGTGGCTGATGGTGTCGGACGTGGTGCCGATGGCCGTGTAGAGGCCGCTGCGAGCGGAATCGAAGGCGTCCGCTTTGGCGTTGAGCTGTTGCTGCGGCGTGATGGTCAGCGGCGGCCCCGGCGAAACGTGCGCCTGCTGCTTCGGCTTTGGTTTTTGTTTTGACGCGGACACTACGACTTCAGGCAGCTGCGTTTGCGCACTGGCCGTTTCACTGAGACCAACGGCCGCGGCAAAGCCGACGAACAGCATGAGCGCCGAGTACGCGCGACGATTGCAGACAGACATGCACCCACTCCAATTCGCGGACGAAGGTGGCCAAACGGCCGGCCCAAAGGCGGTCGCGCTGTCGCGGCAGGTCGGAAGATGAGGAGATGCCGCGTTCAATCCCGGCGGATTCGCCGGCGCGCGGGCGCGGCGAAGTTCGGGATCAGCAACGACCGACGCTTAAACGAGCGGCGGAGCGCGCGATTGGAAGAAGCTGCGGTGCGGCGCCGCAAAAACTGTCGTGACGCGGTCGATATGCTCGACCGGGCGCGCGACAAACAGCACCGGCAATTGCACCAGTCCCGGCAAAAACGTCGTCGATGCCAGATGGATGGTCGCGCAAATCGCGCAATAATCGTCGGCGTCGCCCGCGGGATGGTCCGGCGAAGAAGGCGCGCTGGGCGCCTGCGTGCCCGCTACTTTGACGCCGGTCGAGCCGATATCATGGAGATGGACGTGCCCGAATGACAACGCGAGCTGTAGGGCCAGCGCAAACAGCGCGAGCCAAGAGCTGAACGAAGAGCCAAATTTTATGGGCGGTCTCGTCCGCTTCATTGGGAACTGTTTCGCAATACCCATCCGCTGCCGAGCTTACGCACCAGCGGCGTTGAGGCAAGCGCAAAAATCGATCAGCGATCTTGTCAGGTCTAACCGCCGCGCATGCGGGCGAGCAATTCCGCGGTCGGATAAGAGTCTGCGGGCAAGCCGTATTTGAGCTGCATGGCCTTGACGGCTTGCCGCGTTTTCAGACCGAGGAAGCCGTCAATGGCGCCGACATCGTAGCCGGCGTGCGCCAGCCGCGCCTGCAGATCCTTCACGTCGTTAAAGGCGAGCGCCGGCGGCGGCGTGACGTGCGTCATCGCCGGCGCGCCGGCGATTCGAGTGGCGAGGTAGGCGGCCGTGGTCGAATAAACCAGCGAATTGTTCCATTGCAGATAGACCTGAAAATTCTGGTAGGCGAGAAAAGCCGGCCCGAGCCGACCCATCGGCAACAACAGCGAGGCGCCGAGATTATCCGCCGGCAGCGGCCGGCCGTCGGCGAGCGTGACGCCAAAGCTCGCCCATTTCGAGCGCGGCAGCGTGATCGAAAGATCGGCCTGATCCCACGGCACGTTCGCCGGCACGCGTACCTCGCTGAGCCAGGGTTCGCCGCGTTTCCAACCGAGCCCGTGCAGATAATTCGCTGTCGAGGCGAGCACATCGGGCACGCTGTGGATGAGATCGCGTTTGCCGTCGCCGTCAAAGTCGACGCCGTATTGGTTGTATTCCGACGGCATCATCTGCGTCTGGCCGAGTTCGCCCGCCCACGAGCCGATCATGTCGTCGGCGGCGAGATCGTGACGCTCGATCAGGTGCAGCGCGTCAAGAAGCTGGGCGCGGAAACGCTCGCTGCGCCGGCAATCGTAAGCGAGCGAGGCAATGGCGCTGAGCGAGTGATACTTGCCCATATTGGCGCCGAAATCGCTTTCCAGCCCCCAGAATGAGACGATCACCGGCGCCGGCACGCCGTATTGTTGCTCGATGCGCGCGAATACGCCCGCGTTAGCCTTGATCAATTGCTGGCCGCGCTGAATGCGATAGGCGGCGGCCATGCGGCCGGCGAATTCCAGAAAAGTCTGGGTGAAAACGCGCTGGCCGCGGTCGATGTAAACGATTTTCTGGTCGTAAGTGAGGGAAGGCGCGGCGGAGGCGATCGTCGCCTGCGAAATCCCTTGCGCCATCGCCTCGCGCTCGAAAGCGGCGAGCCAGGCCTCGAAACTGCCGCTGGTGCGGCACGGCGCCGCGGCCGGCGGCGCGGCGTTCGCGGCAGCGGCGCCGGCAAGAAGGAATATCACGCAATGCAGGACGCATTTCCGCATCATTTTCCTCGTCACGTGAGCCCGACCGCGCCGGATTTCAGATACCAATCCACGATCTCCTCGCCGGTCCAGTACACGACCCCGTCAAAGCGGCGGGCGTGTTCATAGATAGCTTCGAGATATTTGATCCGGTGCGGCTGACCGCTGATGTAAGGATGGATGGCAAGCGCCAGAATCTTTGCCCGCTCCGCGCCCTCGGCATAGAGCCGATCGAACTGATCGATGGCGCGGCGCAAAAGATAATCGCTTTCGTGATGCTGCACGATCATCATCGGGATGTCGTTGAGTTCGAGCGTATAGGGCAGGGTCAGGAGCGGCCCGTTGGCGGTGCGGATCACCGTCGGCTCGTCGTCATACACCCAGTCGCCGATATATTTGACGCCGGCGGCGGCAAGAAATTCGGGCGTGTCATAAGTTTGCGTCAAACCCGGACCGAGCCAGCCCAGCGGCCGCTTGCCGCAGAAACGCTCGATGACGCCGAGCGCGCGGTCGATCATCGCTTTCTGGTCCGGTTCGGCATGGATCGGGCCCTGCTCGTAAGAGTGGCCCATGAATTCCCAAGCCTGGGCGCGGGCCTGTTCGGCGACGCGCGGATAATCCTCGCAGACGCGCGCGTTGAGCGCGAGGGTCGGGCGGATGTTCAGGCGCTTGAATAGATCGAAGAACCGCCAAACCCCGACCCGCATGCCGTATTCGTGCCAGCTCCAATTCGGCACGTCGGGCAACAGACTCTGTCCGGTCGGCGGCCCAAGCACTTGCCGTGCCATCGGCTTGCGGATGTCCCAGACTTCGAGATTGACGATCGTCCAGAGGATCAGCCGCGCGCCGCCCGGCAGCTTGAGCGGCGGCCGGTCGACGATGGCCGAATAATCGCAGCGCTCGCGCGGCAGCATCGCGTCGGCCATCGGTCACCCCTTCAACTCGCCCAACCGCAAACGTCGGTAGGTGGTTTTGCGGCAAGGTCAATCCCCTTGCGTCAAAATTTCGGAATGATCACATCCCCGTTAGGGCGGTGTGCAGCCGGTTTGCCCTACTTGCGGCGGAATGGGAATGGAACCATGCTAGACCACGCCGATTTGGTCATAAGTCGTTCGTCTATTCTTATTGTTTGCCGTTGCCCAGGCCGGAATGATGTCTCGCCCTAACGTTCGTCTGCGCGAATCAACCATCGAGCCTGCCGTTGTTGCCGATCCTCCCGGCGAGGCGCGCCGCTTTTGGCGTGACGCGTTCACCGCCGTGCGCGGCGAGACCGAGCGGCGCACGGCGCCGCTGTCGGCCGAGGATCAGGTCGTGCAGTCCATGCCTGACACGAGCCCCGCCAAGTGGCATCGCGCGCATGTCACCTGGTTCTTCGAGCAGTTTCTGTTACGCCAGTTCGCGCCAGCCTATGGCCCGTTCGATGAGCGCTTCGCCTATCTGTTCAATTCTTATTATGTGGCGGCGGGTCCGCGGCATGCGCGGCCGCAGCGCGGCCTGATCACCCGACCCGGCGTCGCCGAGACTACGGCCTATCGGGCGCACGTCGACGCCGCGGTGACGAAGCTCATTGAAATTTGCGCGGATCCGACGCTTATCTTCCCCATCGTTGAGATCGGGCTCCATCACGAGCAGCAGCATCAGGAGCTTATGCTCACCGACATCCTGCATGCCTTCGCGCAAAACCCCACGCATCCGGCCTACGATCCCCAGTGGCGGTGGCCGCGCGCGCATCGGTCGGCGAGCGATGAACAGACACTGGTCGCCGGCATTCACACCATCGGCCATGGTGATGCGAGCTTCTCTTTCGATAATGAGCGGCCGGGGCATCAAGTGTTGCTGCAGCCCGTTCGGCTGTCTCGCGCGCTCGTCACCAACGGCGAGTGGCTCGAATTCATGGCCGATGGCGGCTACTCGACGCCGAACCTGTGGCTGTCCGACGGATGGGCGACCGTGGAAGCGGAGGGCTGGACAGCGCCGGGCTATTGGCGGGACGTTGACGGCGCCTGGTTCTCAATGACGCTTGCGGGACTCAAAGCCGTCGATCCGGCGTTGCCGGTATGCCACGTCAGCTATTACGAGGCGGAAGCGTATGCGCGCTGGGCCGGCAAGGATTTGCCGAGCGAAGCGGAATGGGAAGTTGCCGCCAGGGCGGACGTGCTCGACGACGCGTTTGGCGCGGTCTGGCAATGGACCCGCAGCGCCTATTTGCCGTACCCCGGTTATGTCGCGGAGCCGGGCGCGCTCGGCGAGTACAACGGCAAATTCATGATCAATCAAATGGTGCTGCGCGGTTCGTCGCTGGCGACGCCGCCCGGCCATTCTCGCAAGACTTATCGCAATTTCTTTAATCCGTCGGCGCGCTGGCAATTCAGCGGTTTGCGTTTGGCGGAGTTTGAACGCTAAGCGACAAAATGAGCAGCCGCAGCGCCGTTCGCGCGCCACGTCAGATCGAGAAGGCGCATGGGTTCGCCGCCGATGTATTGTCCGGCCTCGGCGCCAAACCCAAACGCCTGCCACCGAAATATTTTTACGACCTGACCGGTTCGAGCCTGTTCGACCGCATCACCGAATTGCCGGAATATTATCCGACCCGCGCCGAGCTCGGCCTATTGCAGGACCAAGCGCCGGCGATCGCTTCGCTGTTTCCGCCGGGAGCGGCGCTCCTCGAGTTCGGCAGCGGCTCGAGCCGCAAGGCGCGTATCCTGTTGGGCGCGGCGGCAAGTATCGAAGCCTACGTGCCGATCGACATCTCCGGCGATTTTCTGCGCGAAGATTCGGCGCGGCTGCGGCGCGATTTTCCGCATCTGACCATCCTGCCGGTGGTGGCGGATTTCACCACCATGACCGCGCCGCCGGCGGAAGTTGCGGCTACGCCGCGCGCCGGGTTCTTTCCCGGCTCGACCATCGGCAATTTCGAGCCGGATGAGGCCTGCGCCTTCCTGCGCCGCGCTGCGCGGATTCTGGGTCCTGGTTCGGTGCTTGTGGTCGGCGTGGATCTCGAAAAATCGCCGGACATCCTCCATCGCGCCTATAACGACGCCGAAGGCGTCACCGCCAAGTTCAATCTCAATGTGCTTGCCCGCATCAATCGCGAACTCGGCGCCGATTTCGATCTCGATGCGTTCGAGCATCGCGCCTTCTACAACGGCGCGTGCCACCGCATCGAAATGCATCTGGCGAGCACCAAGCGGCAGAAGGTGCGGGTCGGCGATGCCGCCTTCGATTTCCGGGCCGGCGAGACCATCCACACCGAGAACAGCTACAAGTACTCGATTGATTCGTTTCAGGCGCTGGCGCGGGACGCCGGCTGGTCGGCGCTCAATGCGTGGACCGACGGGCTTTTCAGCATCCACGCCTTGCGTTTTCCCGACGGCCCGCAGTCTTAAAATATCTTCTTAGACTGAGGCGATTCCGACCTCGCGCGCCTGCCGGCTTCTCGTAATATGCTCCATGCCGATTTGCGAAGCCGATCCCTGGCGGTTGCAATATTTTGCGCAGGTCCAAACCGCCGTCGATATTCCAACCGAGGACGCCGACGCTTGGCGATGGTATCCGACGTATCGGTTCGTCTACGACAAGCTTGCGGTGGCGCTGAGCCAGGGTCTCAGCGCCGGTCCGCACGGCGTGCCGCCGCTGCACTTTCCGGTTTTTTCCAAGCCGATCATCAATCTCAAAGGCATGGGGGTCGGCAGCCGCGTGCTGGCGTCGGCGCACGACTACGAAACATACTACGCGCCCGGCCATTTCTGGATGCCGCTCCTCGAGGGGCGGCACGTCTCATCGGATCTGGCCGTCGTCGACGGCGTGCCGCGCTGGTGGCGTCATGTCACCGGCAAACCGGCGGGCGAGGGCACATTCGATTATTGGACGATCCATGCCGAACCTGACCCCGGTATCGAAGCGCATTGTGGCGACTGGGTACGCAAACATCTTGCCGGCTATACCGGCATGCTCAATCTCGAGACCATCGGCGGCACCATTATCGAAGTGCATTTGCGGTTCGCCGATCAATGGCCCGATCTCTATGGCGTGGGCTGGGTGGAAGCGCTGGTGCGGCTCTATGAGCGCGGCTCCTGGGATTTCGCCGACCGTGACCGCCGCGACGGCTATAGCGTCGTCTTGTTCGGGCCGAACGGGAAGCGCTACCGTCATCCGCCTGCGGCGCTGATCGACGACATCGAGCGTATGCCCTCGGTCTCGAGTGTCCAGATCACCTTCCACGAGGACAGACCGCCGGAACGCCATGCCATGCCGCCCGGCGGCTTTCGCCTCGCGGTGGTCAATGGCTTCGATCTCGGCGCCGCAAGCGCTGCCCGCGCGCGGCTGAGCGAACATTTCCTTGCAAACGCGCTATGAGATTAGCCCGTAGATCGCCCGAGCCCCTGCCTTTATAGTGCGCCCGCGATACGGGACGGATCGACAAGGAAGGCAAGGAACCATGAAAATTGTTGCGTTTGAAGGGCAAAGCGGGGCGCGGCTCGGCGTCGTCGAGGGCGATCAGGCGATCGACTTGCAGGCCGTCGACGCCAATGCGCCGAGCGATCTCGGCGAGTGGCTCGCGAAGAATGGCGGTGATTTGAAGCCGCTCGGCGAGCTTGCCAAGCGTGCGCCAGCGAGTGCGCGCAAACCTCTGTCCAGCCTCACCTACGCGCTGCCGGTCAGCCGGCCCGGAAAAATCATCTGCCTCGGATTGAATTACCTTGAACACGTCAAGGAAGGCGCGCAGCGCGACAACATTCCGAAATTTCCGACCATCTTCATGCGCGGCCGCACGTCGCTGGTGCCGCACGGCTCGCCGATCATCCGCCCGAGCGTCTCCGAGACGCTCGACTACGAGGCCGAAATGATCCTGGTGGTCGGGAATCGTGCCAAGCATTTGACCGAAGCTAACGCGCTCTCCTGCGTCGCCGGGTATTCCTGCGGCAACGAAGGCTCGGTCCGCGAATTCCAGCGCAAGACCACCCAATGGGACATGGGCAAGAATTTCGACCGCACCGGCGGTTTCGGCCCCTGGTTTGTTTCGGCCGATGAGCTGCCGCCCGGCGGCAAGGGGCTCAAGATCGAAACCCGCCTCAACGGAACGGTGATGCAGTCGGACAATACCGACAACATGATGTTTCCGGTGATCGAAATGCTCGTTTACGTCACGCAGGGCATGACGCTCGATCCGGGCGACATCATCTTCACTGGTACGCCGTCGGGCGTGGGCTTCGCCCGCAAGCCGCCGGTATGGATGAAAAAAGGCGACGTCTGCGAGATCGAAATTGGCGGCATCGGCACTTTGCGCAATCCGATCGCCGACGAAAAAGTAGGTTGACTGTCTCATGCGTGAAGCCGCGCGTCCCCGCACAAGCGGGGACCCAGCTCGCTCGGTTCAACGCTCCTGGATTCCCGCGTGCGCGGGAATGAGCGAGAACACAGTCGCTTCTGTCTTTCTTTTGATCTTGGCGTCGCTTGCCGCGTCACCGGCGACGGCGCAGGAGACGGTGCGCATTGGTGTGGGCTTCGGGTTTGCGTTCTTGCCGGCCTACGTCTGCGAGGATCTCAAGCTCGTCGAGAAATATGCCAAGCGCGATCACCTGGAGCTGAAGGCCAGTTACCAGCATCTCGTCGGCGCCGCCGCGATGCGCGACGCGCTCAGTTCCGGCACGATCGACATCGCGCCGTTCGGCACCGCGCCGTTGTTGGCGGCCTGGGAGAAAACCAAAGATACGCCGCAGCAGGTTTTGGCGGTGTCCGGCCTATCGACACTGTCGCCGGTTTTGTTGGCCGTGCGGCCGGAGGTGCGCACGCTCGCGGATTTCCGCTCGAGCGACCGTATAGCCGTTCCGACCGCCACTGCTCCGCAGCTTTATCTGTTGCAGATGCAGTCGGAAAAGGTTTTTGGCCAATACGACAAATTGCGCGGGCAGATCGTCGTCGAGCCGCATCCGCAAGCGGTCGCCGATCTGCTTGCCGGCAATGACTCGATCGCCGGTTACTTTTCGTCGGCGCCGTTCACCGAAATCGCGCTGGCCGACGGCCGTGTGCATAAAGTGTTGAGCACCAGCGATGTGATCGACGGCAAGGCCTCGTTTCTCATTCTCGGCGCGACCAAGGCCTATGTCGGCGAGCATCCCAAAGTAGCCGATGCTGTCGCCAAGGCGATGGACGAGGCGGCACGCATCATCCGCAGCGACCCTCACCACGCCGCCGAGGTCTATCTCTCGCACGAACCCTCGAAGACCTTGAGCGCCGCGTCGCTCGCGGCAGTGCTTGCCGACATCAAGGACGATTTTGGCAACGCGGTCCGCGGCGTCGGCGCCTTCGCCGACTTTATGGCGCGGCACGGCGAACTCAAAGCGCCGCCGCAGAGTTGGAAAGAGATCGTCGCGCCCGCGCTTTTAAACTCGCCCAGCACTTAGGGAAGAGGTAGCCATGGCCGACGCGATCCTCAACGTCGTTTGCATTTGCGGCAGCCTGCGCAAGGCGTCCTACAACCGCATGGTCATGAATGCGCTGCCGGCGCTCGGGCCGTCCAACATGAAATTGAGCGAGGCGCCGTCGTTTGCCGAATTCCCGCTCTACAACGCCGACGTCGAGCAATCGTCCGGTTTTCCGCCGGCCGTGCAGAAGCTCGTCGAGGCCATCCGAGCCGCCGACGGGGTGATTTTCAATTCGCCGGAATACAATTTCTCCATTCCCGGCGGCTTGAAGAACGCCATCGATTGGGTCTCGCGGGTGCCGAACCAACCGTTCGCCGGCAAGCCAGTGGCTCTGCAATCGGCGACCAACGGGCCGCTCGGCGGCGGCCGCATGCAATACGATCTGCGCCGCTGCATGCTCTTTCTCGATGCGCCGACCTTCGGTAGGCCCGAAATCTTCATCGGCAATGCCTCGCAGCGGATCGATGCCGCGACCGGTCAAATCATCGACGAGACTACCAAGAAACTCATCGGCCAGCAGCTCGCCGCCTTCGCCAAATTTATCGAGCGACACGGCGGCAAGACATAAACGCTGGAGTCTAGGGAGAGAACACCATGGGCAGACTGGACGGGCGTGTCGCCATAGTCACCGGCGGCGCCAAGGGTATCGGCCGGCATTATTGCCATGCGCTCGCCGGCGAGGGGGCGCGCCTGATGATCGCCGACATCGCCGACGGCAAGGATGCGGCGGCCGCCATCGCCAAAAAGCACGGCGCCAATTCGGTGGCGAGCGCGGTCACCGACGTCAGCGACGAGGCTTCGGTGCAGGCGCTGGTGGCGCTGACCATGGATCGTTTCGGCAAGATCGACGTACTGGTCAACAACGCGGCGTTGTTCGCGCCGCTCAAGGAGACCAAGTGCACCGAGATCGACGCCGCGGTCTGGGACCGCGTCATGGCCATCAATCTGCGCGGGCCGTTCTTGATGATGAAGCACGTCGTGCCGCACATGACCGCGCAGGGCTACGGCAAGATCATCAACATCGGCTCCGGCAGCATCTTCAAAGGCATTCCCTGGATGCTGCATTACGTGACGTCCAAGGGCGGCATCATGGCGATGACGCGGGCGCTGGCGCTCGAGCTCGGCGAGCACGGCATCTGTGTCAACACGCTGTCGCCGGGGTTGACCATGAGCGATTCACTGATGGCGGAAAATCCCGGCCACGTCGCGACTGCCCGCGACAAGGTCCGCGCCGCGCGCTCGCTCAAGCGCGACGAGAAGCCGCAGGATCTGCTTGGCGCGCTCATCTTCCTTGCCAGCGCCGAGAGTGATTTCATGACCGGGCAGAATGTGCTGATCGACGGCGGCAACTCCAATACCTGATCGGTCGCGGCCGGCATGGCAGACCCGCAACGCGGGCGGCTGACCCGCTATTTCCGCGCCCGGTTGCCTTCTCTATAGTGTTCTGAAGCCCATTTCGGCGCCCACGGAGAACCTCATGGCGGCTTTGAGCTCCCAAAAGCCAGACCAGAAGACGCCCGATCGCAAGCACAACATCGAGGCGATGCGGCAGGATTATTATGCGCGGATCGCCGAGCGCGGCATGAAGCCGCTGTGGACGGTGATGAACACGCTGTTCCGCGACGAGCCGCTGTCGCGCTGCGCGCCGGCGATCTGGCATTTTGACGCGGTCAAAGCGCTGGTGATGGAATCGGGCGGCCTGATCACCACCGACGAAGCCAAGCGCCGCGTGCTGATCCTGGAGAATCCGGCGCTCAAGGGCGAATACCGCGTCACCAACACGCTGTTTGCCGGGATTCAGATGATCATGCCGGGCGAGATTGCGCCGGCCCACCGCCACGTCGCTTCCGCCATCCGCTTCGTGCTGGACGGGGAGGGCGCCTACACCGCGGTCGAAGGTGAAAAGGCTTTCATGGCGCCCGGCGACTTCGTCATTACCGCCAATTGGGCGCCGCACGACCACGGCAATCCATCCAGCAACCCGATGCTGTGGCTCGATGTGCTCGACGCACCGGCGATCAATTTCTACGAAACCTCGTTCGGCGAGGATTTCGATACGCCGACGCAGGAGACCACGCGGCAGAACGGCGATTCGCTCAACTTTTACGGTTCGGGCGTGCTGCCCGACGGCGCGGTGGCGAGCAATCGCACGCCCATCATCAATTACACCTACGTCCGCACCCGCCCGATCATCGAGCGGATGATGAAAGCCGGCGAGATCGACAAGCGCCACGGCGCCCGCGTGCATTACGCCAATCCGGTCACCGGCGGTCCGGTGCTGCCGACCATGGGCGCGGGGCTCGCCATGTTGCCGAAGGGCTTCCGCGGCGAAGCCTATCGTTCGACCGACGGCACGATTTTCGCCTGCGCCGAAGGCCGCGGCACCACGAGGGTGGAGGGCGAAGTGCTTGAATGGGGACCGCGCGACGTCTTCGTCGTGCCGCCGTGGAAGCGCTTTCATCACAACGCGGTCGAGCAGTCGGTGCTGTTCTCGATCTCCGACCGGCCGGCGCAGCAGGCGCTCGGCATTTGGCGCGAAGGGACGTGACCACCGCTTCGTCGAAATCCAAGCTGATCAGGGGCGCGACCGGCGACTGGGAAGTCGTCATCGGCATGGAAGTGCATGCCCAGGTAACCTCCCGGTCGAAGCTGTTCTCCGGCGCTTCGACCGCCTTTGGCGGCGAGCCCAACGCGCATGTCTCGTTGGTCGATGCCGCCATGCCCGGCATGCTGCCGGTGATCAACGAGGAGTGCGTGCGCCAAGCCGTACGCACCGGGCTCGGGCTGAAAGCACAGATCAATTTCAAGTCGGTGTTCGACCGCAAGAATTACTTCTATCCGGACCTGCCGCAGGGCTACCAGATCAGCCAGTACAAATCGCCGATCGTGGGCGAGGGCGAGGTGGTCGTCGAGGTGACCGACGGCGAGACGGTGCGCGTCGGCATCGAGCGGCTCCATCTCGAACAGGACGCCGGCAAGTTGCTCCACGATCAGCATGCCACGATGTCGCTCGTCGACCTCAACCGCTGCGGCGTCGCGCTCATGGAGATCGTGACCAAGCCCGATCTGCGCTCGGCGGAAGAGGCCAAGGCCTTCCTCGGCAAGCTGCGCGCCATCCTGCGCTATCTCGGCACCTGCGACGGCGATATGGAGAAAGGGCATCTGCGCGCCGACGTGAATGTCTCCGTGCGCAAACCCGGCGCACCATTGGGCACGCGCTGTGAGATCAAGAACCTCAATTCCATCCGCTTCATCGGTCAGGCGATCGAGTACGAAGCGCGCCGCCAGATCGACGTCAGTGAGGACGGCGGCGCGATCGAGCAGGAGACGCGGCTGTTCGATCCGGACAAGGGCGAAACCCGGTCGATGCGCAGCAAGGAGGAGGCGCACGATTACCGCTACTTCCCCGACCCGGATCTGCTGCCGCTCGAGCTGTCGCCGTCGCTCGTCGCTGATCTTCAGTCGCAATTGCCGGAACTTCCGGACGCCAAGCACGCGCGTTTCGTGCGCGACTTCGGCTTGTCTGGCTACGACGCCGGCGTTCTCGTGACCGAACGCGAGACCGCTGACTTCTTCGAAGCGGTCGCGCAGGGTCGCGACGCCAAAGTCGCGGCGAACTGGGTGATCAACGAACTGTTCGGTCGGTTGAACAAGGAAGGCAAAGACATTACCGCCTCGCCGGTGTCCGCCGCGCAGCTTGGCACCATCCTCGACCTCATGGCCGAAGGCACGATCTCCGGAAAGATCGCCAAGGATGTGTTCGAAATCGTCTGGAGCGAGGGCGGCGACCCGCGCGTCCTCGTCGAAGCCCGCGGCTTGCGGCAAGTCACCGACGTTTCGGCGCTGGAAGCCATCGTCGACGACATCGTCGCCAAGAATCCGGACAAAGTTGGCGACGCGAAGTCAAATCCGAAGGCGATTGGCTGGTTTGTCGGCCAGGTGATGAAGGCTTCCGGCGGCAAAGCCAACCCGCAAACCGTCAACGAGCTCCTCAAGAAGCGTCTCGCGAGCTGACGGGCTGGTTCTCGTCTTCGCTGACGCAAAACTTCCTGCGCGTCGCCGGTCACAGCACCAAATCGATACGAATTTTTGCACGCCAAGATGCCGCGGCGCACCAATCCGAGCCGCGCGGAACGCCGTTGCCGCGAATCACTTGCGACCGATTCGCGCGTTTTGCGCTGTGCAGCGGCCGTCAAAGCGCCATTTTGAGCCTTACGGCGCAAAATTATTTTACCGTGGTGAATCCATCGTCGCGACCGTTGTCGCGCGTGCGAAGAGCGCGCGCGCGCGTCGTTTGATACGCGCACGACGACGCGAAACGCTCGGCAGCAAATGACGTGGAAACCCGCATTTTATGGGCACTTCCGCACTGCGCAGAAAATTTTGCGCGGGCGTGCATCGAAAAGCGATTCAGTGTCGATTCAATTTTCCGCCGCTCGCTGTCGCGTTTGCATCGCAGCGGCAGGGCGCGGCACTTACACACAAAATTAAGTGGAGTCACTGTTATTTTTTTCCTGCTGTAGTAATCGGAATGTAGTGCACGTCGATTCGCGACTGCACTGTACCGATGTCGCCATCCACTCAAAGCTAGGAGGGCAGCAATGGCGAAGAAGAGAAAGACGAAGGCGAAAAAGGTAGTCAAGAAGGCGAAGAAGAAGAAAAAGTAGCCTTGCTACCATGATCTTCAGCGACTCATTATGTTGAAGATCGCGTCACACGGGCCGGCTGACGTCGGGGCGGATCAATCGCCCGCGACGCGCCGGCTCAGGTGAACGACGGAGGGCGTCGGCGAGACAGAGGCTTTAGCTCATAATCGTTCGCGAAAGCGACGGTAGAGAGAAGGGACGGGAAACCGGACCTTCCCGTGGCGGTTCCGCCGCCGGATTTTAAGCTTCTCGATTCTCGCCGACGCCCTCAGTTTGTCGTAAGTTCCTCCCAAGGACTCGTACTAACTTTGGTCGGCGTCGTGGCTTGGTCTGCGACGCCGTTTTTCTTGGGAGATGGGTTGCGCATGGGCAAATCCGCGAAGCTCAAAGCGAAGACCAACCGGGCGGCCAAAGCAAAGCCCAAAACCAAAACCGTCAAACGGACGGCGCGGCGCGTGCGACCGATCGAGCTTTATTACTGGCCGACGCCGAACGGCTGGAAGATTTCGATCATGCTCGAGGAGGCGCGCCTGCCTTACGAGGTGCGCCCGATCGACATTTCAAAAGGCGACCAGTTCGCGCCGCACTTTCTCGCCATCTCGCCGAACAACCGCATACCGGCGATCGTCGACCCAGACGGTCCCGGCGGCAAAGCGATCTCGGTCTTTGAATCCGGCGCCATCCTGCAATATCTCGGCCGCAAAACCGGCAAATTCTATCCGCGCGACGAACGCGCGCGCGTCGCCGTCGAGGAATGGCTGTTCTGGCAAATGGGCGGTCTCGGGCCGATGGCCGGACAGGCCAATCACTTCCGCAACTACGCGCCGGAGAAGATCGCCTACGGCATCGATCGCTATACCAACGAGGTCAATCGTCTGTTCGGCGTGATGAATACGCGGCTGGCGCGCCACGAATTTCTTGCCGGCCGCTATTCCATCGCCGACATGGCGTGCGTCGGCTGGGTGCGGCTCGCCGAGCGCATGGGACAGAACCTCGGCGATTTCCCGCATCTCAAACGCTGGTTCGAAGCGGTACGGGCGCGGCCGGCGGTCAAGCGCGCCTTCGCCATCCGCGTCGAAGCGGCGTCGAAGGTCGACATGCACGATCCCAAAGTGCGTGCGACGTTGTTCGGGCAGACGGCGCGGTAGGCTTCGCCGCTCGTCCCCGCGGGCGCCGGGACCCAGTTCTGGATTCCCGCTTAGGCGGGAATGAGCGGAGAGTGCGTCAATTCGACCGCGTCCAGGACTCGGTCTTGCAGATCAATCCGCCGGCGACGCATCCTTTGAGATTGGCGCTGTTGGGGCCGGTCATGGTGAAGGAACCGGTGTAGGTTCCGCCGTCGCGTGAATTGTAAACCTTGCCTTCCCATTTATCGCCCCCTGCGGGCGCCATATTGAGAACGATCAGGATGCCAAGGAGCGGCCGGCTCTGCAAGCTCGCATTGGAATTGTTCTTGTCGGTCTTCGGCGCCCCGGTGTCGGGATCGTTGGGCTCGGCGAGCCACACCAATGTGCCGCAGATGGCGCTGTCGCAATTGACGATCTTGACCTTGCCCTTTTTATCTCCCGTCAACCACGTGCCGAGCGGATCGGCGGCGCGCGCCGGTCCGATCACCATGAGCGCGAGCGCGAATGCCGACGCGGCGACGATTGCAGTCGTGCGGACAAGCTTCATGGCCCCTCCCGAAACATTGCTGGCTTTTCAAGGTAAAAGGATAACTTACGAGGCCGGCATTGCAAACTCGCCCGACTGTGAAAATTTCGCGCGCTTGCCAGCATAGAACCTGGCGAAATCCGTGTCGGCGGCATTCGTTGCTTAACGCGACCTTGCGTCTTGCGCATCGTTTCTCGCGACGCATTCAGTTTTGATTCATCGCGATACTTAAACCACCGTTCAAATCTTCTGCTGATTATCGCCATATCGTCGGCAACGCCGGCGACTACGAACGACGACAAACGTCATCAGGCGAAGGACAGGGGATTGCACGATGGCTCGTTTCGAAATTCTCGACGCAAGCATGGCGCCGCTCGGCGAGGGGCCGGCCGCCGGCGACATGCTATTCGAACTCGGCATGATGTATTCGGTCGGCCGCGACGTGCCGGTCGATCTCGTCTCCGCGCACAAGTGGTTCAATCTCGCGGCGATGAAGGGCAACCGCGAAGCCATCCGGCTGCGGCGCGAAGTCGCCGATCAGATGTCGGACGGTGAGATCGCGGTGGCGCAACGCGCCGCGCGCGATTGGCTCAAGGCCAGCGCACCGGTGGCCATGCCGGCGCCGGCGCTCGCGGCCTAGGCCACGATCCAATCAGGTTTAATCGGATCATGGTCTAGATTCATCGTTGGCGCATGATCTTTTCGGAAAACCGGTATCCACGTTTCCGGATCGTGCGCTAACCGGCGGCAACGGCCGCTTTCGCGCCGTTGCCTTTGCCGTTGAGCAACTCCCACACCTGAGGCGGGGTCGCCGGCATATCGACGTGGCGTATGCCGGCGCGGTGATAGAGCGCATCTACGATGGCATTGATGACCGCGGGTGGCGCGCCGACAGAGCCTGCTTCGCCGGCGCCCTTGACGCCGAACGGATTGGAAGTCGACGGCACGTTGTGGGTCGAAAACGCGAAAGCCGGGACGTCGCCGGCGCGCGGCATGGCGTAATCCATGAATGAGCCGGCGAGGAGTTGCCCGCTGTCCGGATCGTAGACCGCGTGCTCGAGCAGCGCCTGGCCGATGCCTTGAACGATGCCGCCGTGCACCTGGCCCTCAAGCAGCAGCGGATTGATGGTGCGGCCGAAGTCGTCGACGATAGTGTAACGCTCGATCGCCACGGTGCCGGTCTCCGGATCGATCTCGACCTCAACGACATGGCAGCCGTTCGGGAACGTTTGCGCCGGCGGCACTCGCTGGTGCGTCGTATCTAGTCCCGCCGCCATACCGGGCGGCAATTTCGCCGGATCGCGCGCTACCTTGGCAAGCTCCAACAAATCGATGCGCAGGTCCGTGCCGGGAACCGAGAACACGCCGTCCGCGAAACTGATGTCTTTCGCGGATACTTCCAGGAGATGCGAGGCCAGCTGCATGCCCTTGCCGATAATCGTGCGGCCGGCCTCATAGAGCGCCGCGCCGCCGACAGCGATCGCGCGCGAGCCGCCGGTCAGTCCCGACGGCGTGCGGTCGGTATCGCCCATGATGACGTCGATGCGATCTGCATCGATGCCGAGCTGATCGGAAACGATCTGTTTGTACGCGGTGTGAAGACCCGTGCCGTATTCCTGGTTGCCCATGACCAGCTCGACCTGCTCGTCTTTGAACTCGATCGATGCGGTCTCGGGAAAGCCACCGCCGCAGCGCTCTGTATAGGTCGCCATGCCGATGCCGCGCAGCTTGCCGGCGCGCTCGCTCTCTGTGCGCCGCTTGGCGAAAGACGCCCATTCGGCCGCCGCCATGCAGCGGTCCATCACCGCCTCGAACTCACCGGAATCGAGCACCAGGTGTGTCACCGAGGTGTAGGGCATGGCCGAAGGCGGCACGAAATTCACGCGCCGGATCGCATCCGGGCTCATCTTGAGTTGGCGTGCGGCCGCGTCGACGATGCGTTCCAGGAGGTAGGCGGCTTCCGGCCGTCCGGCGCCGCGATAGGCGCACACCGGCACGGTGTTGGTGCAAACGCCTTTGACGTTCACATGAATGGCGCCGATGGCATACAGGCCGGAAACGAGATCAGTTGACCGCGTCGGTACGAACGCGCCAAACGGCGACAAGTAAGCGCCGAGATTGGCCAGGATCGAAACCCGCAGTCCAAGGAAACGGCCGGACTTGTCGAGCGCAAGTTCCACGTGGGTGGTGTGGTCGCGACCCTGGTTATCCGAGACGAAACCTTCCGAGCGGTCTTCCTGCCATTTGACCGGACGCCCAAGCTTGCGGCTCGCCCAAACGACCAGAGCGTGCTCGGGATAGGGAAAAGCTTTCATGCCGAAGCCGCCGCCGACATTGGGCGTGATGACGCGCAGCTTGTCCTTCGGCATCTTCAGGATCATTTCGGCGAGCGGGTCGCGCACGAAATGCGGCCCCTGTGACGCGGTGTAGAGGATCGAGCGGCCCGTCGCCGGTTCGAAGTCGGCAAGCGCGTTGCGCGGCTCCATCGAGTTGGCGACCACCCGGTTGTTGACGAGTTCGAGGGTGACTATGTGCGCGGCCGTGGCAAAGGCGGCTTCGGTCGCCTTGGCGTCGCCGAGGTCGTTGTCCCAGTCGAAGACGAGATTGCCGGCGATGTGGTCGAAGAGCTGCGCGGCGCCGGGCTCAAGCGCGTCCCTGGCTTCGGTCACGACCGGCAGCGGCTGGTACTCGATCTCGATCGCTTCGGCGCCATCGCGCGCCGCATTGAGCGTTTCGGCGACTGCGACGGCGACCGGCTGACCGACATAACGCACCTTGCCCTGCGCCAGCACCGGACGCGGCGTATCATGGCGCGGCGTGCCGTCGCGATTGTTGAGCGCCGCGAGACAGCCGAGATCGCCGAGCCCCTCGGCTGAAACATCGTCGCCGGCGGCCACGAACAGGACGCCAGGCAGGCGGCGCGCCGCCGCCACATCGATGCGCTTGATGTTGGCATGCGCCACCGGCGACCGCAGCACGAAGGCGTGGGCGGCGTGCGGGAGCGTAACGTCGTCCGTATAGCGGCCGTGGCCGGTGATCAGGCGCAAATCTTCATACCGCCGCACGGGCTGGCCGATGCCGAATTTCATGCCGACCTCTTCATTTCCCTGTTCTTGACATAGGATAGCAAAGGTAGTTGCGCCATTGTGCTGCGTGCTGTCGGTGGTGGGGTCCGGTTCGACACTTGCGCGTCGGAACGGCTGCGCCTAGTCATACCGACAAGCCGGAGAGGTGGCCGAGTGGCTGAAGGCGGCGGTTTGCTAAACCGTTATACGGTC